>CAYWWC010000007.1:30379-36730 GCA_964461615.1 uncultured Anaerolineae bacterium
CAGCGCCCTCTTTCAACGTCACAAAGAAAGGATTGTTCAGCGTGGAGAGCGACAGGCCCAGCGTGATCCCTTCGGCTGGCTTGGCCGCTACCTCGCCCTTTACCAGCGTCAGGTCCACGGGGATGTATTCCTCTACGGTCTCGCCGTCGAGGTGCTTGACGGCGAACTCTACGCCCAGACGTCCCATCTCGGAGGGCTGCTGGGCGACGGTTGCTGCCAACTGGCCCGCTTCGACAGCGGCCACGGCGTCGTCAACGGCATCGAAGCCGACGAAGACGATCTCGTCTGCCCGTCCAGCCGCTTTCGCCGCCTCGATAGCGCCCAGGATCATCTCGTCGTTGTGAGCGAAGACGCCATTGATCTCTGGCTGGGCCTGGAGGATGTTCTCGAAGACGCTCAAGCCCTCGGCGCGGTTGAAGTTGGCCGTTTGACGAGCGACGATCTCGACGCCAGAGCACTTGCTGCTCATGTAGTCGTTGAAGCCCTGTCCTCGGTCGCGGGCCGCCGATGTTCCGGCGATGCCCTCTAGTTCGACCACCATGCCAGAGCTGCCCAGCGCCTGGCAGAGGAACTCGCTAGCCATGCTCCCTCCGGCCACGTTGTCGGAGGCGATGTGAGAGACGATGTCGCCGCCGGCGGCGCCTCGGTCAATGGTGAAGACCGGGATGCCCGCTTGGTTGGCCTTCTGGATCGAGGGCACGATGGCGTCGGCGTCGGTGGGGTTCACCAGCAGAGCGTCAATCCCCTTCTGGATCAGGTCTTCGATGTTGGTGGCCTCTTTGGCCGAGTCGTCCTGGGCGTCCACGACAATCAACTCCACTCCGGCTGCTTTCGCCGCCTTCTCAGCGCCCTCTTTCAACGTCACAAAGAAAGGATTGTTCAGCGTGGAGAGCGACAGTCCCAGTGTGATCCCTTCGTCCTCTGGAGGGGGCTCTGGTGTGGCCTTTGGCGTGGCCTTTGGTGTGACTGTTGGTGTAGACGTTGTACAGTGCGTCGTCAGCAGCGAAAGAGCCGCTATGACGATCAGCGTTAACAAGAGTTTCTTTTTCATCGTAGTATCTCTTCTCCTTTTAGATTTAGTAGGTGCTGTTGGCAATCTGGACATTGGTACGGACTGTTTGTACTGTTCTGACTGCAAAACGGATGGAATTGGATAGACCACGGCGTCTTCGCTAGATTGTTTCGAGGTCGTATCACCTCCTTTCGATAGATGACGAGCGATTTATCGTATCGCTCGGTAGAGCAGCAATGCCAGCGCAATGACAACTCCGGTGACAACCGGTTGATAGAACGAAGAAACGTTGAGCAGGTTCAGACCGTTGTTGAGCACGGCGATGAGAAGCACTCCCAGCATTGTGCCTCCCAAGCCGCCCTCTCCGCCAGCGAAGCTGGTCCCACCGACCACTACGGCGGCGATGGCGTCGAATTCATAGCCCATGCCGGCTGTGGGTTGAGCAGAGTTGAGACGGGCTACCAGGATCATCCCCGCCAGCGCTGCCAGCAGGCCGGATGTCGCGTAGACAAACGAGGTGTACCGGTCGGTGGCGATGCCGGCGTAGTGGGCGGCGACGGGGTTGTTGCCCAGGGCGATAATATATTCCCCCACCCGCGTGCGAGTGAGCAGAACATAACTTACAAGGAAGGCAAAACTGACGATGACGATGGGCATCGGGATCGGACCGAGCGAACCGGTGCCCACGAAGCGGAAAGCGTCGGGCAGGCCGGTGATGGGGCGGCCCTGGGTGTAGGTCAGCGCCAGCCCCCGGGCGACCGTCATCATGCCCAACGTCGCCACAAATGGTGGGACCCGCGCCTTGGTGATGATGGCTCCGTTGACTAGACCCAATCCTGTCCCCAGGCTCAGCCCCGCCAGCACCGCCAGCGGGACGGGCACACCCTTTTGCAGCAGATCGGCCGTGACCACAGTGCTCAGGGCCAAGATTGCTCCCACTGAAAGATCGATCCCGGCTGTGAGGATGACAAAGGTCATTCCGACGGCGATGATGCCGTTGATGGTGGACTGGCGCAGCAGGTTGACGGCGTTGCTCATCGTCAAGAAGCGATTGGAGAGCAGACTGAGCACGACGCAGAGCAGAAAGAACGAGAAGGCCAGCCCGAACCGTTGTGACAGCTCCCGAAGATTTAGGGTACGCATGGGCTTCGTTTCTCCAGCTAGAACACCACGCCAGCCACCAGGATGATGTTAGCATAGGGCGTAAACTCACCGGTGCGGACTACTGCTCGCGCCGAGCGAGTCTGGTCTTTGAATATGAGGTGGGTTACAGTGTCGATGGGCACGTCTTCTAGAATCTTCTTGATCGCCTCGTAGACGCCTGGGCTTGCTTCGAGCATCTCTTCGGCGATGATGGCCCGCTCCACCTGCATCTCGATCAGCACGGCGCGCAGCGTGTCGAGAAAGGTGGGGATGCCTTCGGTCAGCGCCAGGTCAATGCGCTGCGTCTCCGTCGGGATGGGCAGGCCGGCGTCGGAGATGACCAGCGTGTCCATGTGGCCCAGGCTGGCTATGACTGACGAGATGGGCTGGTTGAGTAGACCGATCTTCTTCATGTTCTGTCTCCTCCTGCTGACACGGACTTCATGATTCCTTCGGCCAGAAATATCTCCAATGCCCGGCGGGTGGGTAGAGAGGATTGAGCGCCCAGTTTGGTTGTGGCCAGAGCGCCCGCCGCGTTCCCCCACCGCACTGCCTCGGCCAATGGTTTGCTTTCGGCCAGGGCCACGGCAAAGCCGGCCACAAAGGCATCACCCGCTGCTGTAGTGTCCACCGGTGTCACGTCGAAGGCGGGGAAAAGATGCGGCCCTGCCTCTTGTGCCAGCAGCGCACCCTGTTCGCCCAGGGTGAGAATCACGCTGCCGACGCCCCGTCTTAGTAGCGCGTCGGCAGCCGCTTTTGCCTCGGCCTGGCTTCCAACGGGCATCCCTGTCAGTAGCACCGTCTCGCTCTCGTTGGGGATAAGCACATCCACAAGAGCCAGCAGTTCAGCAGATAGCGCGCGGGCAGGAGCCGGATTGAGTATAACCTTAACCTGGTGAGCGCGGGCGACCTGGGCCGCTCGGAGCACTGTCTCTAGTGGGCTCTCCAGTTGTAGCAGTAGTGCGTCGGCACCGGCGATGACCGCTTCGGCGGCCTGCACATCGGTGGGGGAGAGGCGCATGTTGGCCCCAGAGGCGACAACGATGGTGTTCTGCCCAGCGTCGTCCACCACGATAAGGGCCACGCCCGTAGCGGCTTCTCGATCTTGGATGACGAAGGAGTGATCTACATCATCGGCGGCCAGGTTTTCGAGCAGCGAGTTGGCAAACCCATCCTGTCCAACTCGTCCTACGAGTGAAACCTGGGCTCCCAGCCGGGCAGCAGCCACGGCTTGGTTGGAGCCTTTTCCACCGGGCACGTGGCGGAATCCGCTGCCAATAATCGTTTCGCCGGGACGGGGGATGCGCGGAGAGCGAACGACCAGGTCCATGTTCAAGCTACCGACGACGGTTATTCGTGCTGTCATAGGCTTTTACCCTTTCCAAGGGGCTGTGGACTGGCGAAGCAGGAGATTGGTTTCGAACACACGTCGGCGCGCCGGCATCTCAAGATCGTGCATGCGCTCTAGCAACATCGTTGTTGCAATCACACCGATCTCATACTTGAGCTGAACGATGGTAGTCAGAGGTGGATTGGCAAACGAAGCCAGGCGCACGCCGTCAAACCCGATCACCGATAGGTCGGCGGGGATATGCAATCCCAGTTTCAGGGCTGCGCTCATCACCCCGATGGCCATCAGGTCGTTGCAGGCGAAAATGGCCGTTGGCGGATCGTCCATCTGGAGGAGTTGGCTTGCTGCTTGGTAGCCGCTGTCGTACTGGAAGTCTCCCCTAACGATAAGGGCTTTGTCCACGGGAATGCCGTTTTCGTCCAGGGCTTGCCGGTAGCCGGTGATGCGTTCGGCGCTGGGCGTGATGTCCGAGGGGCCAGTGATGCAGCCGATGCGGTGGTGGCCCAGTTCGACCAGGTGATGGGTGGCCAGCCACCCTCCCTGGGCGTTGTCGGTCAGCACCGAGTCTACGGCGGCCCCAGGAAGGTCACGGTCCACCACGACCAGGGGCATCCGCCGCGCTTGCAGGTCGAGGATACGTTTGGTGCTCAACCCAGCGGCCACAAAGAGGATACCGTCCACTCGCTTTTCAGCTAGCACGTCAGCGTAGAGGAGTTCCTTGTCCAAGTTGCCGTCGGAGTTGCAGAGGATCACGCTGTAGCCTTGCTCGAAGCTGGTGTCTTCGACGCCTCGGGCCATCTCGGCGAAGAAGGGGTTTGCGTTGTCGGGGATAATCATGCCAATGGTGTGGGTCTTGCCCTGGCGCAAGCTACGGGCCAGGAGATTGGACTGATAGCCCAGTTCGTCCATAGCTGCCAGTACGCGCTGACGCAACTCGTCGCTGACGGGACGAGTCTCGTTAATCACATGGGATACTGTAGTGACGGAGACACTGGCGTGCTCCGCCACGTGGCGCATCGTCGTGATAATCCACCTCCATCTCGCAAGCGATTGCGCAATCGTTTGCGAGCATTATAACATAGAGCAGAGAGCTTGTCAAGTTATCGCTTTCATCATCTGTTTCCTTGGGTCTATCCCAACTTACCTCAGCAGCAGCGGACTTGCAAATTAGCAGCAAATGTTCTACAATAGGTTGCAGTGTCGAATAAATGGTTTGCGAAGGGATGCTTCATGACACACCTAAAATGGCACTTACCTCCCGACCGATACTTTGACCCCGATCCGGCACAGCGGCGCATCGCGCGGGAGCTGTACGAGTCAGTGGCCAATCTGCCCCTCATTTGCCCCCACGGACACGTGGACCCCAGTCTCTTCGCCGACGAGGACGCCACCTTTGGCACGCCGGCCGAGTTGCTCATCATTCCCGACCATTACGTGTTCCGCATGTACTACTCCCAGGGTATTCCCTTGGCGGCATTGGGCGTTCCCAAAGGCACTGGGGAGCAAGATCATCGCCAGATCTGGCAGACCTTTGCCGACCACTTCTACCTGTTTCGTGGCACGCCCACGGGCATCTGGCTGGCCTATATGTTCAAAGAGGTCTTTGGCATCGAAGAGAAGCTGACAGGGGCGACGGCCCAGCTTCTCTACGACCAATTGGTAGAGAAACTGGCCTTGCCAGAGTTCCGCCCCCGCGCTCTGTTTGAGCGGTTCAACATCGAAGTGCTCTGCACCACCGACTTCGCTGCCGATTCCCTGAACCATCACCAGGCGATTCGGACCTCTGGCTGGAAAGGCGACATCCGACCCACCTTTCGACCCGATGACGTGATTCATCTCTTGCGACAGGGCTGGCGGGAAAACATTGACAGGCTGAGTGAACTGACGGGCATCGAGGTCAACTCCTATGCCGCTTTGATCCAGGCGCTGGAAGAGCGGCGCGCCTTCTTCAAGTCGTTGGGAGCGGCCGCCACTGATAGCGATGGAACCTCGCTGACCACGGGTGAGCTATCCCTGCGCGAGGCGGATCAGATTTTTCAGCGGGCGCTGAGAGGCCAGGCTTCTGATGAGGATGCAGCCCGCTTTTTCGGTCACATGCTCATGGAAAGCGCGCGTATGAGCATCGAGGATGGCTTGGTGATGCAAGTGCACTTTGGCTCGTGTCGCAACCACAATCGCCCGCTATTTGATCGCTTTGGCCCCGACATGGGGTGTGACATTCCCATCCGAGCTGAATTCACCCACAATCTGCAGCCGCTCCTCAACAAATACGGCAACGATCCTCGCCTGACCTTCATCGTCTTCACGCTGGACGCATCCATCTACTCCCGTGAGTTGGCTCCCCTGGCGGGACACTATCCATCTATGAAACTGGGCGGACCGTGGTGGTTCCAGGATAGCATCAACGGCATGAGGTGTTACCTGGAGCAGGTTGTCGAGACGGCCGGACTCTACAACACCGTCGGATTCAACGATGACACGCGCTCCTTCCCCTCTATTCCTGCGCGCCATGATCTGTGGCGTCGCGCCAGCGCCAACTGGCTGGCCGGTTTGGTGGTGCGGGGAGTTGTAGATATGCACGACGCCCGCGAGATGATTCAGGACACGGCCTACCGACTGGCCAGGCGGGCTTACAAATTTGGGGATTGACCTGTCGGCACAGAGAAAGGGAGGAAAGAAATGAGAAAGCGCAGACACGCCCTTCAACTTTGCTCAGGGCAGGGCTCAGGACAAGTTCTGCTTGTGAAGCGCACGACAAGAGTGGTTTGGATAATCCTACTGCTTGCCCTGTTGAGCGGCTGTGGCGAATCGCAGACGCCTACCGCCCATCGGGTGCTAAACGTGG
>CAYWWC010000008.1:0-34176 GCA_964461615.1 uncultured Anaerolineae bacterium
AACCAGCCCTGATCCTGCAGGTAGGCGATGATGCCGTAGCAGAGAAAACAGAGGGCAGCAATGGAGCCAGCCAAGCCATCCAGCCCATCGGTCAGATTGACAGCGTTGGAACTAGCGATGATGATGAACGCAGCGACGGGCAGCCACAAAAGCCCGATGTCTACTTTTTCGGCCAGACCGGGGACGGCTACGCTATGCAGGTCGGGAGGGCCAAAGTGAAGAACGAGAGCTGCGATTATGGCCAACACTAACTGGATGACAAACTTCCAGCGGCCCGGCAGCCCTTCGCCGTCGCGATAACCTCGCGTCCCGGCCCAGTCGTCGAGTCCGCCCATCAGCCCAAATCCGAGCATAACCCCCAGCGGCACCAGAATCGAACGGCCGAGGAAAACAGCTCGCGCCACACCCATCCTATCCAGCAGCGCCTGACCCAAAGAAGTGCCGGCCAGTACCTCAGCGAAGCCTGCAGCCGAGACGATGAGAAAGACCGGTATCAAAATCATCAGTCCCCCCATGGTCGGGGTGCCGGTCTTCGTCTGGTGGGAACTGGGGCCGTCGAACCGGATCTGCTTGCCGATGCGGTGCTGCCTCAGGTAGGCGATCAGCGGACTACCCCAGACAACGGCGAACACGAAAGAAAAGGCGCCCAGAGCTAATGCATAAGCCATGTGTCAAATCTCGAATATCCAGTATCCAATCTCAATTGGTTATTGGTTATTGGCTATTGCTAACGCGGCGACGATTTTCTCCATTTTCATGCCGCGAGAGCCTTTTACCAGTATCATGTCACCAGGAGCGACGATCGCGCGCAGGCGGGCGATGGCGCTATCGTTGTCCTCCGCTATGATAACCTTTTCTGCCTCCATGCCCCAGGCCAGAGATGCCTCAGCGATGAGTCGTCCTCGCTCTCCCACGGTGATGAGTACAGCCACCACATCCAGGGCCCGGCGACCCACTTTTCGATGTCCTTCTTCCTCGTAGGCCCCCAGCTCCAGCATGTCACCCAGCACGGCGATCTTCCGTCCATCCAGTTCCTCAACCAGGTTGAGGGCAGCGATGGTTGAGGCAGGGCTGGCGTTGTAGGTATCGTCCAGGATAGCCGAACCTCGCAAACCGGGCACCACCACCAAGCGCAATTGCGCCGCTCCTCGCAAGCCATCTATAATCTCCTCCCAAGATTGTCCTTCGACCAAACCCACGGCAGCAGCAGCCAGAGCCGTGTGCACGCTATGCCGCCCCAGCATCGGCGCCTTGGCATAGATCGTCTCAGAGCCATGATGGAAGCGGAATCGGATACCCTCCAGACCCTGGCTTTCGATCTGGTTGGCCCACAGGTCACAGGTTTGGTCCAGGCCGTAGTAGAATACCTTGGCTCTGGTCTTGGCCGCCATCTGGCGCACCCAGGGATCGTCTCCATTCAGGATGGCCACGCCGTCGTCAGGCAAAGCTTCCACCAGCTCTGTCTTGGCCTGGGCGATGCGCTCGATGGTGCCTAGCCGCTCCAGGTGGGTGGGGCCCACGTTGGTCACTACGCCGACGTGGGGACGGGCGATGGCCGCCAATTCCGCGATCTCCCCCAGGTCGTACATGCCCATCTCCAGGACGACCCGCTGGTGGCTCGGCTCCAGCTTCAAGAGCGTCAAGGGCAGGCCAGTCTCACTGTTGTAGTTGCCCTCGCTCTTCAGGGTGCGAAAGCGCTGACAGAGAACACTGCCGATCATCTCCTTGGCAGTGGTCTTGCCAATGCTGCCAGTGACACCCACCACACGAGGAGCATGCTTGCCACGCCAGTAGGTAGCCACCTGTTGCAGGGCCTTCAGGCTATCTTCGGCTATAAAACAAACTGGATATTGGAGATTGGAAATTGGAGATTGGAATGGCGCCTGTCTAATGTCTAATATCCAACATCCAATATCTATTTCTTTCTCCACGATAGCCGCTATCGCCCCGCGCTGGAAGGCGTCGGCGACGAAGTCGTGCCCATCTTCGCGCTCGCCTTTCAGGGCCACGAACAGGCTACCAGGGCACGCCTGGCGCGAGTCTATGACCGCAGCCGTTACCACTTCCGAGCCAATCAGCTTCTGCTCCAGGGTGGATGGCCTCTGGCCGGTGAGGCCCTCCACCAAATCGGCAAGGGTCAACCCTTCGACGGCCCTTCGCCTATGCTCAGGACGTTGCATCGGATCACCTGCTAGCCAATCTTACGCCGTTGGGCGGGACATCCAGCAGCACGAACAGTCGCTCGGCTATGGCCCTGAAAACGGGAGCCGCCACTTCTGCTCCCCACGAATCCAATCGCGGCTTGTCTATTTTGACCAGGGCGATGAAGCGGGGATCATCGGCCGGAGCGTAGCCCACGAACGAGGCGATGGTCAACTCTGGGTCATATTGATCGCCAACGGGTATCTGAGCTGTTCCCGTCTTTCCAGCAATGTCGTAACCCGGCACAACAGCCAATTCCGCCCCTCGTTCCACGGTTTCCACCAGCATTTCCGTCAATTGCTCGGCCGTCTGGACGGAAACGACCTGTCGCACGACGATGGGCTGGGTAACCATCACGCCTCGGTCATCAACGATCCGCTCTACCACATAGGGCTTCATCAGCAAACCACGGTTGGCCACCGCCGCCACTGAGGTGATCATCTGGATAGGAGTCACGGCCACGCCCTGCCCAAAGGAGTTAGTGCCCAGATCGGACTCATCCCACTCCCTGCTGCCTGGCTCCTTAACGGTCCCAGCCACTTCGCCGTCCAAATCAATGCCCGTATAATCTCCGCAGCCAAAACGCTTCAGGTAGGCATAGAAAGTTTCTTCACCCAGAGAGGTGCTGACGTAGGCAACCCCTACATTCAGCGAATACGCCAGGACGTCTGTCATAGTGACCAGGCCATGGGCACGACGGTCGGGGTTCCGGATAACGGCCCCTCCCACCTCTATCGCGCCGCTATCGTAGAAAGTGCTATCAGGGGTAATGATTCCTGCATTGAGACCTGCGGCCATAGTGATAATCTTGAAGACAGACCCAGGCTCGTATTGCCCACTCACCGCAGGGTTGATGTATAGCTCCATCGGCACTTCGTAGAAGCGGTTGGGATCATAGGACGGATAGTTGGCCATAGCCAGGATAGCACCTGTCTTCGGATCCATGACGATAATGGTGCCGCTATCAGCTTGATATTGGGCTACCGCCTTGGCCAACTCCTGCTCCACCAGGTATTGGATGTTCCTGTCGAGAGTCAGCACCAGATGGGTACCATCCTGCGGCAACGGCAGTTGGGGAAAGACAGAGGGCACAGCTTCGCTCTGATAATACACCCTCCCTCCTTCGACAGCCCTTTGACAGGGCTCAGGACAAGGCTCAAGACGCCACTCGAGTGTGTCGCTAGCGCCTTTCAAGAGAAGGTCATGGTGTCCCTCCAGGCCATAGACACCATTGCTATCATAGGTAACAAACCCCAGAAGGTGAGCAGCTAACCCTCCCTCGGGATATTTGCGCCGGAGCTTAGGCTCCAAGTGGATGCCCGTGAAATTCAATGAAGCAATGGCGTCGGCCGCTTCTTGCGAGACGCGCTTTTTCAGGAGAGCGTAAGGCCTTTCGGAATCTAGGACTGAAACTAGCTCGTCAGGCGACAAATCCAGGAGTGGTGATAGCTGGTTCGCTACATCCTGAGGATACTCTATCTCCTTTGGCGCCGAGGTTATTTCGTACTCAAAGATATTTAGCACCAGGATGTGGCCACGGCGATCAATGATCAACCCACGATGAGAAGCGACTTCCGGCGTATAGTTTGGAAGCGGGGGCTCTTTGCCACTACCAAAAGCACCCTGAACGACCTGCAAGTAGAAAAGTCGAACAGCGATGACCAGGACCAGGCCGATGAGGATGGCGATCACAAAGGCAAGGCGCCGAAGAGCCATTTCCTTCGATCCACTGCTTTCGTCATTATTATTCTGAGAAGCTATCCTTCCTCTAACTATCATCAGGGTTGCGTCCCCGCCCAGGCCACGAATTGAGAGATCACCTTTTCCCACCACCGCGCCACACCGCGAGGCTCACCGCCGGGTTCTTCCGGAGCAACAACGGCGCTTTCATCCAGACTAGGCGCTGCAGCCAATCCCCCTCCCGATACACCGCCAGGGTAACCAGGTACGTCCAAATACCGCCGCTCCTTAGCGGGGCCGTAGCCTAATCCTAGCGCCACGTCCTCCAGGCGAGAAACGTTGAGCATCTCCACGACCTCAGCCAGCGACTCGGCGTTCTCTCGCTGGAGCCGTTCCTTCTCCGCTGCTTTTGCCCGGATTCGGTAATTGGTCCTGGATACTTTACTGGCCTGAATCAGGCAGAGCCAACTGAGCAAGCCCAACAGAGCCATAATCAGGAGAATCCCGGCTGTTGTCTTGGCTTCCAGCGGCCAAGGCCCCTTCTCCAGACGCAACGAGCGCTTTTGACTGCTAGCCATGAGCGGTCTCCTCAATACAAGGATAGAAGGCCAATCACATTGGCCGTTCTGCGCCGGAGTACTCCCTTGGACGCCCAACGCGGTTGGGCTGCTACCCCTTATGCCAGAATTTCAGGTAAACGATACGCAATCCGCAACTTGGCACTGCGGCTGCGAGGATTGGCAGCTACCTCCTCAACCGATGGTCTGATGGGCTTCTTGGTCACTATTCCTAAGGCTGCTTGATGACCACAGGTGCAAACGAGTACTTCTAGCGGGCACAGGCAATCCCTTGCTTCGTTACGGAAAAACCGCTTTACCAGGCGATCCTCCAGGGAGTGAAAGGATATGACCGCCAGACGTCCTCTGGGCGCCAAGAGCCTCAACGCCTGGGGTAAGGCTTCGGCGAGGCATTCCAGTTCTTCGTTAACGGCCATGCGCAGGGCCTGGAAAGTCCGAGTAGCCGGGTGGAGCCTCCCGCGGCGGCCTACTGAAGCAGACACCAGAGCAGCCAGCCCCCCCGTAGTATTAATGGGACGCCCAGCCACGATAGCTCGAGCGACGCGCCGAGATCGAGGTTCCTCGCCGTACCGAAACAAGATGCCAGCCAATTCCTCCCTGGACAGAGTGTTGACCAAATCCGCCGCTGTCGTCGTCTGGCTGGGGTCGAAGCGCATATCCAGTGGGCCGTCCAACTGAAAGGAGAACCCTCGACCCTCGGCGTCCAACTGCAGCGATGAGAGTCCCAAATCGAGGAGGATGCCATCCACAGGATAAAAGCCGTGTTCCAAAGCAATCTCCTCCAGAGCAGCGAAATTACCTTGGACCAAAGCAATCCTCTCCCCAAATTCGGCCAGTCGCTCACCCGCTAAAGCCATGGCCATGGGGTCAGCATCAATGCCCAGGAGATCACCATCGGGTGCGGAGGCCACGAGAATCCCACGGGCATGCCCCCCTCCCCCCACCGTGCCGTCCAGGTAGCGTCCGCCAGGCTTTATCCGAAGCCCGTCCAGGACCTCTTGGTAAAGGACAGGAATATGGCTCAACTTATCACCTTGAGTCAATTGCGTTATTTGCAAAACTGGTGTACAATAATGGGCAGGGGATGCCTTGCCCTCCTAGATTCCCAAGTCGGCTAATTGCTCGGCGATGGAACCGCTCTCCTCCTCCATTTTGGTAGTCATTTCTTGCCAGCGCTTTTTGCTCCAGATATCCAGACGGTTCCTGACGCCAGTGATAACCACCTCGCTTTCGATATCGGCGTGCGCCCGCAAGGGAGGTGGCAGAAGAATCCGTCCTTGTTTGTCCAACGTACATTCAACGCCTGAAAACATCATGCGGCTGAATAGGCGGGCACCGGTTTTAACAAGAGAAAGGTGAGCCATCTTCTCGGATAACTCTTCCCACGTATTCAGCGGAAAGACGAACAGGCAACCATCCAAGCCTCTAGTGACAAACAAGCCCACGGCCAGGTCAGCGCGAAACTTGGCGGGAATGATCAGCCTCCCCTTGTCATCTACTGTATGCTCACATTCGCCCGAAAACATGGTTGCACTCCCCACACTTCATGGCCCAGGTTGCCATATTCCCCCACAACACTCCACTTCTCTCCACTCATATTATACACTAGTTTTGCAATTTTGGCTAGTCCCCTTGGAGGATTTTAAGGTTCGCTGGGGGCAACTTTCCACTCCCTTCGATTGATGATACTATATATTGGCGTTCTTCTGAATATAACATACCATATATAGTATATTGAGAGGATCAGCCGGATCTCAAAACTTTAAGGTTTCCAGACGTTTCTGTAGCGCCTCATCAGCTAAATTCGCACAAAAAACGGCAAGATCTCGATAGTAAAAACCTGAAGACGTAAGAAGCAAACTGAAAACATTGACGCCTGGTGGTTTTTGTGCGGCTTGAACCCTGTTCGATTCCGGTTTGTCCGGGATGGGTTCTCCTACCGGCACAATACGCCAAAAAGCCTCCTGCATCATACCATGCGGAGGCTTTTTGGCTAGAACACGCGATGCTGAGCTATCTTAGGACACGTTCGTCCCCCACCCGTCTTGTCACCCTGCGTTCGTCCAGGTGTTCCATCAGCGCCAGGGCATACTTGCGACTGGCGGCGAACATGTCGCGCACCTGAGCCACCGTGATAGCGCCCTTCTCTTCGATGTGCCCGATGACCCGCTTAACCATCTTCTCGTAGGTCTCCCTCAGAAACAGGACATCTTCACTGACCCGAACCAGCTTTCCCTGCTGGATCAATGCGTTCAGTACTTCTGTTCCCACCACGGTCTCGCTATCGGCCACCGAAGGCGTGGTGTAAGGGTTCTTCCTGAAGGCAGCCAATAGCTCCTGCACCTGACGCTCTTGATCAGCACCGAACTTCACTTGATGTTCTGACAAGCGCAGAATAGCCTCTTCATCCACCAACCTGCCCTCGCTCACGGCCCTGCTTGCCACCTCGTTCAGGAGTTTGGTGGATAATCTCAACTGGCTCTTGAGTTCTTCACGGGGCATGCCCTGGCGCAAAGGGCGCCGCTGGTGATAGTCTCGCAAGGCAGTAGCCAGTTTGTTCGATAGCCCTTCCCAACCCATCGCAGAGATAAGATATGGATTGTTGGCAATTAGATATTGGGTATTGGGTATTTTTTCGATCCTGCTGTCGAGGAGTAGAACTTGCTGGCTATCCAACAGATCCTGCAAAGCCGGGCCTGCTTCTTCCATAACGAGGCCGCTGCGCTCTATCAGCGCGCGGAGCTGGCAGGGTTGGCTGGTTTCCAGTGATTGTAGAATAATCTCCGGCGGACTGCCTCGGGCCAGGGTCGCCAGCTTGGCAATGACTTCGGAGCGGAAGCGCCGGTGTCGCCGGCGGGGATGAGGGTCAATCACCCGCCCACCGCCTAGAGTAATGGCAGGCGAGGGCTGGCGGACGATGAAACGATCACCCCTGACCAGGGCCACCGGCTCAGTCAACCGCAACTGCACCCAGCCCTCTCCCCCCGGCGGGATGGCCTCGCTGTCCAAGAGCCGCGACCTGGCCATTACCTCCACAGAACCACTGAAGAACTTCAGCGGTGCGTTGTGCCGCAAGGGGCGCGGGGCGTTGTCCAAATAGCGCAAGCGCACGTCTACTAGCGTGGTGGACCTCAGCCAGCCGGGGATGGTCACCACATCACCCCGCAGCACCTCGTTTTTGCTCACCCCCGTCAAATTGACAGCCACCCGGCTGCCGGGAACAGCTCGTTCGATCTTTTCCTTGTGAGTCTGCAGGCCCCGCACTCGCGCCTTCAACCCCTGGGGCAAGACCTCCACCTCCTGACCAACTCGCAAGCCGCCATCAATGAGCGTGCCCGTCACCACGGTGCCAAAACCAGCGATGGTGAACACGCGATCAATCGGGAGCCGGGGACGTCCCAGATTGCTGCGGGGAGGCACGTTCTCCAGCAGCCTGTCCAATTCCTCCAGCAAGGCCGGCAATCCCTGCTTTGTCCTGACTGAGACAGGAACCACGGAGACGTCGGCCAGGACAGTATCCTCCAGCAGTTCGGCCACGTCGAGTTGAACGAGTTCCAGCCATTCTTCGTCCTCGATCAGATCCATCTTGGTCAGGGCTACCACTCCGTTCCTCACCCCCAACAGGTGCAGGATAGCCAGGTGTTCGCGCGTCTGAGGCATCACCCCCTCGTCGGCGGCCACTACGAAGAGTGCAGCGTCAATGCCGCCCACGCCAGCCAGCATGTTCTCGATAAAATCCCTGTGGCCAGGCACATCAACGATGCCCACTGACTCACCGCTGGGCAAAGTGAGCCAAGCGAAGCCCAGGTCAATGGTCATCTCCCGTTCCTTCTCTTCTTTGAGGCGGTCCGGATCAATGCCCGTCAGAGCCTCTACCAGCCTCGATTTGCCGTGGTCTACGTGTCCCGCTGTGCCGATTACTCGCAAACTTCATCCACTCCTTCAGCGGAGCTCTTCGACCTTTTCCCCCGCGTGCACAATGCGCTCCTGCATCTCGCCGATCTGACGGCGGGCATATTCCTGCCAGGTCTGCCACAAGGCCGTGATTTGAGCTTGATTCGCTTTGTCAGACTCCTCTAACGATCCAAGCCGTACAGCCTGCTCTTCGTTCAACCTATCCTGAGTGCGCCAGTGTTGTTCCCAAATCAGCAGGTTCTTCTTCCATCGCTTCTCATCTCCCGCCTGCCATTCTTCCAGTTGATTCTTCTGGCGTTTCTCCGCCAAGCGTTGTAGCTCCGCCACATCTGCCTGACGCTGCTTCAGGCGCTCCTCGAACTTCCCCAAGGCTGCTAAAGCCTGCTTGTTCCTCCCATACAGCTCCGCCGATTGCTGCATCTGAGCGTCGTACTTCTTCATCTTTCGGCGCTGCTCTTCCATCTGCTCGGTCCACTCTTTCATCTGCCTCCCGCGCTGCTGTTCACCGAGATTGATGGACTCGCTGAAGTCCTTCTGCTCTTGCTTCAGCTCGCTTCCCTGCAAGTCCAGTTCCTCCATCCGGCGATCACTTTTCCTGAATAACTCCTCCAACAGTTGCAACTTTGCAGATTGAGCCTCAGTCCTCTTGAACAATTCCGGCGTCTCCTCCTGAAGCTCGGCTATCCGTTTGGCGTTCTGTCGGGGGTGCTCTTCGAGATAGGGCAAATTCCGCGTTCGGTTTTCGAGATCTCTACCGAAGTCGGCTACCCGCTGCTGCAGGCTCAAGACGCCCTCCCCCAGTCGCTGATCCTCAGCTTTTCTCAGTTGCAGCTCCTCCTCGTGGCGAGACAGTTTCTGAAGCTCCTTCTTCATCTCCCCCAGAACGCGAGTCTGGCTTGCCTGTTCCACTTGCCTCACTCGCGCTGCATCCATCTCAGCATTTCGACGCTGCTCATCGTGTCGCTCTATGAGCAGTACCAGCTCATCCCTGAGTTGGCCGAGGGCCTTTTCGAGCTGGGGGAACTTGGTCAGTTGGGCATGAGTGCGCGCCAAAGTCCCTTCCTGCTCCTGTATCCTCCTGGCCTGCTCCGCGATCTCCGCCGACTGGCTCTCCACTCGCTGTTGGAGTTTACCCAAGTCAGTCTTATCGCGTCGGCGCTCCTCGTCCAGCCAGTTGACCATCTGTTTAAGTTGGTTCAAGTCCATGTTCCACCTCCAATTGGGGATTAACTAGCCAGGGGCAATGCACTTGCGAGGTGCGTTGCCCCTTACCTCACGTATTCAATTCTTCCACCCGGCCCGTGACCAAGAAGACCACTCGCTCGCCGATGTTGGTGGTGCGATCGGCGATGCGCTCCAGGTTATGGGCTACCCAAAGCAAGTACGTGGCCCGGGTGATGGTTCTGGGGTCCTGCATCATGAAGAACACGAGCTCGCGGTATACCTGATCATACAAGGCGTCCACCTCATCGTCCCCAGCGCCAAGGCGCCGCGCTGTGTCGGGGTCGCGACGGATGAAAGCGTCCAACTGCTGGTGAAGGAGTTGGCGCCCCTTCTCGGCCATGCGAGGGATGTCAATCAGGGGCTTCAAGGGGGGCTGGTCGCCAATCATGAGAGTGATCTTGGCGATCCCCTTAGCGTAATCACCCATGCGCTCCAGTTCAATGGCGATGTTGGAGACAGTGACGATGATCCGCAAATCGCGGGCCAGGGGCTGCTGGGTGGCGATCAGAACCAGGCATCTTTCCTCCAGGTCGCACTGAGCCTGATTGATCAAGGCATCTTCATCAATGATCTGTTGAGCCAGCTCCAGGTCACGGTTTGCCAGAGATTGAACCGAGCGCTCTACGGCCCTATCCACTAAATCGCCCACGGCCAACAGGTCTTCCTGTAGCTCGCCGATTTGCTCGTCGAAGGTCTCCCTCGGCATAGGTCATCTCCCTCCACGAAGTTACGCTAATTATACCGCTTAAATCGCCATTTGGCAAAACCGCGTTTGCCTCCGCGGAACTCGTGGGAAAAATCAAGTTCGGCCATTGACATATCTGCTGTCTTGTGCTAAAATGGGTATCAGAAAGAAGCCATGTGGCGGCAGGCGAACCAGGTTGGGCAACGACATCTGCGATCAGCTTGCCACTCCGCCAGAGGTTTGATTCCCCTCCGCACTCCTGGCGACCATCAAGAGCCGCAGATCTTCTCGTCGCCCAGAGTCAGAGAGCGAATCTGAGGTTCAGTAGCCAAATACGCCCGGCATGCACGTTGAGTAAGCTGAGCCGGCGAGTGCGTGCAACCTTGACAGGCAACGTATAATGGTTATAATTGGAAACCCGATCACTCGATCTCAAAGAGGCAAGGAATGAGGAGTAAGTAAGAATGAACAAAGAAGTCAAAGCCGCCATAGATTCATGCCAGACGGCCTGTGGTTGGGTGGGGATCGCCAGTTCCCCCAACGGACTCCTGGCCCTCACCCTGCCAGAGCCAACCCAGGAGAGAGCCTTGAAGCCACTGCTCGAACATTGGGGGGAAGGTCAGAGCTGCGATGACCCAAGACTTGACGGCCTGAAGACAAAGCTGCAGCAGTATTTCGACGGCCAGCGAGTTCTCTTCGACGAGCCTTTAGACCTGAGCGGGGCAACCGCTTTCCAGCGCCGGGTCTGGTTGGCCGTGCGGGACATTCCCTGCGGAGAGACTCGCTCTTATGGCCAGATAGCCCGCCAGGTCGGCTCTCCAGGAGCCGCCCGTGCTGTCGGACGGGCCATGGCCACTAACCCCGTGCCTATCGTGGTACCCTGTCACCGGGTGATAGGCAGCGACGGGGATTTGCGCGGCTTCGGGGGCGGTTTGAATCTCAAACGTCGTATGCTGGAGATGGAAAGAGTTTCGGGAGAATCATAGCCAATGCGCATTGGCATTGACGCGCGGTTGGTCTACTACAGTCAAGCAGGAATCAGTCAGTACACCCTTCGCTTGATTCAAGGACTTGCCGAGAGCGGCGGAAAGCCTCGCGACCGAGAGAATGAATTCATCATCCTACAGAGCCGTAAGGATAAGCGCATCATCGTTGATAAGCCCAATTTTAAGCGAGTGTCCCTCTGGACGCCAAGTCATCATCGCTTCGAGCAGTTTACCCTACGAGTGGAGATCGCAGGCCTTGGCCTGGACGTCCTGCACAGTCCCGATTTCATACCCCCTTTTCACCGCAACTGCAAATCCATCATCACCATCCACGACCTGGCCTTCCTCGTATACCCTCACTTCCTCACCAAGGAGAGCGCGCGCTACTACGGCCAGATTGACCAGGCTGTGAAACGGACCGACCACATCATCGCCGACTCCGAGAGCACTAAGCAAGATACCATCCGCCTTTTGGGCACGCCTGAGCATAAGATCACTGTCATTTACTTATCGGCCAATCCCATCTATCGGCCTGTCAACGACCTGGAAATCCTCAAGCTGATTAAGAGCAAACACCACATCACGAGCGATTTCATCCTCTTCGTAAGCACCATCGAACCGCGTAAGAACCTGCCCGCGCTTCTGAAGGCTTACCGACAGTTGCTAGACAGCTACAAGGTCGAGGTGAAACTGGTAGTTGTAGGACGGCGGGGTTGGCTCTCCGAGAAGGTTTTCACCCTCGTGGACAAGCTCAAGCTGACCGACGACGTCCTCTTCCTCGGCCGGGTACCCGTCGAGGATTTGCTCCATCTTTACAACGCTGCCCAACTTCTGGTGCAGCCGTCCTTCTACGAGGGCTTCGGCCTGCCGCCCCTAGAAGCCATGGCCTGCGGCACGCCGGTAGTGGTCTCCAACGTCTCATCACTACCTGAGGTAGTGGGTGATGCCGGACTATTGGTTGACCCTGAGGACGTTTCGGAGCTAACGGTGGCCATCTGGCGGGTCTTGACCGACGAGGCCCTGCGAGCCGAGTTGATCGCCAAGGGGCTCAAGCGGGCCCAGTGCTTCTCCTGGGAGAAAACCGCGCGCCAGACACTGGCGCTCTACCAGCGCGTCGGCAAAGGCGACTGACTGATGCGGATACTGTTTCTCACCCCTCAACTCCCCTATCCCCCTCATCAGGGCACAACCATAAGAAACTACAACATCATAGCCAACCTGGCCCCGCGCCACGAGATCCATCTGCTTTCCTTCGTCCTCTCACAGGATGAAATAGCTGCAGCAACTCCATTGCAGCAGCATTGTCGCAACATCGAAGGCATCCCCACCCCGCGCCGTTCTCCACTGAAACGCTTCTGGTCACTGTTCCTCTCCCCCCTGCCCGATATGGCCCTGCGCCTGCCATCAGCGGAGTTCCAGGCCAAGCTGGCTGCCACGCTGCAGCGAGTGCCCTTCGATGTAGTTCAGATTGAGGGCATCGAGATGGCGCAACACTGGATGGATTGGAGAATATCCAATACCCAATACCCCATATCCATATTCGATGATCACAACGCCGAGTACGTGCTGCAACAGCGAGCCTTCGAAACCGATATTAGACACCCCAGGCGTTGGGTCGCGGCCCTTTATTCCCTGATCCAGTGGAAGAAGCTCAGCCGCTACGAAGCCAAGATCTGCCAGTTGGCCGATCAGGTGGTGGCCGTCTCTGAAGCAGACAAGGCCGCCTTGCACCAACTGGTTCCGAGTCTCAATGTGACGGTCGTCCCCAACGCCGTTGACGTAGAATACTATACCTCCGCTGGTATCCACTCCTCGCCGCTCCCCCCTCGTTCCCTGGTTTTTACAGGCAAGATGGATTTTCGCCCCAATGTGGACGCCGTTCTCTGGTTCTGCCACGAGGTCTTGCCCCTGGTACTAGAGCAAATGCCTGACGTTCGTTTCTACATCGTCGGCCAGAAACCACACCGCCGCATCCTGCGCCTCGCCGACGATCCAGCGGTGACGGTCACCGGCTACGTAGACGACGTGCGTTCCTACATCGCCGGGGCCTGCGTCTACGTGGTGCCCCTGCGCATAGGAGGCGGCACCCGCCTCAAAGTGCTAGAGGCCATGGCCATGAGCAAACCCATCGTCTCCACCTCGCTGGGCAGCGAGGGCTTCGAGAGGCTCGAATCTGGTCGGGAGTTGATCTTGGCCGATACCCCGCAAGAGTTCGCCCAGCAAGTGATCAAACTTCTTGACGACGCCCCTCGACGGGAAAGGTTGGGCCAAGCGGCAAGGCGCTTCGTCGAGGAGCGGTACGATTGGCGCCTCATCATCCCCAGGCTAGAGCGGATGTATGAGAAGCTGAAGGTTGGAGGTTAGGAAATTGGGAATCGGATCACGAGACAGGAGATCCAACCTCCATACGAAAACGCGACGCCAACGAATCCGGCTGCTCCTCCTGCGCCTCATCCCCTATCTAACTTGGCCGCTGAAGCTGCGAAGGCGTCATCCGCTTATCGTTCGACTGAGCGCTCACGACGAAGCCCGCTCCCCATCCATAGCCCTCATCCGCCCCGACCACCTGGGCGATCTTCTTTTTACTACCCCCGCCATCAGGCTGCTGCGAGAAACCGATCCTAAAGCTCGCATCACCGGCCTGGTCGGCCCCTGGTCAAAAGCCGTCATTGAGAGCAATCCTCACATTGACGAAATCGTCCTTTGTCCCTTCCCAGGCTTCACCCGCCAGAAGAAACGATCCGTGTTCGAACCTTATGTCACGCTTCTCCGATACGCCAGACAGTTGAGACAAAGAGGCTTCGACTTGATTGTCATTCTCCGTTTCGACCACTGGTGGGGAGCCTTGCTCGCTTATCTAGCCGGCATCCCCCGCCGAGTGGGCTACGACGTCGCCGAAGTTCAGCCCTTTCTGACCGACATCGTCCCCTATTCACACGGGCGTCATGAGGTGGAGCAGAATCTGGCCCTGGTGGAGAGAGTTTCGAGTTTCGGGACTTCGGCGAGATCAGTTGAACCGTTTGGGGTTTCGGGTTACGGGTGGCGAACTGGAAGCTGGCCCTTGGAGTTTCACTTGACTGCTGACGACGAGGAGTTTGCCAAAGGGTATTTGGCGGGACACGAAGTGGAGGATAGCGATTTGCTGATCTGCATTCACCCTGGAGCCGGGGCGCCGGTCAAGTTGTGGCGAAACGAGGCCTGGGCTCAAGTGGCTGATACCTTAGCCAAGCAATATGGGGCTAAGATCATTCTAACCGGCTCGTCCGAAGAATCGCCCTTGTGCAGAGCCATCGCGGAGCAGATGACCACGCAGCCCATCGTGGCCGCTGGGGAGACGAGTTTGGGAGAGTTGGCCGCCATCCTGGCTCGCTGCCGATTGGTGCTCGGAGTGGACAGCGGACCTCTGCACCTGGCCGTGGCCCTGGGCGCTCCAACGGTGCACCTTTTCGGCCCGGTGGACAGCCGCACTTTCGGGCCCTGGGGCGACCCAGCCCATCACATCGTCGTCACCTCCGGTGATATGGATATGATGGACTGCATCCCCTGCAATCGCCTCGACTACCTACCTGCCGAACTGCACCAGCACCCCTGCGTGCGAAACATCACCGTAGAGCAGGTGCTGGAGGCAGTGGCCAAGTTGATCACCGGATAGATTCTTGACTGCTGAAATAGGGCGTAGTATAATTACCAAAGAAGAACAGCGGATCGGCAGGATTAACGGATCAGTTGTGCAAATCCGCCAACCCCGCGCATCAGTGTTCGATCGGGAGGGGAGAAACATGGCAGAAGAAGGAGTTAACGCAAAGGAGTTCGCTTTCGAGGACTGGCTGGCTGAGGGTATCAAGGGCTTCAGGGGAGGCTACAAGAAGCTGTCGCCGCACTTACCCACGGAGTTCCGCCAACACACTCAAGCCGCTCATCGGGAGATGCTACTGGCTATGCGTAGCCTGCTCAATGCGGCCATCGAACGAGCCGAAGAACAACCTGAGCCAAAAAAGAAGCGAGCCACGAAGATCAAGGTGGAATGAAAAAACTGATCGGTTTCAGAAAACGAAACCGATCACGTCGTTACTGGGGCTTTCGCGGCGCCACCCGGATCGTCTTACCCTGAGTGTAAGTCACCAAGCCAGGGCGTTTCCCTCCAGCCCCCTTAATGCGGCGCACGTAGCGTCGCTCAGTGTAAGCCACGTCCACGTGGGTCGAACCCCGCGCCTGAGAGTAGTAGGCCGCCAACTGAGCTGCCTGCCGCAGGGTGGCTTCCGGCACCTCCCGTCCCCCAGACTTGACGATGACGTGAGAGCCAGGCGCGTCCCGAACGTGCAGCCACAGGTCATTAGGGGCAGCACGCTGAAAGGTGACCTCTTCATTCTGGCGACTGTTCTTGCCCACCAGGATGAGCAGGCCATCCTGGGAATTTATCGCCAACGGCTGACTGCGCCCTGCCTTCCTCCGCTGGCTCTTTTCCCTGACATAGCCGGCTTCGGCCAAACTGGTCTCGACCTCTCCAATCTCGGGACGATTGGCTGCCAAAGCCAGGTCGGTCTCCAATTGATCGAGGTAACGCATCTCCAGATCTACTTGCTGCAATAGGACGGGAATCTCCTCAGCCGCGCTCTTGGTTTTTTTGTACCTCTTGAAGTAGCGCTGGGCGTTCTCCACCGCTGAGAGGCGCGGATCCAGTTCGATCAGCAGGGGCGGCGCATCAGGCACGATGGGCACCGCCAGCTCCCGCTGCCCAAGCTCGGTGCGGTGAGCGTAGGCCAGGATCATCTCCCCCTTGAGGCGCAGTTCCTCCACCTGCCCACGAGAGACCCTCGATCTCTCCAAAGACCATTGCTTCCTCCGCACCCTCTCCCTGGCCTGAACGATGGCCTCCCCCGCTATCCGCTTGGCCGCTGCGTAGGCCCCCTCGCCGACCCGTTGCCTGAAGTAAACCTCAACTGCCTGGCTGATGCTCTCCATCTCCTCCCAGTCGCCGTATTGAGTCGGGGGGTATGGAGCGAAAGCTACCAAGTCCTCGCCCCTCTTCACGATGCACGGCTGCCAGCGGTGATCCCAAACCGGCATCAGCATCTCTTGAAAAGCATCCAACAAAGGAGAGATCTTGGTCACGTGGGAGACGGCCGCCTCAGATTCTCCCATTGTCCGATAGACAACCTCCCTGGCCATGAGAGGGCTGACGCCGCGAACGCCTGCCACCAACGCTCTCCAAACGAGAGACTCAGGAGAAACATCGGACAGGATATCCCGAAGGCGTAACTCGGTGATGGCAGTGGGGTCAAGCTTGCGCTGGGGTGGTGGTGGAACGTAGAGGCGCTGGGGCAGAATGGTGCGGTAACGACTTTTCTCGGGCCCTATCCTCTTGATGCACTCCAGGATCTGCGCGCAGCCGCCCTCTTCGGCCGCCAAAACGATGTTGCTGTAGCGACCCATGACCTCGACGATCAGGGTTGTGTTGCCTTCTGGATGCTGCACCCCAATGTGGAGCACCCGTTCAGAAGGCGGCTGCTCGATGGCCGCGATCCGCCCCCCGCGCACGTGTTTGCGCAACAGAAGCAGAAGCGGGTTGGATTTCTCCACCCCGCGCCGCAACTTCTCCCCCGCCAGGTGCAGCCGGGCGTGCTCCGGGTGAGCCGAGGCCAGCAGGTATCTACGCTCCCCGTGGGCATAGACTTCCATCCCTACCGAAAGATCATCGGACAGGAGAACCTGCTGCACCCGCCCACCCAAAATCTTGGTCCGTAGATCATCGGCCACGGCGGACATGGTCAAGGCATCAAAGTACATTATTAGCACCTTACCAGTGAGATTCTTGCACACTTGGCAAGAAATCTACCACGAAGGCACAAAGGCACGAAGCTCTTTTTGTCTTAACTTTGTGTCTTGGTGTCTTTGTGGTGAGTTGTTGTTCCTTCTTTGGTTCCGGCTCGTCCGGATTGGAAAATCGGCACGTATGGAAACGCGCCCTACGAGATATGGGGTAATTTGAGCCTTATCTACAAGATGTTGTAGGTCGCTTTTCCATAAGCGACAATTTTCTACTCAACCGGCGGGCACTCGCCTATTCACGGCACTTCATGCGGCAATTGGTATTAGGGGGAGGAGTAGGAAGCTTCTTCTTCTGCTGCTGCTTCTGTGCCCTCGATTTCCTCCCAATCCAGGTGCAGTTTTACAACGAAACTATCCAGTGTGTCATCCCCTCTGATCCTGATCCTCTTCAGCTCGAAGGGCTGCTGGGAGGACTGCTTATCGCTCTGACTTATGGTCACAGCTCCCCAAAAGTGGGCCGAACGTAGGACATCCACCACCTGCTGGTCATACATTCCCGACGGATAGGAGAGGAAACGCGAAGTCTTCCCCGTGCGCTCTTCGATGGCCTCCTTGGAAGCCATGATCTGCCAAACGACGTAGTCAACGGGCTGATCTCTCAGGTCGGGATGAGTGTAGGTGTGAGCCTCGAACTCCATGCCATCAGCGCTCATCTCTTTGACCTGATCCCAGGATAGGTATTCCTCGTTCTCCTGATCAATGGGAGCGGTAGTCAGGAAAAAGGTTCCCACAAAGCCATGTTTCTTGAGTAAGGGGTACGCCTGAGTATAGTTATCCAGATAACCGTCATCGAAGGTTAGAATAATCGGCCTGCGAGGCAAGCGTTTGCCTATGGCCAGATAGTAGGTTAGGTCGCTCAAGGTTAGGGATTGATAGCCAGCCTCAGTCAGGTAGCGCAACTGCTCCTCAAAATCTTGGGGCGTGACAGAGAGGTCTCGTCGGACATCATCGGCATCGGGAGGAGGAACAGAGATGTGGTGATACATGAGAATGGGCACTCGCGCTTCCCGCTCCACTCCATCCGGCGTGGGCATGGGAGTAGGCGTTGGGGTTGGAGCGAGGGTGGGGGTCGGGGTGAAGGTCGAGGTTGAGGTGGAAGTAGAGGTCGGGGTAGGAGTCGGGGGCGGGGTGAAGGTTAGGGTTAAGCTTGGGGCGGGGGTTGAAGTGGAAGTGGGAGTAGAAGTCGAAGTGGTGGTTGAAGTAGGAGTCGCCGTGGCAGGCAATGTCGCTGTTGGAGTCGGAGTTGGTGTCGAAGTCATCGTCGGGGTCAGAGTTGCCGTCGGGGTCGGGGTTGCCGTTGAAGTTGGGGTTGCAGTCGCCGTGGGCGTACCTATCAACTCCAAAACCTCAGCGGGAGCAAAACGCAACTGGAACACGATGGCTATGACCACCAGCAGAGGCAAGATTATTATCTTTAGGAATTCGCCCAACCCCGCTGAGACAGAAGTTCGCAAGTGTATCTCCTTAGCTGCGCGTCGCTCACATCCACAGCGGGCTATCCCACAGAGGCACTTTCTGTCCCATCTCCTTCGCGACAGCCGTCTGATAAACGCGGCTGGCTACGGCGACATCGTGCAGGGCCAAGCCGATGGGACTGAAGATGATCATCTCCTGGTCATTCTCCCGGCCTGGTTTCTGGCCACCGACTACCTCGCCGAACTCGGCATAGAGGTCGTCGTCAACGAACTCACCATCGCGCCACATATAGGCCACCGTCGAATACATCCGCGCCTTGACCAATTCCCAGTCATCAACCAGCACCTTGTCGGCGTGGCGGATGACGTCGTACTCACACTCGTAGCCGGAGACGTGGGCATAGAAGCTTCCAGGGGACAGCCAGCCCTGGCGAACGATCGGTTCGGCGATATTGGTGGTAGCTGTGACCAGTATCTCGGCCCCACGGGCCACCTCTTCGGCACTGTCGGCAATATGTATGTCCAGGCCAAGTCGCTCGCTCATCTCGGCGACGAACGCCTCGGAGCGGTCGCGGCGAATGTCGAAGACCGTCGCCTGCTGGATACTTGGGCGGGCGACCAGCAAGGCCATCAACTGTGTGCGGCTTTGTACGCCAGCGCCGATTAGCCCCACCTTGGTCACGTCCTCCCGCGCCAGGTACTTCGCCCCTACCCCGCTCACAGCGCCGGTGCGCATGGCGCTGATCAGCGTACCGTCCATCACGGCCAGGGGCAGCCCTACCTCTACGTCGTGCAGCACGATCAGCGCAGAGGCGCGCGGCAAGCCATGCCTGAACGGATTCTGTGGGAAGCTGGCGATCACTTTTACGCCAGCGATATTGAATCGCCCCCCGACATAGCCTGGCATGAGGTTGACGTGATTCTGCTGCTCCCCAGGCGGTGGATCGTCCCCCCATTCAAGGGATACTTTTTTCGGCAATGCGTAATCGGGAACTGAATACAGGCGAAAGACCTCCTCGACGTCGTTCACAACATTCGTCATGTCCAACCCGCCGGCAGCAATGACGTCTTCTTGGCTAAGCCACAGAACTTCTACTTTTTTAGACATCTTTTTCCTCTCTCTCGTAAAAATCTATGTTGGCTCTCTGGTAGTTTGCATGGTTGCTTTGCCAAGTGGTCAATTCTTTGCCACGAATGACACGAATTTTCACTAATTTTTATTTTTTGTAATGGTCAACAGCACTTTGAACAAAGCCCGCCACCGATTGAAATCGGAGCTGCAGGGCGCTAACGCGCCGGGCGACCATCTACATGGTCGCTACACCCGTCTGCGGAGGCAGACGATCAGCGTCGCAGACGCTCCCTAGTCGCGATTTCAATCGCCAGCCTTTGTCCAAAGTGTGACTGACCGCTACACTAATTTTTATTTTTCGTGTCAATTCGTGCAATTCGTGGCAAATTTCTCAGCTTGACCCTGCGAAATCCTAAAGAGCCTCTATGTTTTGCACTCCGCCCACAAGAACGGGCGGACTCGTTCTTCCACCAATTCCACGCCCAGACCTGGTCGGTCGGGGATGGGCAAGTAGCTATCTTGCATATCCAATTCTGGCGCGTGGTCTACAATCTGAAAGTGCTCTGGGATACGATAGGGATAGAGTTCCTGAATGATGAAGTTGGAGATGCAGGCATCCAATTGCAGCGCGGCGGCGGTGGCTACCGGGCTGGCGCAGGTGTGTGGCTGGATTCGCATGTTATAAGCCTCGGCCATGGCGGCGATTTTCTTGGTCTCCATGATGCCGCCCGTGTTGCCAATATCCGGCTGGAGGATGTCGGCCGCGTGGCGCTCCATGACGGGGCGAAAGCCGTAGCGCGTGTAGAGCCGCTCGCCCACGGCAATTGGCATGTTCACATGCTCCGATACCTTCTTCAGCGCTTCGACGTCAAACGGATCCACTGGCTCTTCAAAGAAAAAGATGTCGAACTCCTCCACCCGCTGGCCGATGCGGATGACCGCGTCGGTGGTCAGTTCCGCGCTCATGTCGAGCAAAACATCTATGTCTGGCCCCACGGCGTCGCGCACGGCCTTGACCCTGGCGACGGCCAGGTCTTCGGCCTCTCGATCTATGGCCCGCAGCGATACGTGTCTCAGAAAGCCGTCAGGGGACGTGGTATCTGGCGAAGCCAGGGGGTAGAACTTGAGAGCCGTATAGCCATCCTTCACTACCCGTTCCGCCTCTCGTGCAAATTCATCAGGGGTGACGCTGCGAAACGACCAGCCATTGGCGTAGACGCGGGCTTTGTCTCTGATCTTGCCGCCCAGCATCTCGTACACGGGCACGCCCAGGGCCTTGCCTTTTATGTCCCACAACGCCTGCTCGATGGCGCTGATGCCGGCAAAGACGATAGGCCCGCCGCCCTTGGCCCAGAACGAATGATCGTACATCTCGCTCCACAGGGCCTCGATGCGAAAGGGGTCCTTGCCCAGCAGCATGCCCTCGACCAGGTCTTTGATCATGCCGGCCGCCGCCGTCGCCCCCGCGCCGTAGGCCACAGCCGCATCGCCCACGCCGCTGATGCCTTCGTCGGTGAACGCTTGGACCAGAACCGGACGGCGACCACCTATGTCAACCAGATATATCTTTGCTTCAATGATTTTCATAAGCTATCTCTCTTCATCGGAGACCCGTATTCACAAACTCCCGAATTTCGCCAACGCTCATGCCCGCCAGACCCAGGTTCTCGGCGCTTCGTCCTTCAGCCCAGAAATCGCGATCCAGCAGTGCACAGCAGATGTCGGTTACGGCGCGAATGGCCGGGGTGGATACACCTGCCAGCGCGCCCAGGGAGGCAATGGGAACCAATCCCGTGGGGACGTCCTCCAGAATGTGGCGCACTTTCAGGCTCCTGGGAGCCTTGATCCCCTCATACGCCCGATTGCTATGAATCCGCTCGTATAGGGTCTCTCCCGTCACCCCCTCGTAGGACTTCAACAGCCACTCCCCGGCCGAATCGAGCTTGACGCCAAATGCCTGGGCCACAGCCAACCGCTCCCGATCAATGGCTTCCAGGAAATGAGCGATGGTGGGCGTCATGCTGCGGTAAAACTCGAAATCCTCCCCGGCCTCAATGCGGTTAGCATTCAAGACCACGGTACTCGGATGGAAGACAGCTCCGATGTTATCGAAGCCAGTCTCCAGGACGCTGGCCGCTGGCTCGAACTGAGGATACAAGGGTTTGACGGTTTTCAGTACGGCGGCCGTATCGGTGGCCGGGAAAGCAGCCAGGCGAACCTGCTGCTTGATCCCCTTGATCTGCACCTGGGCTGGCCCTGAGAGACGACAGGCGTAGATCAAGGATTGGGCCTCAGCCACCCGCACTTGAGCGCGCACACCTTTTTCCTGCAGGACGTTGGCAAACTCCAGAGCGCCACCCGTGCGTCCTGGGTTCAGAACCACGATCTGGCCATCGCGTAGGTGGGGAGCGCAGATTTCTGCCATGAGACGGTGGACGAAGGCAGGGACAACTACCATGATGATGTCGGCCCAGCCTACGACTGGGGCGGGATCGGTGGTGACCAATTCAACGGGACCGAAGCCCTCTACCGCTCCCTCCACCGTGACGCCGCCCCGCTCCCGCATGGCGACGATCTCTTCTTCGAACTTGTTGTACAGGCGGACGGAAGCCGCCTTCAGGCTCAGGTGTCCAGCTATGGCATGGGCGCCGTTGCCGGCGCCCAGAATAGCCACCTTGAGTATGCGCATTTGCACCTCTTGCGAATGTCGTAATCGTACAGACAGTTGTCCGTCGGTTTTTATGTCCAGTGTGGCTCGTGCCACAGTTCCAGTTCCTGACCGATGCCTCGGCGGCGGGCCTCATGGTACACGCGGTGCGCGTTGATGCCGCTACGTACATGTGATGAAGCGGCGTCCTCGATCCCCATGCCCAGGGGACTGAAGAAGATGCGCTCGTCGTCGTGGGTGCGCCCCGGCTGCTTGCCGTTGACGATGGCCCCAAACTCGACGATGTCGTCGGGGTTGACCAGCCCTTCATCCACCATGTCGGTGAGGATAGCCTCAGCCACTTGAAGCTGCTTCTTGCTATCCACAACGATCTTGTCGCAGGCCGAAACGGCGCCGAAGGTGTAGTCGTTGACAGAGATATTAGCCAGGTAGGCCCCTTCTTTGATCCATTCGGCTTGGATGTAACGGTCGCCCCGGTTCGCATTGGTCGCCGGGGCAACGACGTCCGCTCCTTCAATGGCGGCCCGCGCGCTGTCTACCACCTGGATCTCCAACCCCAGGCTTTCGCCCATTTTGTCGGCAAAGGCATGCGCCTTCTCTGGCGCGATATCGAACAGATTGACCAAGCGGATGTGCTTCATGGCAGCGTGCAGGGCCATCAACTGGGTGTGGTTGATCACACCAGAGCCGATCAGCGCGACCACCTCGGCGTCGGGCCGTGCCAGGTATTTGGCCCCAACTCCGGCAACAGCGCCGGTGCGCATGGCGCTGATCACTGTTCCATCCATGATGGCCAGCGGAAAGCCGGTCTCGGGGTCGTTGAGGATGGTCACCCCGTTGGAGCGAGGCATATTCCGTTTGATCGGATTCTCTGGATTGCTGGGGATCCACTTGATGCCGGACACCTGGATGTCGCCGCCCACGTAGGCCGGATGCATGCTGATGCGCCGGTCTTTGAGACCGCCCCAGCGGATGGTAGGCGCATGCGGCTCGATGCACTCACCTTGGTCCAGCAGGCTGAAGACTTTCTCCACTGCCTCGATGGTCTGCACCATGTCCGCACCACTGCACTCGATGACTTGCTCTTGGGTCAGATATAGAAACTTGACTGCTCTTGACATTGCATTACTCCATGATAATGATCATTATCGTTGTAGTTTGGGGTCCAGGACGTCGCGCAAGCCGTCGCCTAGCAGGTTGAAGGCCAGGACGGTAATGAGAATAGCTATGCCAGGGAAAAGAGAGACCCACGGCGCGTCGCTCAAGTATCGCGTACCGTCCCGGATCATCGAACCCCAGGCAGGTGTTGGCGGGGAAACACCCAACCCGATGAAACTCAGATTGGCCTCCACTCGGATGGCAGTAGCTATCCAGATACTGGACAGCACCACCACGTCACCCAGGATGTTGGGCAGGATATGGATGCGGAGTATTCTCAACCGGCTAGCGCCGATGGCTCTGGCCGCCTCCATGTATTCGTTTTCTTTGACCGCCAGCGTCGCACCGTGGGCCACTCTGGCGAAGGTGGGCGACAATACGATCCCAATGGCCAAGATCATCTTGCTCAAGCCCGATCCCAGCACAGCCAGTACCATCAGCCCCATGATCAGGCTAGGGAAAGCCATCAGAACATCCACCATTCTCATGAGGGTGTTCTCGACCTTGCCGCCCAGGTAGCCGGCGACAAGGCCCATGAAAGTGCCCAGAGTGCCCCCCAATAAGACAGAGAAGATACCCACCGCGAGCGAAACCCTGGCGCCAAATATGACCCGTGACAGGGTGTCCCGACCGTAGGAATCCAGTCCCATGAGGTGCTCCCTGGAGGGAGGCTCAAGGCGGCTACGGGTGTCCTGTTTCGCCGGATTAAACGTAGCCAATAACGGTGTAGCCTTCCGGTCCTGGGCCAGCGCGATGAACCAGTCATCAGCAAAGATGGCCATGAGGGCGACCAAGATGGCCAGAATGAGCCCGATGATGGCGGTTTTGTTTCGGAGAAAGGTCTGCCACTGTCGCCGTCTTTGGCTTCGCAGTTTTATCGTGGGTTGTTGCTCTAAGCTTTTTGTGTCTTGGCTCATGGGCCACATCCTAACTAATGGGTTATCCGCGGATCAACCAGGCTGTAGACGAAGTCAGTGATCAGGTTCACGATCACGACGAAGGCTGTGTATATGACCATGACCGACTGCAAGGCCGTATAGTCGCGCTGCATGATGGCGCTTACTAGCATTTTGCCCAGACCAGGTCGGGCAAAGACCGTCTCCGTCAAGACCGAGTCGGCAATGAGGTTGGCGGCCCAGACACCGATGATGGAGACAATAGGTACCAGAGCTGCGCGCAGCGCGTGGCGGAAGATGACTATGCGCTCCTTTGCCCCCTTGGCACGAGCCGTCCGAATATAGTTCTCGCTGAGAACGTTCAGCATCGCCGAACGGGTCAAGCGGGTAACTGAGGTGGTCATGATCAAGCCCAGACTCAATGCCGGGAGGGCCAGGTGACTGAGATTGTCCTTCAAATCGTCCAGATCACCGCCCCCTACCGCCGGGAAAAGATCGAGTTTGACAGCAAAAAGCAGCATGATCAGGATACCCAGGTAGAAAGCGGGCACCGAAAGCCCAGCCAGGGAGAGGACACGCCCCAGGTAGTCAGCGAAGCTATTGCGGTGCACGGCAGTGTATATTCCGATGGGGACGCCAAGCGCCGCGCCGACAACGATAGCCGAGAGGGTCAGTTGCAGCGTGTAGGGCAGCACATGCATCACCAACTCGCTGATCGGTTTGCCGGTGATCAAGGACTTGCCAAGGTCTCCGCGAAGCAGGTCTCCCAGAAAGCGGAAGTACTGGACGTGGAGGGGAGCGTTCAGCCCCATTCTTTCGCGCAGTGCTTCCACAGCCTCCTGGGAAGCGTAATCGCCCAAGGCAGCCGTGGCCGGATCGCCAGGAATCACCCGGACGACTAAAAAGACCAGCGTCAGGACAACCAGAAAAGTGGGGATCGCTAGCGTCAACCGGGTCACCAGGTATTTAAACATAAGACCCTACCTCTAAAAAACGTGACTGCTCAGGCTGTCATTGCGAGCGAAGCGAAGCAATCCCCAAGTCGCAAGCAAGTTCTTCTTTAAGGAGGAGATTGCTTCGTCGCAAAAAATGCTCCTCGCAATGACACGGGCTGAGAAGTCACAAAAAAACGACACTGGTCTGGAGCCCACTTTGTGGGCCCCAGACCAGGCTTTGCCACAGGTTACTTGGTGATTCGTGTATTCTCTGTTATCTGCGCATAGAGCGCCAGCACTGACTTCAGCTCGTGGCCAAAGTCCACGTAGTCGTGGCGCGCGGTGACCTGGTTCTGGTATTGCAGTGGATAGGCCACCATGTCATCCATGATCTTGATCTGCGCTTCCTTCCACATGTCAACCTGCTTGTCCGCATCGAGTTCTACGCGGGCCGCCTCGATCAGGTCGTCAATGCCTTCGTAGTGAGAGAAGTTGGTGTCTGGCTTGGCGCCGGTGACGACGATGGAGTCGGAGTGGTAGAAGCGGGTGAGGTATACGTCGGCGTTGGGCCGCCAGGCGACATAGATCACGATGGGATTGACGTCTTCGCGGATCAGACTGTGCATGCCGGAGTGGTCCACGACATCGATCTGGATGTCAATGCCGATCTCGGCCAACTGGGCCTGCATGCTCTGGTAGTTCTTGAGGTAGGACTCCCGCTCGGACGACACCATCTTCAGGGAGAACCCATCGGCGTAGCCGGCCTCGGCCAGCAACTCCCTGGCCTTGTCCCGATCCACGGCGTATTCCAGACCTAGCTCAGCCACTTCCTTCTGGGTCAATCCCCCAGCCAGGAACTGAGCTGGCACCTGTGAATAGACGTTGGCGGCGACCGGCTCGCCAAACAGCGCCAGGAACTCGTCGCGTTCCAGGGCATAGGCGATAGCCTTCCTCACTCGCACGTCATCCAGAGGCGGAACGGTGATGTCAAAGTGAACGGTAGCCACTTCGCCCACGCCGTAAACGTCCACTCGGATACCGTCTTCACTGTTCATCCGCTCGACCCAGATGCCCTCGGCGGCGCCGTTGATCACATCCAGTTCGCCGGACATGAGGCCCAGCTCGCGGCTGTTGATATCTGGCATGAAGCGGTATTCGACGGCATCCAGCAGTGGCCGGCCACGGAAGTAGGCATCGTTAGCCACCAACGTGACCTTTTCCTGCGGGCTGTAGCTATCGAACATGAAGGGGCCTGTCCCAACAGGATTGGTCTTGAACGCTTCGGCTCCCACAGCTTCATATGCCTGCTTGCAGACGATGAACCCACCGGCATAGTCGGACACCTTGGGGAAGAACAGTACGGGCGAGAGCGGCTTCTCCATTGTGACCTTGACGGTGAAATCATTCACAGCCTCTACCGTCATGCCATCGTACTCGCCAGCATAGGCAGAGGTCTCCGGGTTGGCCGACTTCTGCAGGGACCAGACCACGTCCTCAGAGGTCAGTTCGTAGGTTAGCCCTGTCTCCGTGGGGTGGCACATCACACCGCGGCGCAGTGCAAAGGTCCACACTTGCTTGCCCCCCACGAGTTCGGGCTCAGGCAGCGCCTCGGCCAGGTCTGGCTCAACGACCGCCCCATCGCCTGGCTTGTAGCGCACCAGGCCGTTGAAGATCATGTCTACCAGGTTGCGGTCGCTGGTGGAGGCCGCAAAGTGCGGATCCATGGTGCCCAGGTCAGCAGACTTGTCAGCGTACTGCAGAACGACGGGCTCCTTTGTTTCCGGCGTGGCGACGACAACAACCTCCTTCTCGACCACCACGGTCTGAATGACCTCCTTCTCCACCACCACTTCCTTCTCGACCACCACGGTCTCGACGACCGACTTCTCGACCACTACCTCTTTCTCGACAATCTCTGGCGTCGGAGCAGCGCAGGCTGAGAGTAGCATAGCTGCCAAGACCAACATACTCAAAATCGTATTTCGTTTCATCGTTTCTTTCTTCTCCTTTTTTTGTGATATAGTTTAGCAGCTCTCGCTGCCTTCGGCTAAACCAACCTAGATTTCTCTCCCATCACCCCCTCTCGATGAACGCTGAGGAATCCCCCCCAGCATAACCAACCCAGCTAAGCAGCAGCTTTGAGACCACCGCTCACAATTATACCTCAGAGCATGAAATTGTCAAACGGCATTCGGCCACCCATGTTGCTGAAATGGGATAGTTCACTCCAGATGCTTGCGCACCAGTTCGATCACCGCAGCTCCATATTTTTCCAGCCTGCGCGGGCCAACGCCCTTTAACTTGGCTAAAGCCTCCAGGGTGACGGGCCGGTGCGCGGCGATAGCACGCAGGTGACTGTTGTGAAAGACGACGAAAGGGGACACTTTCTGCTCGCGAGCTTGCTCCAACCGCCACGCGCGCAACGCCTGGAAAAGCGCCTCGTCTACATCCATTCCCTCTTCATCCTCTTGCTTTTGGGATGACTTGCGTGGTGGCGGCTCCTTCGCCGGGCGGATCAAGTCATCCAATGCGGCTGGGTTTTGCAACGCCGCCTTGCCTGTCGGTGTGATCTCAAGTACGGTGCCGCCGTGGTCGAGCTGGCGCGCTTGCAGGAATCCACCGTGTTCAAGTCGCTCCAGCATGCGCTCTATAACCATCTTCGAGCGGAAGGCCAGCGCGCCAAACTCGGCCTGTTGGCGCGCCTTTTCGTGGAGAGGACGATTGCCGTAACGGGCCTCGGTTTCCCCACGCAGGATGCGCGTCATAGTGACCGGGCCCCAACCCCACTTCGCGCCTGCTGCGCAGCGCAGGACGGTCAACAACTGCTCCCGCTCATTGGGCAGACCGGCATCCGGCGGCGGCTGGATTTCAACGCAGTTGTCGCAGGCGGTGCATCGCTCAATGATGCGGCCGCCCAGGTAGGCGTTGATGTAGCCGTGACGGCAGCGCAAGGTTCGGGCATAGGCGGCAATCTCGTCCACCCGCTGGGCCTGGATGGTCTCGTATCGCTCCAGCAGCGTGGTGATCCGCTCGGCGGAGTCGGCGGGTGGCGGGGGCAACTCCAGCAGCAGGTCGCGTCCAGCGGGGCGGTAGCTCAGCCAGCCGGCGTCTGCCCATTCCAGCATCCGCCGTTCGATGTCATCGAGAGGCAATTCAGCCCGCTGAGCCACATCCACCAGATCCAGGGTCAGCGGTTGGCCGGGCCGCAGGCGGGCGACCTGACAGAAGGCGGCCAGTTCAGGGGCGGCGGCCGGCACGTCGCTGGTCGTCAGGCAGACGATGGCAGCGCGGGGCACATCGGTGCCGCGTCGCAACAGTTCCACCTGCTCCAGCAGGCTTAGGGCCACGCGCACGCGCGTGTTGTCGGCTTGCAGGTCGCGCTCCAGATCCGCCGCCGCGACACGGCCGGACGATGCCCCTCCCAAGCGGCGTTTGACAGCCGCGTAGACAGCCCGCAGGAATTCAACCGGCAACGCGTTCTGGCGGGTGCGGCGGGTCAGTGTGCCTCGGTCCGAAGAGGAGTACATAAGCAAGCAGCGAGAGGGCAACCCGTCGCGTCCGGCCCGGCCAGCCTCCTGGTAATATGCTTCCAGCGAATCGGGCGGGACGAAGTGGACGATGAAGCGAATGTCGGGCTTGTCAATGCCCAGGCCAAAGGCGATGGTTGCCACGACCACGCGGATGCGGCCGGCCATAAAATCGTCCTGCACCCCGGCCCGGTCGGCGATACCGGCGTGGTAGTGGCCGGCGACGATGCCATGCCTGCGCAACAGCGCGGCCAGTTCCTCACAGCGAGCGCGGGTGCCAGCGTAGACAATGCCGCTGCCAGACTCGGTCTTGCAGAAGGCCAGCAGGTGGCGCAATTTGTCATCGGCGTTGCGGGCGTGGAACACCTCCAGCTGCAAGTTCAGACGGGTCACGTCGCCGGGGATGATGCGCATGTCGCCCAGGTGCTTAATCATGTCGCGCCGCACGCGGGGCGGCGCTGTCGCGGTCATGGCCAGCAGCGGCGGATTGCCCAGCGCCTGCCGCGCCTGCCCGATGGTGAGGTAATCGGGCCGAAAGTCGTGGCCCCACACACTGACGCAGTGCGCTTCGTCAATCACCAGCCGGTCCACGCCCGCGCGTCGCAGCGCGTGCAGGAAGGTCGGTTGGCGCAGCCGCTCCGGGGCGGCGTAGATCAGGCGGTAGGCTCCTTCGGCGGCTTGCTCCAGCCGCCAGCGCAACTCGTCCCCCGCCAGGCTGCTGTTGATGGTGGTCGCCCGCTGCCGCACTCTGGCAGGCAGCGAGTCCACCTGGTCCTTCATCAGCGCGATGAGGGGCGAGATGACCAGCGTCGCGCCCTTCTCAGCCAGCAGCGCGGGGAGTTGGTAGCACAGCGACTTGCCGCCACCGGTGGGCAGGATGGTCAGCACGTCCTCGCCGCGCAGGACGCAGGCCATGGTCTCCAACTGGCCGGGCAGGAGGGTGTCGAAACCAAAGAGCCGCTGCACGGCCTCGGCGATGTGGGAGCGCTCTTCTTCGGAAACGGGGATTTGATCCAAGGGCGGCAGCGGTTCGGCGGGCGGTGGTTCTTCGGCGGGACCAGGGCGCGGCGTGGGGGCAGCGGGTCGCGCTCGATAATCTGGGGAAAGGGCGGCGTGCAGGTCGGCCAGTTCGTCAGCGTAGCGGCGCTCCAGCGTGGCATCCAGGTCGGCGACGCGGGTCTCCTCGCCGCTGGCCCGAAAGTAGTCGAGCAAGCGGCGCAGGTAGGTGACAGGGAGCGGCGACTCCTCGTCGGCGGTGCGCAGCAAGCGCACGGCGTAGCCGCTGGCGGTCACCTGGTCGTCGAGGGCCTGGTAGAAGGCGAGCATCCCCAGCAAGTAGGAGCGGCCCTGGGGGCGCAACTCGTCTAGGCGGCGGTAGGCGGCCAGCGCGGCTTGCGTGTCCCCGCGCGCCAGTTCGACCTCGCTCAATAGCCCCCAGGCTGTTATGCTGTCACCCCGCTCCTCAGCGATGGCGCGGGCCATCTGATGGGCAGTCTCCACATCGTCACGGGCTAGATGGACGCGGGCCAGGAGCGCGCGGGCGGTGATGGAAGTCCTAAGCTCCAGTCGCTCTCGCATCACCACCAGCGCATCGTCGGGCTGGCCCCGAGCCAAGAAAGCCCTCGCCCGCAGGTCGAGCAGCGAGACGAGGGTACGATTATGGGGGATGAGTACGTCCAGGCAGGCGTGAGCTTCTTCGGTGTGCTCCCAGCGCAGGAGGAAGTTGAGCAGGCGGCTACGTTGATTGCCTGCGAGTCCGACGGTTTGTCGAGGGGAGATAGCTAGCTCGTCCAGTACGGGTAACTGCCCCTCACCCCAACCCTCTCCCCGGGGGGGAGAGGGAGAATACACCCTCTCTGCGCCAAGGAGAGAGGCCGGGCGCGAGGGTGTGCCTCCCCGCTCTTTGTCAGGAATAGGGGGCGGGGGGGAGTGTACATCTCCCCTCTCCCTGGTAGGGAGAGGGGCTGGGGGTGAGGGTGTGCCCAACTTCTGACATTCAACCAGAACAGATTCGAGCACCGCATCTATGTCACGGTGAACGTCCCGATTTTGAAAACGGACAACGTGATAGCCCTGCTCATTCAGCCAGGCTGTGCGTGCTAGATCATACTCGACTTGTTCCGCGTGTGAATCCCCGTCAATCTCAATCACCAACTTGCAGGCAGCACAATAGAAATCTACGATGAATCGGCCAACTGGATGTTGACGCCGAAACTTGAAGCCACCAAGTTGTCTGTCGCGCAAACGCGCCCAAAGCACACTTTCGGCGGGAGTTTGCGGCTGACGCAATTCGCGCGCGCGAGCGAGAATGGGCGGATAGATATGGTGTTTCTTTTCAGTCACCGTATACGCCTCCTGCTGGTTTACCCCTCACCCCAACCCTCTCCCCAGGGGGAGAGGGAGCTCCCTGCCGACTATCCCTGCCAGGGATGGGTCCCAGGGGGTGGGCTTCTCCCCTCTCCCTAACAGGGAGAGGGGCTGGGGGTGAGGGTGAGACCTTCTCAAAACTCATAATCCGGCACCACATGCACCCCGAGGACCAGGGGCCAGTATTCTCCTTGCCAACTGCGGCTCAACCCTACGGCCAGGTAGATAGCATCAGCCCCCAGCCGCTCACAGAGCGCGTCGTGATCCAGCATCAGAAAGCCGCCTTTCTCGCCCAGCCAGGTCCGGCCCAGCGCGTGCCACTTGAGGTCGGTCACGGAGATGCCGCGCTGGCTGGCGGCTCGGGTGCGGTCGGCGTCGCCCACCAACACGAAGCCCATCCGCGCCTCGTACTTGCCGGAGTAGGCATCCAGCGAGAAGCTCGCCCACACCTGCTCGGGCTGCACCAGGCAGAGGGAGCGGGTGTGGTGAATGAGCACGTCCTCCGGGGCGCGGTCGAGATACTGGGCGAAGAAACGGGCCCGCTTCTCGCCCTCCAGACGGCGCAGCAGCCGCGGCCGGTGGCGGACGAAGTCGGTGAGCCAGTCCTCGACGTGGGGCGGGTCGGGGCGCGGCGCGATCAGGTTCAACTCGACCACGTCGCTGCACTGCACCAGGCGACCGCCAGCGTCGGTCATGTCGCCCGGCAGGACAGTGTCGAAATCGCGCACTGGCCGTACCCAGCGCAGGCCGGTGACGGGGTCGGCGTCGAGGGTGAACCCCGCCGTGCAGATGCCGCTGAGCATTTTGGTCATGGCCAGGATGAGGACTTGTTGGGGTGGCATGGTGTTCTCCTCACTTTGCCCTATGATACCAGAAGTGGCGAAAAAAGGGAAGCTTGGGCAAAAAGCCACTGGCCCTTACGGTCTCTTGATCTACTACTTGCGCGGGACGCACGATTTTCTCTGCCCGTGAATGCACCACCGCCTCCCTGCTGATCTGTTTCGCCGAATACCCGCGAGTTTGATTTCAAACGGATTCTGTGTCATAATATAGATGACTTTGGGAGGTCGAATCACTATGGTGGACGAGCCTGAGAGCCTTACCGAGCGCGAACTGGAGGTCCTTCGATTGGTAGCCACCGGAGCTAGCAATCAGCAGATCGCCCAGGAGCTGTTCATCAGCGTCAACACGGTAAAGGTTCACCTGCGAAACATCTTCACTAAACTGGGGGTGCAATCACGTACCGAGGCCACCCTTTACGCCATCAAGGAGGGCTGGATCGAGGGCGTTCAATTGCCTGAGGAAGCGGAAACGCAACAGCCAGCACCTCGATTTACCTGGCAGCTCGGGATAGTGATTGTGGCAGTGGCCCTGTTGGCGATCGCGGTGATCTTCCAGGCGGTTACTCGTCCATCCCGCAATTCGGCAGGAAGCGAAGCGGTGAGCGCGTCGGTGCAGCGCTGGAAGGCCGGGACTCCCCTGCCCACCCCCCGACGAGGACTGGCCACCATCGCCTACGAGGGCCGCGTTTACGTCATCGGGGGGGAGTCTGTCGACGGCGTGACCGAGGCCGTCGATAGATACGATCCGGAGGCCGATGACTGGACGCCCCTGGCTGACAAGCCCACTGCGGTGTCCGACGTAGCTGCTGCCCTCATCGGGGGCGAGATCTACGTGCCCGGTGGGCGTACCCTCTCCGGAAACCAAACCACCGTTGTAGAAGCCTACAACCCGGAAACCGCGACCTGGGAAGCGAGAGCCTCGTTGCCAGTGGCCCTGAGCGCCTATGCCCTGGCCGCGCTGGAGGGCAAGCTCTACCTGTTCGGTGGCTGGGATGGCTCCGCCTATCTGGATTCCGTCTACGAATACGATCCGGCGCAAGACGTTTGGGTGGCCAAGACTCCCATGCCCACCGCGCGGGGATTTGCTGGCGCTGCCATAGCCGACGGCAAGATCTACGTAATGGGGGGATACGACGGCCAGGATGATCTGGTCGCCAATGAGGAATACGTGACCAGCCAGGACGATGGGCGGGGCAATCCCTGGGCAGTGAAATCGCCCATGCCGGTCGGGAGGGCTGGATGCGGTGTGGCCGTGGCCGCCAACATCATCCACGTCATCGGCGGCGGTTGGGAGAGGGAGGTGGCGGACGGAGTCAAGTACAATGTCCGCACCGACGAATGGGAGCCCTTTGACGTTCCCGTGAGTGGACAGTGGAGAAGCTTAGGCCTGGCAATGGTAGACACCGAGATATACGCTATCGGCGGCTGGAACGGGGACTACATGGATGCTAATCAAGGATACACAGCCATCTTCACCGTAATCCTGCCGATGCTCGAATCGCGGTGATCTGCCGAATGTTGTGGGCTAATGAGCCTGGTCTCTGATTGAGATGCAGGAGTTACGCGGTCAATAGCGAGCCCGTCGGTTGAGTAGCGCCAGCGTATCGAAACCAGGGCGAGCGGCGATTGCAAGACCCGTTCTTGGCTTCGATACGTCGCTCTGCTCCTACTCAGCCGGCGAACTGGGTAACTCCTGTGAGGTAATTGCCCTCCTGGGCCATAATCATACCAGGTCTGGCCAGGCATCAAGATTCAAGGAGGTTGGCTCTATGCACAAAGAGGGCGTCTCCATCAAGAAGCTGAGCACCATCCAGCAATTCCACCAGTGCGAGGAGTTGCAAAGGCAGGTCTGGGGACTGAGCGATACTGACATCATCCCCCTGTACCTCCTCCTCACTGCCCAGAAGAGTGGAGGGCTGGTGCTAGGCGCGTTCGACAAAGCGGGGGAGATGATCGGGTGCCTCTTCGGCTTCCTCGGGGCGCGCGACGCAACTGCCCAGCGGCTCAAGCACTGCTCCCACATGATGGGTGTGCTGGAAGAGTGGCGGGGCCAGGGAGTGGGGCGCCGACTCAAGTTCGCCCAACGGGATCACGTCCTGGCTCAAGGGCTGGAGCTGGCGACCTGGACCTACGATCCCCTGGAAAGCCTAAACGCTGCCCTCAACATCGGCAAGCTGGGCGTTGTCTGCCGCACCTA
>CAYWWC010000009.1:0-16362 GCA_964461615.1 uncultured Anaerolineae bacterium
AATCTTTCACTGCACCAAGTACCAGGAAGAGCGGGATGCGGGTGTCGTGGCCCCAGGCTGCGGGATCCGCGGCAACCAACTCTGGCGACGGGGCAGGCTCGATGAAGTGCGTCAGCCGAAAACCCAGGTCCAGGAGCGTTTGCATGTAGTCCGACAGCGGGCGGTGGAAGCCGGTAGCGGTGCCCACAGGCTCGTAATGCCAGGTCTCCCAGGTACGCTGGAGATAGCTATCCACCCGCCAGTACCAGCGATCCTCTGGGCGCATGCTGTCCACGGGGTGGCGTTCCCACCTACCGCCGGGCGGCGACGTGAAGCAGGGGTGCATGATGGCTATGGCCAGGACGCCTCCGGGCGCCAGCACCCGATGCATCTCACCCAGGGCCTCCCTATAGTCTCGGGCGTCCATCAAGACATTGACAGAGACCACCGCCTCGAAGGAGCCATCGGCCAGGAAGGGCATGAGGGCAATGCTGCCTACGTGGTAGACGACGCCCAGCGCTGGCTCCCGGCTACGGGCCATTTCGATCCAGGCAGGGGCGAGGTCAACTCCTACCATCCTCGCTCCTCGCCGGGCCAACATGCGACACAGGTAGCCGTTGCCGCAGCCGGCATCCAGGATGCGCTTGCCCGTCACATCGGCCAGGATGCCCAGGAGCGCGGAGTTTAGGAGATGCACTCGGGACGTATCGCCCTCCTCGCCGTACTGGGCATCCCAGTTCGGCGCCATTGCATCCCACTGAGCGGCGATGGCTTCATCGTCGGGAGGGCGGTCGTCGAAGGGAAAGTGCTCTGACCAGAAGACGTCCCGGAAGTCAGTGTCCTGGCTCAGGCCCAAGCGTCGCCGTTCGGCCCCAGGGAGCACCTGCCAGGGATGGCGGCCCTCGTAATCCAGGCGATCCAAGGCTGGGTGACTGGCATCACAATGGAGGCAGGCGATGTCCCAGTAGTATTCCCAGCCCCAGAAAGGCTCATTGACCTGGCGATAGCCGCTGGCACAACGTAGGCAGGTGAACTTGCCAGCCACTGGGCACCAGGTCAGGCCGTTGAAGTGAGAGGGCTGGCCGCAGAGATCGCAGACGTAGCGCCAATGGCGATGACAGCGGGGATAGTCGGCCTCCAGATTGTGGCGGGCGCGGCGTCGTGGATAGGCCGGGTCGTGTTGATGAAATTCGTGACAGTAGCGGCAGGTAGGCATAGCATTGGCTCCATTCTGCACACATTTTAACCGAAAGGCGAGAAAAAGCCAGAGATTGAAAACCCCTGGCTGAAATCGAGAAGCGCCCTCAGGCGCTAAGTCCACTGGTCACAAGTTGAGCAAATCAGGAAATTGTCAAATCCAGGGAAAGCTGAGACAGCGTTCCCAACAGCCCCTGAGATTTTGCCACAGACCCATTTGGGAGTATGATTGGGGCTATGGTTAAAAAGAGACAGAACAACAAGCAAAAGAATGAAGAAGAAGAAAAAGAGTACCGTCCGTCACACCCGAGCCATTCGATGAGATCGTAGCATGGGTCTGGCATACTTCTGGAACGGCTTCCAATAAGGCGTTCAGCTTCAGGTCTGGGCCACTTGACAAATCCCAGCGGACCTTAACCTGTGACCAATAGCGTTAGCTTGACGCGCATGGGCTGAATACCCGTGCTGAGATAACGAAGCCCCACGGGGCTATGAATGACCAGCCCGAAGGGCTTGGTTCCTTCTCATTCACCAAAAAGGCCGAGGTGTCGCGTGTGCATCGGACACCCTCGGCCGCGATTTCATTTGGAATGTACCATCATCCTTGACGCTTAGCAAATCCCGCTCACTTCATCTCCAGCCAGTTCCTGCCCACCTTCGTGTCCACCTTCAGCGGCACGTCCAGTTGGAAGGCCCCTTCCATGGTGGACTTGACCAGGGGGGTAACCACGTCCAGCTCGCCCTCGGGCACTTCAAGAACCAACTCATCGTGAACCTGGAGGGTCATGCCGCTCTTCAAGCCTCGCTCCTTCAGGGCCGCGTGCAGCCGGATCGTGGCGATCTTGATGATGTCGGCGGCGGAGCCCTGGATGGGAGCGTTGATGGCCATGCGCTCGGCGGAGGCCCTGACGTTTTGGTGTGCCCTGCTGCTACTTTGTAGCTCTGGGAAGTAGCGCCGCCGGCCCAGGAGAGTCTCCACGTAGCCGATGTCGCGGGCCTTGCGCTTGGTCTCATCGAGGTATTCTTTGACCCGCGAGTACTTGGTGAAGTACTCTTTGATGAAACGATCCGCCTCCTTCTGCGGAAGCCCCGTCCGCCAGGCCATGCCGTAGCCGCTCATGCCGTAGGAGATGCCGAAGTTGATGCTTTTGGCCACACGCCGCATCTCTTGATCCACCTTGCCTAATGGCACATCAAACAGAAAAGCAGCGGTGCTGGAGTGGATGTCTTCATCACGAGCGAAGGCGCCCAGCATAGCGGGATCTTGGGAGATGTGGGCCAGGATGCGCAACTCCACCTGGGAATAGCCAGCGGCCAAGAGCACCGCTCCCTCCTCGGCCACGAATGCGCGGCGAACCTGCCGCCCCATCTCGGTGCGAATGGGGATATTCTGGGATGGTGAAAGAAGACAGGTCACCCTTCTTTTGGGCCTTTCGGATGGCTTTATGGATCAGTGTGGTGATTTCATGCTTTATCATTGACATTCCTCAGATCTGGTTTTTCTTCCCACTCGTTATACCAGCTTTCAACATTCTTGGCAACGAACAATAGCCCTCGTTGTCTCACTGCCTCATTGCCTCGTCTCTCCTTCGCACCGCCATCGCATGGGCGGGGAAACCCTCGTACTCGGCAAAGGTCGCGCTGCCCTCGGCCAGGGCAGCGAACCCAGAGCCGTCGAGAACGTAGCACACCGAATTGTGCTTAAGGAAATCGTGTACGGAGACTGGTGACTGCACCTTGGCGAAGCCGCCGGTGGGGATGACGTTGGTCGGCCCCAGGGAGAAATCGCCGAAGGTGAAAGTTGTCCTCTGGCCCAAAAGGATGACGCCGGCATTGCGTATCCGAGGCAGCACCGCCAAGGGATTCTGCACCGCCAACTGGAGGTGCTCCGGCGCGTAATCGTTGACAAACTCGATGCTTTGGGCGAGGGATTCGGTCAGGATAGCACCGCCGTATTTGGATAGCACGGTCTCACATATCTGCCGCTGCTCATTGGGCAGCTCAGCCAAGATCGTGGGCAGGGCTGCTTGGACGCCTTCGATCAACTTCTGGCTGTGAGTTACCAACAGAGAGGCGGCATCTTCGCCATGCTCACCCTGGACGAGGAGGTCCAGAGCCACGTTCCAGGGATCGGCTTCCCCATCGGCCAGAACGATGGACTCGCTGGGCCCGGCGACACTTCCCACGTCCACGACCCCAGCCACCAGTTGCTTTGCCGCCACCACGTAGGGCCCGCCGGGGCCCAAAATCTTGTCCACCTTGGGCACGGTCTCGGTTCCGAAGGCCAAGGCGGCTATAGCCTGAGCCCCGCCGACCTTGTAGATTTCCGTCACGCCAGCCAGGTCGGCAGCCACCAGTGTCCCGCTGTTGACACCGCCCTCAGCAGTGGGAGGGGTGCAGGCCACGACTTTCCCCACACCGGCTACCTGGGCACAGATCCCCAACATCAGCATCACCGAAGGGAAGTCCCCTTTGCCGCCGGGGACGTACAGGCCCACCGACTCGATGGGAGTGACCCGCTGCCCTACCAGCACCCCCTCGACGATCTCCGTCAGCCACATCCCCTCAGGCTTACTTCGCTCTTGAAACTTGCGCACGTTTCGCGCCGACTGGCGAAAGGCGTCCAGGGTCTCTGAGCTCACCTGATCGTAAGCTTGCTTGATCTCATTCTCGGAGACTTTGAGGTTTGCCGCAGACAGGCGCACGCCGTCGAAGCGGGTGGTGTATTCGAGGAGGGCCGTATCACCGCGAGACCTCACATCCTCAACGACGGGTCTCACCGAGGGTAAAAGATCCTCGATGTCCAGTCCCGACCTCCTCTTCAACGCAGCTATCTCATCTGCGGTCGTTTGACTGAGACGACGAACTTTCATGCTCCCTCCCTCAACTTAGCGAACGACTAATGTCGAAAGTGCCGCACTCCAGTGAAGAGCATAGCCAAGCCATGAGCGTCAGCGGCTTCTATGACAGCAGCATCACCCTTGGAACCCCCCGGCTGCACGATGGCCGTTACCCCGGCCTTGGCCGCCTCCTCCACCCCATCGGGGAAAGGGAAGAAGGCATCGGAGGCCAAGACCGCCCCGCGCGTGCGTTCGCCAGCCTTGGCCACCGACAGGCGCACGGCGTCCACGCGGCTCATTTGTCCCGCCCCCACACCCACCGTAGCCAGCCCTTGAGCAAGCAAGATGGCATTGGACTTGACGTGCTTCGCCACTTTCCAGGCAAAGCGCAGAGCTTCCAGCTCCTCCGCCGTCGGTTTGCGCTCAGTCACTACTTTCCAATCCGCTTCATCCTCAGAAATTGTGTCCTCCTCCTGGGCTAGAAACCCGCCTCGTACACCCCTCATCTCCCATGCCAGATCCTCTGTGTCCGACATCTCCAACAGGCGGCAGTTTGGGCGTCCAGCCAAAGCCTGACGAGCCTCGGTGGTGAAAGCGGGGGCAGCGATGGCCTCGACGAACAGATCACCTAACGCTAGGGCAACTTCTCCGTCGAAGGGACAATTAGTGGCTATGATGCTCCCAAAAGCCGAAATGGGATCGCTGGCCAAAGCTGCTCGGAAAGCATCGGCCAGATTTGGATCGCTGGCCACGCCGCAAGGGTTGCTGTGTTTGATGATAGCCATAGTAGGGGCGGCAAAGTCGCTCACTATCCGCCAGGCGGCGTCCAGGTCCAGGATGTTGTTGTAGGAGAGAGCCTTGCCCTGCAACAGGTTGCCACCCAAAGGGCTCTCAGTTGCGCCCAGGCTGTAGAGGGCAGCCTGCTGGTGGGGATTCTCCCCGTAGCGGAGGTCGGCCAGCTTGGTCAAATCAAGGTGCAGAGTAGCGGGGAAAGCCGCTTCATCAATACACATGTACGAAGCGGCCGCTTCATCAATACAATCGAAACAGGCGGCCAGATAGCGGCTGATAGCCGTGTCGTAGCTGGCCGTGTGGCGGAAGGCCTTCAGAGCCAGGTGTTGGCGAGTGGCTTTGAAGAGATCCCCCTGCTCCTGCAATTCGATCAAAACAGTGGAATAGTCGGCGGGGTCGGATACCACGGCCACATAGGCGAAGTTCTTGGCCGCCGCTCTGAGCAGGGCCACGCCGCCGATGTCAATCTGCTCGACGGCCTCAGCGAGCGTTGTCCCCGGTCGGGCAACGGTCTCGGCGAAGGGGTAGAGGTTGACAGCCACCAGATCAATGGGGGCAATGCCCTGGGCCTTTAGCTCCGCCAGGTGCGCTTGGTCCCGGCGGGCCAGAATGCCGCCGTGAACAGCCGGGTGAAGCGTCTTGACTCGCCCGCCCAGGATCTCAGGGAAGCCTGTGACGTCCTCGATCGGGCACACAACAAGCCCCGCCTCTCTGAGGGCCCGGGCCGTGCCACCGGTGGCGATCAGTTCTACGCCCAGGTCGGCTAACCTCCGGGCGAACTCCACCAGCCCCTCTTTGTTGGAAACACTGAGTAGTGCTCGTTTGATCTTCATTGTCTCCTCTTTCAGCCGGGTCTAAAGCGCCTGGCAAGTTCGTCTTCTACGTCGGCCAGCTCGATGTCGCGATAAGCCAGGAGCACCAGGGTATGATAGAGAAGGTCGGCCACCTCGTAGACCAACCGCTCGTCGCCCTCCCCCTTGGCCGCCACGATGGTTTCCACCACTTCCTCGCCCATCTTCTTGAGGATCTCGTTCTCCCCCGCGGCGAAAAGGCGGCAGGTGTAGGAACCCTCTTTGGGGTTGACTTTGCGGTCCTGAATGATATCGAATAAGTCTGCTAGTATGGTGCTCATCCCTTACTCCCCCACAGACGGCGATAGAAGCAGCTCTGTTGCCCGGTGTGGCAAGCCGGGCCGTACGGCTCGACACGGAGCAGCAAGGTATCGCCGTCGCAATCGTAGCGTATCTCCACGATGCGCTGGGTGTTGCCCGATGTGGCCCCCTTGTGCCACAACTCCGACCGGCTGCGACTCCAGAAATGAGCCTCGCCTGTGGAAATGCCCCGCTCCAGCGCCTCCTGATTCATGTAGGCCAGCATCAGCACCTGACCCGTCTGCGCATCCTGGACAATGGCCGGTACCAGTCCCCGACCATCCCATTTGATCTCAGCCTTCAATTCCACTGGTCACTCCCGATGGCTATGATCTGACTGGCACACCTCGCGCTGCCAGATATGCTTTAACTTGGGCTATGGTCAACTGCTTGTAGTGAAACAGGGAAGCAGCCAGAGCGGCATCGGCCTTGCCGACAGTGAGAGCCTCATAGAAGTGCTCCAGTGTGCCAGCCCCACCTGAGGCGATGACGGGGATGGACACGGCCTCGGCTATGGTTCGAGTCAACTTGATATTGTAGCCTTCCTGAGTGCCATCACGATCCATGCTGGTCAGCATGATCTCCCCCGCCCCCCGCTCATCCACCTCTCTGGCCCACTCTACCGCATCAAGTCCCGTTGGCGTGCGCCCCCCGTGGATGTAGACTTCCCACCAACCATCCGCCCTCCGCTTGGGATCAATGGCTACCACCATGCACTGACTGCCGAAGTGTTCCGCCCCGTTTGTGATCAACATGGGCGTCTTGACGGCGGCAGTGTTGATCGAGATTTTATCGGCTCCGGCCATCAGGATGGCCCTGATGTCCTCAATGGTGCGAATGCCCCCGCCCACGGTGAAGGGAATGAAGACGGTGTCGGCTACGCGGCGCACCATCTCAATGATGATATCGCGCCGCTCGTGGGAGGCCGTGATGTCCAAGAATATCAGCTCATCGGCTCGCTCCGCGTCGTAGATCTGGGCCTGCTCCACTGGATCTCCCGCATCCCGCAGGTTGACGAAGTTGACCCCTTTGACCACTCGCCCATCTTTGACATCCAAACAGGGAATGATCCTCTTAGCTAACATGGTTTTGCCTCGCTATCTCTATCGCTTCCCGCAATTCCAGGGAACCACTGTACAGCGCTTGGCCAATGATGACGCCCTCCACCCCACCTGCCTCGACCTCCTTGAGACGACGCACGTCATCCAGTGAAGAAACACCTCCTGAGGCAATGGTCTTCAATCCCGTGCGCTGAGCTAACTCCCTGGTGGCCTCGACGTTGACTCCGCTGAGCATCCCATCGCGGGCGATGTCGGTGTAGACAACGCGCTCCACGCCCAGGTCCTTTACTCGAAGGGCCAGTTCAGTAGCGGCCAACGACGAGACCTCCTGCCAACCGTGAGTAGCTGCCTTTCCGCTTCGAGCGTCAATCCCCACCACGATTTTCTCCGCTCCGAAGCGCTGGACAGCCTCGGCCACCAGGCTCGGTTCTTTTACCGCCACCGTTCCCAAGATGACCCGCGCCAGGCCCAGCTCCAGTGCCCCTTCAATGTCGGCCATGGTGCGCAGGCCACCGCCGAACTGGATGGGAATCTCCACCGCAGCCACCATCGCCTCCGCCACCCGTAGATTCGACGACGCCTGGCCGAAGGCCCCATCGAGGTTGACCACATGAAGCCACTCGGCACCCTGCGAGACCCAATGCTCGGCCATGGCCACAGGGTCATTAGAGAAGACCGTCTCCGCTTCGAGGCGACCTTGCCGCAGGCGTACACACCTCCCCTGGCGCAAATCAATAGCGGGAAGGACGATCATAGTTCACCCTCAACTAACGCCTTGAAGTTGCGCAGAATCCTCAACCCCACCGATTGGCTCTTCTCAGGGTGGAACTGGATGCCAAAGACGTTGCCCTGGCCGATGATGGAGGCATAGTCAATCTCATAGTCGGTAGTAGTCAGGACGATCTTGGCATCAGCGGGAGCGACGTAGTACGAATGGACAAAGTAAGCGTAGCTGCCATCAGCCACACCCTCCAACAGGGGGCTAGTTTGTCGGATGTGAATCTGGTTCCAACCGATTTGGGGCACCTTGAGACCAACCTCGAAACGCTTGACCTTGCCGCCAAAGACGCCCAGACCCCGGTGCTGGCCCATCTCATCGCTCTCCTCAAAGAGGAGCTGCAAGCCCAGGCAAATGCCCAGGAAGGGGCGGCCTCCGTCTATCACTTGGCGGATGACATCGGACAGCCCTGCTCGATCCAGATTGGACATCGCTTTGCCGAAAGCCCCCACGCCAGGCAGCACCACCGCCGATGCCGACTCGATAGTCTCCCGATGGGCAGTGACAATCGCCTCGGCTCCCACGTGCTCAAAGGCCCTCTGGACGCTGCGCAGATTCCCCATGCCATAGTCAATGATCGCGATCATCTACAACACCCCCTTGGTAGAAGGCACATCGGCGCGGCGAGGATCGATCCTGGTCGCCGCTCCCAGCGCCCGCCCCAACGCCTTGAAAAGGGCCTCGGCCTTGTGATGGTCATCGCGACCGTAGAGGATGTGGGCGTGAAGGTTCATGCGGGCGTGATAGGCCAGAGTCTCCAGGAAATGCGGGATGAGGCTGGTGGCCAAACCCCCGACGCTAGGGGTAGAGAAATCGGCTTCTAGCACAGCGTAAGCCCGTCCACTTAGATCGAGAGCGACAAAAGCCAAGGTCTCGTCCATAGGCACGTAGCTGTGAGCCATGCGCGCGATGCCCTCTCGCGCCCCCAGAGCCTCGTCGAGGGCCTTCCCCAGGCAGATGGCCACATCCTCGACCGTGTGATGCTCGTCCACTTCCAAGTCCCCCTGTGCGTGCACCGTCAGGTCGAGCAGGCCATGGAGAGCCAAATGGGAGAGCATGTGATCGAGGAAGCCAACGCCTGTCTCAATCTCGTATTCACCCCTTCCATCCAGGCTTAGGACCACCTCTATCTGGGTCTCCTTCGTTTGGCGATGGATCTTGGCCGTGCGGGTTCCTTCGATTGGGTATTGGGTATTGGATATTGGATATTTCTCGCTCATGCCACCTCACGCAACGCCTGAAGTAAGACCTCTGTCTGCTCAGGTCTACCGACGCTGAATCGGACGCAATCCTTGAGACCAGGCTTGTTGAAAAAACGTACCAGGATACCTTCCCTTTCCAGGGACAACTTCAACTCGCGGGCATCCCGGCCCAGAACGCGGCAGAGGATGAAATTGCTCTGACTGGGATAAGGGCGCAAGAAGTCAAGCTTCCCCAGTTCAGCGTGGAGCCTCTCCCGCTCGGCCACGATCCGCTGCACATTGGCCTGTAGATAGTCCAGGTCCTCCAACGAAGCTAGAGCTGCAGCTTGAGCGGCCACATTGACGTTGTAGGGCTGCTTGATCTTCCAAAGGTGTCGGATGATGCCCAGAGGAAAGACGCCGTATCCGATCCGCAAGCCAGCCAATCCCGCCCACTTGCTGAAGGTTCTGAGCACGATGAGGTTGGGATGCTCAGGCACCAGGTCAACCATGCTGACGCCGCTGAACTCTGCGTAGGCTTCATCAATGATAACTATCAGAGGGAGCTCCACCAACCGCAACAGATCATCCCGCGAGGTCAGGCTACCATCGGGGTTATTGGGAGAATTTACGAACAGCAATTTCTTGACGGGGCTCGCCTCCAAAGCCTGCCGGCGTATCGCCTCCACATCAATAGAGAAATCGGCTCGGCGGGGAACGCGCACCACTTCCGCTGCACAGATGGCGGCGTCGAAGGAGTACATGCCGAAGGTGGGCGGGCAGTTGATGATGGCATCCCCCGGCCCCAGGAAGAGGCGCATGATCAGGTCAATCAGCTCATCGGAGCCGTTGCCGAACATGATGTAGCTCTTGTCTACGCCGATGTAGTCCTGGGCAGCCTCCCGCAAGAGGGCGTGCTCGGGGTCTGGATATGTGTGATACTGCCCGTAATCAGCCAGGGCGGCGATGGCCCGCGGCGAGGGCCCGTAGGGATTCTCATTGCCATCTAGCTTGACGATGCGCTCCAGCGGCAAGCCCAAACGAGCGCTCAACACCTCAAGGGGCTCGATGGGCGTGTATTCTTCCATATCGTAAATGTCCGGGCGGAGGAAATCCTCAACATTGAAAACGGCCATCATTCGCCATCTCCTATTACGTCTGCAATTCGCTTCGTCAGGTGATTGATCTCCTTCAGCCTGAGCTTGTGGCTGGCGCGGTTCACGATCAAGCAGGCTTCAAAGGACATGATCTCGTCTATCTCGACCAGGTTATTCTCGCGCATGGTGAGCCCCGTCTGAACCAGATCAACGACCAGATCGGCCAGCCCCACCAGGGGGGCCAATTCCACTGAGCCAGACAGACTGACCACCTCGGCTGAGATACCCTGTTTCAGGAAATGCTGGCGGGTCAGGTGGGGATAACTGCTGGCCACCCGCAGCACATTGGCCTGCAGGTGCAAGTTCTCATCCCGGATCTCCGGCGGGCCAGCCACTACCAACCGGCAACGGCCAAAACCCAAGCCCATCGGCTCATAGACATCCCGCGGCTCCTCGCGCAACACATCGCGGCCAACGATCCCCAGGTCGGCCGCCCCGTACTCCACGTAGATGGGCACATCCGTGGGTTTGACCACCATGAAACTGAGGCCCTGCTCTGATTCCTCCCAGAGGAGACGGCGGGTGGAGAGGATTCCCATGATGCCGGTACAGCCCAAGGCTTGGAACAGATCAAGGCATGGCTGGAGAAGACGCCCTTTCGGCAAAGCTACACTCACGGTCTTCCTCACGGCAACATCTCCCCCAAGCATTCCCAGCTCACCCAACGCTGACTATCCGCCGTGCGGCGTCCTGAGCCTGTCGAAGGAGTGAGCAAAGCTCTTTCCGCATCCCCGGAAACGATGACCCAGGGGATACCCCGTACTCGCGCATACTCTAACAAGCCGACTTCGTCTCTGGCCATCACATCTACTTCCACCTTCTTTCCCTGGCGGCGCAAGCGCTGCAGGGCGGCTCTACCCACTGATGCGGCCTCGGCAGCCACTAGAAGGTGGGGAGCCAAGACCACATGTTGCTCACCCTGTTCCTCCAGGGCCAGCAAGACCCGCTCCACGCCCAGCCCGAAGCCCACGGCTGGTAGGGGCCGGCCATAGTGACCGATGAGCTTGTCATAGCGCCCTCCATTACAGATAGAGAAGCCCAATCCGGGGCTGAAGCCTTCGATGGTGATGCCTGTGTAATAGTCCATACCTCGCGCCTCGCCCAAATCAATGACCACATGATCAGTCAGACCCTGCGCCGACAGCAGATCGTAAACCTGGGCCAGATTCCCTATGGCCTGGCAGGCATCGGCGTTGGGGGCAAGGCTCGCTGCTCGGTCCAGCACCTCCGCATCGCCACAGAGACGCGGGAGCTCACTCAAGGCCGCTGCGTGGCCATCGTCTATCTTGCATTCCATCAAGGATTTCCCCAACCCCACCTCATCCTTGCGATCAATGGCTCCCTTGAGTTTCTCGACCTGGGCGGGTGATAGATCAAGCTGAGTCACGATGGCTCTGAAGAAAGCCATTTGGCCCAGGTTGATCTGAAAGCCCCGAAGGCCCACCGACTCCAGGGATTCAATCAATACGGCGACCATCTCGGCATCGGCTTCGGGGCCGGGGGCGCCGATGAGCTCCAGTCCCGCCTGGTAGAACTCCCGCTGACGGCCAGCTTGGGGCTCCTCAAAGCGGAAGACATTGGCAAGATAATAAAAACGTAGAGGCAGGGGCAGATCGTGCAGCTTGGTCCCCACGATGCGAGCCACCTGGGTGGTAATGTCAGGGCGCAGGGCCAAAATGTTCCCCTCTCGGTCCAGCACGCGGAAGATCCTTTTCTCGAAGTCGGCATCGCTGCCGGCTTTCAGGACATCGTAGTGTTCGTAAGTGGGAGGGATGACCTCCGTGTAGGCCCAGCCCTCGAACAGTTGACGCCAGATGGCCATCAGCTTGGAAAGCTTAGCTGCATTTTCCAGAAAAAGGTCGCGCACCCCGCAGGGCAGCGCGGCCTTGAAATGTCCTTCGTAGGTCATGGCATTGAAATCCTTCAAGCTTACGGGACAGGCAGCCCATCCTCTTTAAGCACAGCAATGTATACGTCAATCGCCTCACGTATGTTCTGGATAGCCTCTTCCCTGGTCCTGCCCTGGCTGATGCATCCGGGCAACGTTGGACATTCAGCTACCCAATATCCATCCTCTCCAGGATAAATGATCACTTGTCGCATCGTTTGTCCCCCCTTTTGCTTCACAAAAAGGCCGAGGGACTGTATGTACATCGGACGCCCTCGGCCGTGACCTCATCGGAAGATTTTACCACTATCCTTGATGTTTAGCAAATCCCATTCACTTCATTTCCAACCAGTTCTTGCCCACCTTTGTGTCCACCTTCAGCGGCACGTCCAGTTGGAAGGCCCCTTCCATGGTGGACTTGACCAGGGGGGTAACCACGTCCAGCTCGCCCTCGGGCACTTCAAGAACCAACTCATCGTGAACCTGGAGGGTCATGCCGCTCTTCAAGCCTCGCTCCTTCAGGGCCGCGTGCAGCCGGATCGTGGCGATCTTGATGATGTCGGCGGCGGAGCCCTGGATGGGAGCGTTGATGGCCATGCGCTCGGCGGAGGCCCTGACGTTTTGGTGTGCCCTGCTGCTACTTTGTAGCTCTGGGAAGTAGCGCCGCCGGCCCAGGAGAGTCTCCACGTAGCCGATGTCGCGGGCCTTGCGCTTGGTCTCATCGAGGTATTCTTTGACCCGCGAGTACTTGGTGAAGTACTCTTTGATGAAACGATCCGCCTCCTTCTGCGGAAGCCCCGTCCGCCAGGCCATGCCGTAGCCGCTCATGCCGTAGGAGATGCCGAAGTTGATGCTTTTGGCCACACGCCGCATCTCTTGATCCACCTTGCCTAATGGCACATCAAACAGAAAAGCAGCGGTGCTGGAGTGGATGTCTTCATCACGAGCGAAGGCGCCCAGCATAGCGGGATCTTGGGAGATGTGGGCCAGGATGCGCAACTCCACCTGGGAATAGTCAGCGGCCAGGAGCACTGAACCCTCCTCGGCCACGAAGGCTCGACGCACCCGCCGCCCCATCTCGGTGCGAATGGGGATGTTCTGGAGATTAGGGGCACTGGAGCTTAGACGACCGGTCACCGTCCCCGTCTGATTGAAGGAGGTGTGCACCCTCCCTGTGCGCTCGTTCACCAACTGGGGCAGCGCGTCCACGTAGGTGGACTTAAGCTTGGCCAACCCCCGCTGCTCCAGAATGAGCTCTATGATCGGATGCTGGCCTTTGAGTTTCTCCAACACGCTGGCGGCGGTGGAATAATGGCCAGACTTGGTCTTTTTCACCCCCTGAGCCGATAACCCCAGTCTGACGAACAGGGCGTCGCTGAGCTGCTGGGTGGAGTTGATGTTAAAAGGGTAACCCACAGTCTCATGGATACCTTGCTCCAGGCTGCCAAGTTGTCCGTGGAGCTGACGGGACATCTCCCCCAGGTACTCCACGTCCAGCTTCACTCCCATCATCTCCATCTCGATCAGGATGGGAACCAGGGGCATCTCCACCTCAGTGAAGAGGGGCAACAGCTCTCTATCCTTCAGCTCAGGCTCCAGCACCTTCACCAAACGATGGGTCATGTCTACGTCGGCGGCGGCATAGCTGGCCGCCTGAGCGACAGGCACCTGGGCCATGGTGATCTGCTTCTTGCCCGTGCCGATGAGATCTGCGATGGGCTGCATCTCCACACCCAGCCGCGCCCAAGCCAGGTTCTTAAGCCCCAGGTTGCGGCTAGCCGGATCGACCAGCCACTCGGCGATCATCGTGTCGAAGGACAGGCCCTGAACCTGCGCGCCGTGTCGAATCAGAACAGTGAGATCGTACTTGCTGTTGTGAGCATACTTGGCGATGGACGCATCCTCTAGCACTGGCCCAAGCTTCTCTAATACGTAATCGAGGGGAAGTTGCACTCCTGCCTCCAGCCCGTGCCCGACGGGAACATAGTATCCATCCCCCTCTCTATCCGTCAAGGCGATGCCCACCAAATCGGCCAACATGGCATCGGTGCTAGTGGTCTCCACATCCAGAGTGATGGCCGCTGCTGCCGACAACTGCGCAACCAGCTTCTCCAGAGCTTCCTCATCTGCCACGATTTGACAGTCGGTGGATGTTGCCCTCTCCTCTCTGACCTCCTCAATCTCGTCGGCTTGCTGGAACATAGAAAGCTGATGAGGTGATACCTGACGCGCCCTCTCAGCCTTCGCCTCGGAAGGCAACCGATTCACCAGGGCTCGGAACTCTAGTTCTCTGAATAGCTCCACCACTTTGTCCCGATCGAACTCCAGCGTCCGACAGGCTTCCAAATCCAGTTCAGCGGGCACATCGGTGACAATAGTAACCAGCATCTTGCTAAGGAAGGCACTCTCGCGGCCCTTCTCTAGAGCGTTGCGGAATCGGGAGCTCTCCACCTCATCAAGATGGGCGTAGATTTCCTCCACGCTACCATACCGCTGCAAGAGTTGAGTAGCCGTCTTCTTCCCTACGCCTCGCACACCGGGGATGTTATCCGAGGTATCGCCAACGAGGGCCTTATAATCAATGAGCTGACGGGGCTGGAGACCGTAGCGCTCCTCAACGCCCGCCTGGTCGTACACTATGGTGTCGGAGAACGAGCGGCGGGAGGTCAACACCCGCGTGTGATCGCCAATGAGTTGGAACGTATCGGTGTCGCCGGTAACGATCAGGGTTTCCACCCCCTCCCGTTCCGCCTTCTGAGCCAGCGTGCCCAACACGTCATCCGCTTCGTAGCCCTCTACCTCAACGATGGGGATACTCATAGCGCGGACGATCTCATGGATGCGGGCCATCTGGGTGCGCAGCTCATCGGGCATCTTGGCCCGGTGGGCTTTGTACTCCTTGTACTCCTCGTGGCGGAAGGTCTTGCCCACATCAAAGGTAACGGCGATGTAATCGGGCTTCTCGTCTCGCAGTACGTTGAGCAACATGGAAGTGAAGCCGTAGGCCGCATTGATCAACTCACCTTTGGAGGTGCTTAACTCCTTCGGCAAGGCGTGGTAAGCACGGTAAGCCAAAGCGTGGCCATCAATGAGCACCAGCTTGGAAGCGTCAGCGGCCTTGGAAGCGTCAGCGGCCTTGGAAGCGTCAGCGGCCTTGGAAGCGCGAGCGGCTTTTCCTTTGGACATTCGAATCTCCCTTCTTCACTCCATTACCGTCCCCCGTTGGGCGAGGGTCTCAAACCGAGCCCCAAGGCTCATCGGCTACGGTCAGGAGACCTTGCCGAACAGTTAAGCCTTCCACTCTTATTTTACCACCTTATGGCCGAAAGTCAACCGCAGTTGTAGTGGGATGATAGGTTCATCCAGTATGTACCGACGGACAAACCTCTGGGCCTTACATAGCGGACAAACCTACTTGCCCACTACATTCAAAGTTTGACACAGGGCCTCAAAAGAGTATAATAGGCAATGAGAATTCGGACTTTCATCATCATCATCTATCAAGGAGAGAGAATAATGCCTAAGCGTACATATCAACCCAAGAAAAGACGACGGCAGCGAGTTCACGGTTTTAGAGCCCGGATGAGCACCAAGGGCGGACGTAGAGTCATCAAGGCCCGTAGACGTAAGGGGAGAAAGATACTGGCCACGCAGAAGTACAAGAAGTAGCTAAAAGTTTAAGGTTGAAGAAACGATATCGTTTGAGAAGCAGCAAGCAATTTCAGCGAGTGCGTCGGGAGGGGCGTTCCTGTGCCCATCCCTTGTTGGTTCTATGCGCCTTACCCAACGGCTTAGAGCACAGCCGCTTCGGCTTCTCCGCCAGCCATTGGGTGGGCAACGCTGTGGTTCGTAACCGAACCAAACGCCTCATGCGGGAGGCAGCGAGGCTACGACAAGGGGATATCGAAGAAGGTTGGGATCTGGTGTTCATCGCTCGCAATCCCATACGAGAAGCGAGTTTTAAGCAAGTAGACCAGGCCGTCCGGCAGTTGTTGAGACGGTTTGGTTTGCTGGAAACGGCCGACAAGGAAACGGGATAGCACCCGTGATGAAAATCCTCGCCCTGAGCATAATCAAACTCTATCAAGACACCTTCTCCCGTGCATTACCCCCCACCTGTCGTTTCGAACCCTCCTGCTCCCATTATGCTTATGAAGCCATCGAAAAGCACGGCTTCCTGAAGGGTGGCTGGATGGCCCTCAAGCGCATAGGCCGCTGCCACCCTTTTAATGCTGGAGGATACGATCCCGTGCCTTGAAGCAAAGCCGTGATCAAACAGAGGTGAGTGCTATGACTCTTGTAATTGCAATCGAACCAATCTCCCTGGAGACGGACGCC
>CAYWWC010000009.1:16462-31023 GCA_964461615.1 uncultured Anaerolineae bacterium
GCCATGGACTGAGATCACTCGCATCGGCTAACCGCCCCAGGTAGTGAGCCAGTTCCAGTGCCATAGTGTCGCCATCCGGCCCCGGCTCTCCATCTGCCGGCGGTGGACGATCTAGAATCTCCTCGACGCCCTCCATCAACTCAAGTGCCCGTTCGACGTCGGTGAAGTCAGTCTCGTAGTCAGGCAAGGTTTCATCCAACACAGTGTGCCAATGGTGCAGGGTAGGAAGGTCTTCAAGTTCCAGACACTGTGTCAGCATTTGCCGCAACGCACTCAGATCCTCGAACATTCCACAATTGTTCTGAATCTCCTTCTGGATTCAGCCCATCCATGCTGATGATCAAACCATCATGTTCTTCGGCAGCTTCGCGCAACCGGTGAACTTCTAACCGCCCGGTACACCCCAACAGCACTTGGTACCGCACGTAAGATAATCCACTTCGCGCTCACAAATCTGCATACCGCCCTCCTTTTGAAGAGGCAAGAGATGTCAAAAGTAGATTTCAAAAAAGAACTGAAGCACCTCTATCGGCCTTCGGCCAAAGAGTTCGTGGTGGTTGATGTGCCGCCGATGAACTTTCTGATGATTGATGGTCACGGCGACCCCAATACGGCGCAGGAGTATCAGGATGCCCTTGAGGCGCTGTATGCCGTGGCCTACAAGCTCAAGTTCATGAGCAAGAAAGAGAGGGAGATGGACTACGTCGTCCCGCCTCTGGAAGGGCTGTGGTGTGCAGAGGACATGAATGCGTTCACCACAGGAAGAGATAAAAGCGCGTGGGATTGGACGATGATGATCATGCAACCGGAGTGGATCACCCAGGAGATGTTTGAGGAGGTGCTCAAGCAGGTGGCAAAGAAGAAGAAAGACTTGGCGGCATTATCCAGGCTCAGGCTGGAAACCTACCACGAGGGCCAGGCAGTGCAGATCATGCACATCGGCTCGTACGACGACGAAGGCCCGACGATAGCCCGGATGCACGCCTTTATTGACGAGACCGGCTACCAGCCGGCAGGCAAACATCACGAGATCTATCTGGGCGACCCGCGCAAAGTGGCGCCCGAAAAGCTGAAGACCGTGCTCAGGCAGCCTGTCAGAAAATGACCAAAAACAAGAGAAGCTTTAATACTACAACCGCAGTTGCTCGAAATGTCATTCTGAGTGACCGCAGGGAGCGAAGAATCTCGTTGCTGCGCTGCACTTCAAATCGGAAGAACGAGATTCTTCGTCGCTTCGCACCTCAGAATGACAAAGTGCGGTTGTAGTATTAAGGAGGTCAGAGGAACGGGGAGGAAGCCAACGCGGATTTCTATCCTAGCCAGGCTGGTAGTCGCCCAGCCATTTCACCCAGGGTAGTCTATGCTTGACTGTATTGTACAGACGCTCGTCGCTCGTCCAGAATTCGAGGCCGAGGATTTCCGCCAGGGCCAAGTAATGACTATCGTAGGCTTGCGGACGATTGAACTCTTTAGCCAATTCCCAGGCTTTTTCGTGCAGGCCGTCAGGGTAAAGCAATCTCACGCCGAGGAGGTGAAAAGCCTTAAACATCAGCTCGGCCTCCTCAGGCGGCGCCAGCCCGCGATGCATTTTGTTGCAGATCACCGATGTCCCCTCGAAGGCGAGCAAGGGCGGAGCAACGATTTCTACGTCCGCGTCCACCCATGTATCCCACAGGTGTTGGGCCTTGGAGCTGTCCTCCTCGACGAGCACCAGTTTGAGGGCCAGATTGGCGTCAATACAAACCTGCGAGCTCAAGATCTCTCTCCTCTCTCAACTTGCGCAGATCTTCGGCCACATCGGAAAAGGGAACCCCACTACGACGAGCAAGAGTCATTTCCCGCACAGCCTGAGCCATAGCCAGGGCCGCTTTTCGCTGGGCGCGGGAGGGGGGAGAAGTTGTGCTTTCCAGCATTTTCAACTTCTGTAGATCTTCGATGCTCACCAAAGCCGCCTTGGGTCTGCCTCTCGAAGTCAGGACAATTCGCTCTCGACCAAAGGCCACGCGATTGACAATGGTCGAGATGCTGCGCTTGACCTCGGCGATACCCACTGTTTCCATGCTTTCCACCTCCATGAACCATAAGGATGATAATGGGGATTATACCCCTATTCTTGATTCTCGTCAAATCCTGAAGAATCGGCGCAGCCAAAATAACGGAGGAGCACAGAAATGGCACTCAAACCATTGCAAGGATTCAAGCCGCTGAAGACCCACCACTGCGTCACCGGCTCGATGCGTCACATCTATACCTACAACGACCACGACATCAGCGAAGACATGCTGCTGGGGATCGGCGGCGGGGTCGGCTTCATCTACTGGCACATGAAGGGCGCTCCACCCATTGTGGGAGGACGGGCCAACTTTGAGCGGCCAGGCGAAGAGGGATTGGAGAAAACCACCGGCAGACGCACCGGCGTGGTGGTCGAGTCGTATACGACCTCCAGCGCGCGCAAGGCGGAGCAGACACTGCTGGAGATGCTCGACGCGGGCCAGCCGGTGATGATCTATTGCGACATGGGCTTCCTACCCTACTTCGACTTCGGCGACAGCGACTATCACTTCGGCGGACACGCCGTGGTGGTCTGCGGATACGACGCGGAGACAGGCCAGGCGCTCATCGCCGACCGCGACGGGGTGTATCCGGTCTCAATGGAAGACCTGGAAAAAGCGCGCGGCTCCAAGCACAAGCCCTTTCCACCCATGCACAAATGGTACACCTTCGACTTCAGCAACAAGCGCCAGCCCACCGCCGACGAGGTGCGCCAGGCCATCGCCGAGCAGACGATAAGGATGCTGGAGCCGCCCATCAGCAACATCGGCGTCAAGGGCATCCGCAAGGCGGCCAAACGCGCACTCAAGTGGCCCGACCAGATGGACGAGGACGAACTGCGCTTCACGCTATTCAACACCTTTATCTTCATTGACGCCACAGGCGGCACCGGCGGCGGCATCTTCCGCTACATGTTCAGCCGCTTCCTGCGCGAGGCAGCAGAGATCACGGGCGACGCGCGCCTGAACGAGAGCGCGGACGCCTTCCAGCACATCGGTGATAGATGGCAAGAGGTCGCCGAGATATTCAAGCGAGGCTGGAAGGCTGATGACCCGGCCGCTGCGCTCCCGGAAACGACCGAGCCCCTGGTGGCAATCGCCGATCTGGAGGAGATGGCGTGGGAGCGGCTACGAGAGCTGGTGCGGGGATGACGCGACGAAACCAGACTTGACATTAAAGCCTACCAGGGCTATAATCTCTGTACTATTAGAGATCAACTAGAAGGGGGGGGAAGCATGTGTCGCGGATAATAATCAGGGACGGCGAGTCCTTCGAGGGAGCTTTGAAGCGCTTCAAGAAGAAGGTCCAGACTGATCGAGTGTTGTCTGAAGTTCGCAGCCGTCGTTTCTTCGAGAAGCCCAGCGTGATTAAGAAGCGGAAGAAAGCGACGAAACTACGCAAGAGCCGCAGGCAAACTCGCAAGAGCCAACGACAGAGAGACTAGAGCTTTCGGGCCAGCACAGCATGAGTCTAAGAGACAAGCTAACAGAAGACCTGAAACAAGCGATGCGGCAGGGGGATGAACTAGGCAGATCCACTCTCCGCTTGGCCATGGCCGCCATCAAAAACGCCGAGATCGAGAAGAGGCGCGAATTGGGGGAAGGGGAGCTGCTGGCAATCATCGCCAAAGAGGCCAAGCAGCGCCGTGAGTCCATTGCTGAGTTCGAGAGAGGCAACCGGCAGGACCTGGCAGATCGGGAGAAAGCAGAGCTACAGGTCCTGGCTGCCTATCTGCCGGAGCAACTGAGCCGCGAGGAAATCGAGGTCCAAGCCTGCCAAATCATCGAAGAGATCGGGGCCGCCAGCCCGGCTCAGATGGGCCAGGTTATGCGTCGGCTGATGCCGCTGATGCAGGGCAAAGCCGACGGCAAGCTCGTCAGCCAGGTGGTGAAAGAGCTCTTGGCTGGCAAGACGTGAGAGCTTCTCTCATCCTTGTGGAGGTATCTTCGTGTGCTCCTTCGCTAATTCAATGGATTCGCTTTAGAGATACGTTAACAAAGGGGGAGCGCCTCAGGTGCTCCCCCTGCGTTGTTGAAGGCGCCAAATTCCTGAGAGAGGGAGTGAAGTGTCAGCAGTTGCTACCAACAATGTTGACCAACGTGGGTCAACGCCCGATAAAAAAGGTGTCACCTGGTGGATAGTGCTACGAGCCATTCTCGCCGGTTTGGTCTTCGTCCTGGTAGTAAGCAGCGTCCTGATCTTTGAATTTCTGCCTGTGGACCGAATCATCCTGGACGAGGGTGATGTCAGCGACTCAGATATTCACGCGCCCCGTGAGATCACCTATGTAAGCCAGACCTTGACCGAGGAAGCCAAAAACAGGGATGCCGAGGCAGTGACGGACATCTACGACCCCCCTGATGCACGGGTGGCTCGCCAACAAGTGACCAAGGTCCGCCAGATCCTCGATTACGTGGACTCAGTGCGCCAGGATTCCTACGCCAGTCCAGAGCAGCAAAGGCAATGGATCGAAGCTATCCCCGACCTGGGTCTCTTGGCAGCGGTCGTTGACCAGATGCTAAGCCTCTCCGAGGAGAACTGGCAGGCAGTGCAGGCCGAGACCATATCCGTGGTTGATGAAGCTATGAGTGAGGAGATCCGAGAGAGCCAACTGGATCAGGCCAGGCGAAGGATCCCCACTCTGGTGGGTCTCCAACTCTCCGAAGTTCAGGCTGGCATTGTCAGCGAGTTAGCCAGAGACCTCATCAAACCCAATAGCTTCTACAACGCCGAGAAGACAGACGAGGCCAAGCAGTTGGCCCGCGAAAGCGTGACGCCCGCCAGCCGAACCATCGTGGAGGGGGAGATCATCCTGCGGGGAGGGGACATCGTCACCCCTCTCGATATGGAAGCCCTCAGTGCCCTGGGACTACGCCAGGCCGAGATCGAATGGCAGGGAGTAGTTGGCACCATCATCTTCGTGCTGCTGATTACCATCATTTTGGGGCTCTACCTTGTCCGCTTTCGGCCGGAATACTGGGTAAGATGGCGCCGTTTGCTATTGTTGCTTCTCCTGCTAGTCTTGTTCATCCTGGCGGGTAAGCTAATGGTATCCGACCAGACTACCCTGTCATATCTTCTCCCCACGGCTGCCCTGTCAATGCTGTTGACAGTGCTCCTGGGCCCTCAGTTGGCTATCACGGTGACAGTCCTGTTCAGCGTCATTGTGGGCTTCATGGCCGGTGGCTTCCTGGAAGTGGCGATCTACGCCCTGGTAGGCGGCCTGATTGCGTCTCTCAGCCTGAGCAGGGTCGAGAAGTTGAATGTCTTCTTCTGGGCAGGGATCTACGTTGCCCTGGCCAACCTGGCCGTGATTCTCGCCTTCCGCCTGCCCAAGCAGAACTACGACACGGTGCAGCTTTTGACTCTGGCTGGCCTCAGCCTGATAAACGGGGGGCTATCGGCCAGCTTAACCCTGGCGGGTTTCTACCTGCTGGGCACTTTGTTCGACATCACTACCTCCTTGCAGCTCATGGAGTTAGCCCGCCCTACCCATCCCCTCCTGCGCCAACTCCTGCTCAAAGCGCCGGGGACCTATCACCACAGCATCCTGGTCAGCAATATGGCGGAAGAGGCGGCGGGGCGCATCGGGGCCGACGCCCTGCTCGCCCGAGTGGGGGCCTATTACCATGACATAGGCAAGACCATCCGGCCATATTTCTTCGTCGATAACCAGATGGCGGGAGTGAACGTTCACGAACGCCTCGACTCGCGAACCAGTGCCCAGATCATCGTCAGCCACGTCACGGACGGCCTGGATTTGGCTAAGAAGTATCGCTTACCCAATAAAGTACGTGATTTTATCTCCCAGCATCAAGGGACTGGCTTAGCCACCTACTTCTACCGGCAAGCTGTCGAGAGTGAGGGGGGCAAAGTAAACGAGGAGGATTTCCGCTATCCGGGGCCTAAACCTCAGACCAAAGAGACGGCCATCGTAATGCTCGCTGATAGCTGCGAGGCTGCGGTGCGAGCTGAACGCCCCGACTCGCTCGAGGGAATCGAGGAGTTGGTGCGCAAAGTCATCGGCAGCAAGATGTCGGACAGACAGTTAGATGAGTGCGACCTCACCCTGCGCGATTTGGACCAGGTCAGGGGCGCTTTCGTCAAAATCCTGCAGGGCGTATTTCATCCCCGCGTGAAGTACCCCGAAGAGATCAAAGAAGAAGAGAAATGAGGGAAGTTCGAAGTTCAAGGCTTAAAGCTCGAAGCTCAAAGCCTGGTCACCGGATAAACATTCAGGTTGCCCCGCATCTCGGGGCTAAGGTTGACGAAGTAGCCCTTCGCCGCTTGGCCGCAGAGGTTCTGAGTCAAGAAGAGGTGGCAGAGCAAACAGAACTAAGCCTGATCATAACCGATGATGAGGCCCTTCGCGAACTGAATCGCCGGTTTCGCGGTGTGGATGCCCCCACCGATGTCCTCTCCTTTGGCGCGGGAACTGAGGAGCGCTTCGTGAGCGCTCCAGGAGACCCTCCCTACCTGGGCGACGTTGTGATTTCTTACCAGCGGGCCCTGGCCCAGGCCGAGGAGTTGGGCCATGCCGCCGGGAGGGAATTAAGGCTGTTGGTCGTTCACGGCATCCTGCACCTCCTGGGCTACGATCACCAGGAGGAAGCTGCTGCTCGGAAGATGGGGGAGAGAGAAGGGGAAATAACCAATGGCCAAGAGCCACCCGACCAAACATGAAGCTGCTGCTCAATGGGATGCTAGGTCGTCTGGCCAAGTGGTTGCGACTCCTGGGCTACGACACGGCCTACTTTCCTGACCTGGATGACAACGAACTGGTGCGCCTGGCCCGGGCCAAAGGGCGCGTTCTGCTAACCCGCGATATAGAACTAACACGCCGGCGCGGGCTGACTTGCCTCCTCGTCGAGAGCGATGAACTGGAAGAGCAGATTCAACAAGTCATCTCCGACCTGAATCTGGAAACTGAACGCCCCTTCTCCCGCTGCCCAATTTGCAACAGGCCCCTTCAAGAGGTCGAGAAATCATCAGTGAAGGGACGTGTTCCGCCCTACATATTTCAAACCAAAGAGCACTTCAACCTTTGCCCTGAGTGCAACCGCATCTACTGGCGGGGCACCCACTGGGCCAAAATGCGCCAGGAAATCGCCCGAATCCGGAGTGACCATCCGACCAACGACCACCAGACCATCTGACCAGAGACCACTAGACCAAAAGAGGAGGAAACAAACTGCAATCAATAGAGCTGGCCAGGAAAATAGTCAACGCCATCGCCGATAAAAAGGGCTCCGACATCGTTTTATTGGACCTGCGCTCCATTTCTCTGCTGGCCGACTACTTCATCATCTGCAGCGGGGAGAGCGAGCGCCAGGGCAAAGCCATTGTAGGTGAGATCACAGAGAAGACAAAAGCGGAGGGAGTCAGACCTTTGCACATCGAGGGGGACTCATCGTCGGGGTGGCTACTGGTGGATTACGGCGGTGTTATCGTTCACGTCTTCTCACCCATCATGCGGAGCTATTATCAACTGGAGAAGCTCTGGAGCGACGCCTTGGTGGTGGTAAGAATACAATAGATTATATCATAGCTGAAACCGGCCGGTATCGCGCACTACTTTGTGTTCGAAATTGGCAACGTAGACAAGGAGCTCACTCTGCAACTCGCGCCACTCATCGCTATCCAGGATTTGGGTCATCGTTTCCAGGTCCTTGGCCACTGCTCCGGTCAGGATCTGGGGATCAGAGCCATAGACAGTGTACCACGCCTCCGTCGGCTGAAGGCCCAATTTGAGCAGGCCGGGCGCGAATTCATTGACAATAAAATCGAAATAGGTTGACTCCAGGCTGGGTTCTATGTCCCAACTCATCAACAGTTTTACCATAGCTCGAGCAACTCCCGGAACCCCTCCCCATCTTCAAAGGGCCCTACCACAGCCAGGTTAAGCCTCTCTCCCAGAAAGAGGCCCTGAGCCACCCGCTGAATGTCGGCGACGGTTACGGCATCTATAGCCTCTACCACTTCGTCCACCGTCAGAATCTCAGGCGAAAGCACCCCCTGACGGCCACACCAGGCTGCTACGCTGAAGCTGTCCTCCATCTGAAGCAACAACCGTCCCTTGACGAACTCCTTGGCCTTGGTCAGTTCATCGGCTGGCACACTTTCCTGCTTCAGCTTGTCCCACTCCGCCAGAACAGCCCCGATCGCATCTTCGATCCGACTTGGGTCTACGCCGGCGTAGACCCCCACCGCTCCGGTATCGTGCATCTCACTGACGTAGGAATAGATACTGTAGGCCAGGCCGCGCTTTTCCCTGATCTCAGTGAAAAGGCGAGAGCTCATCCCCGCCCCCAACACAGTATTCAACATACGCAGCTTGAAGCGATCTGGATGGTCACGGGGAATCCCAGGCACGCTGAGGCAAAGATGGGCCTGCTCCGTCTCCTTGTGATGTATTCGCAGGCGCGGCTCGACTTGGTCATCCTCGGCGGCCCGATAGGAAATGGTCTCTCCCGTGGCCCAGTCGCCCAGCAAGGCAGCCATTTTCCCCACCACCGCCTCGTGCTCGACGTTGCCAGCCACGCTGACAACGGTGTTGCTCGGCCGGTAGTGGTGTTCCAAGTAAGCCGTCAAGCTCTCTCGATCCAGCCCGCTCAGGCTCTCTTTGGCGCCCGCGATGTCACGCCCCAGGGGGTGATCGGGCCAGACCAATTCGCTCATGAGGAGATGAACCAGACTATCGGGCGTGTCCAGGGTCAGGTTGATCTCCTCCATGATCACGCGGCGCTCTCTGGCAATCTCTTCCGGATCGAACTTAGAACAACGGAGCATGTCCACCAACACATCTATGGCGACATCCAAATGGGGTTGGGCGACTTTGACCCAGTAGCTGCTCGATTCGCGGCCGGTTCCCGCGTTAAAAACCCCCCCGATTCCCTCAATGGTCACGGCAATGTCCCTGGCCGTAGGCCGCTTCGCCGTGCCTTTGAAGAGCATGTGCTCGATGAAGTGGGAGACTCCGCCCTGTTCATCCGATTCGTAGCGGGAGCCCACGCCGATGAAGAAGCCGATGCTCACTGAACGAGTGTGGGACATGGCCGAAGTCAAAATCCGTAGGCCGTTATCGAGGACTGTTTTTTGATACATTCAAGCTCCTGTTCATTACTTATTGCCCTTTGAGCTCTCTGAGCTGTCGTTCGGCTTCAATCTGGGCCTGCGGGTCCTGGGTAGGGCCCAGCTCCAGAAAACGTTCGAAGGCTTTGATGGCCTCCTCTGTGTTGCCCTGTATTTTGTGGACTGCCCCCAAGCCAAAATGTGCCTCAGGGAGGTCGGGATCGTACTCCAGAGCGGTCTGGAATCCCTTCACCGCCTCGTCCAGCCTCCCCATCTGGACGTAGGCTGCCCCCAGGAGATAATGCGCCTCGGCGTCTTCTGGTTTGATATCCAAAGCCGCCTGGAACTCACTCACCGCTTCGCTCAGTTGCTCCTTTTGGTAGTAGATTACCCCCAGGTTGGAGTGGGCGTCAGCGTGGTTGGCGTCCAGGCCCAGGACTGCCTTGAACTCCTCGGCGGCCTGGTCCAACTGGCCTCGCTCGGCATAGGCATTGCCCAACCGAAAGCGAGCTTCGGACAAAGTTGGGTCGGCCTGAGCAGCCGCCTCGAACTCGGCGACAGCCTGGTCCAAATCGCCTGCCTGCAAGTAGGTGCGCCCCGCCTCCAGGTGCGCCAGGGGGTCCCCCTCCGGCGTAGGCGTATCGCCCCCGCCCCCACAGCCGACGAGGGCAAGTGTCGCGCTCAGGATCAAAAGTCCAACAACAAAGACCTTCATCGAAAAGGTTTTCATGATCGTTCCTCCGTCTACTGATTGTACTCTGGCAACCAGTATTATACTTCATTTGGTCTAAAAAGGGAAAATGCCCACCCTGACTGGGGGGCATGGGTAGCAAGCAGCTATTTGAGGGGTGTGCATAGATGGCAGGCAAAGGTACTGTCAACGGATTCGGGGAACAGATTGAACGGATTAGAGGCCGCTAGTATCCGTTCAATCCGCTCCAGACCTGCCCTGAGCAAATCCGAAGGGAATCCGTTGACAGCTCGCTCAGTCCCGCTTATCCGTGCTGGAGTACAGGGGGAGGAGAAGGGCGCCAACTACAGCCGCCAGAACACCAACTGCGCCCTTCGCCAGAGATCTGACACTACTGAAGGAACGGTCTTTCAGAGACGCCAGCGGCCAAGAGATGGGCCAAGACACCGCCTGAGGCACTCCAACTTTCACCACTGCGGCAGCCCAGGTCAGGCCGGCGCCAAAGCCCAGGAGGAGGATGTTATCCCCTTCCTTCACCCGCCGCCCCTCCTCCAGGGCCTCACAGAGGGCGATGGGGATAGAGGCGGCCGAGGTGTTACCGTACCTGTCAATGTTGATGTAGACCTTTTCCAGGGGCGCCTCCAGGGACTTGGCGAGGGACTGGATGATCCTGAGATTAGCTTGGTGGGGAATAATAAGGGCGATGTCGTCCATGGACAAGCCACAGCCCTCAATGGCCCGGAGGGCCGCCTTGGCCGGGGTCTTGGTAGCGAACTTGAAGACGCGCCTTCCATCCATTTTGATACAGTGCATCCCTTTGTCCAAGGCCTCTTGGCTCGGAGGATGCCGGCTGCCGCCAGCGGGCACGATGAGAGCATCGTGCTCACTGCCCTTGGAGCCCAGGACGAAGGAGAGAACCCCTGTCGGGGCATCGCTGGCCTGCAAGACCACGGCGCCGGCTCCGTCTCCGAAGAGGACACAGGTTCCGCGATCTTCCCAGTCCACGAAGCGGCTGATGATCTCAGCGCCAATGACCAGCACATTGTCGTAGGTTCCAGTGGCTATGAACTGATGAGCGGTGGCCAAGGCGTAGACGAAGCCAGTGCAACCAGCGGCAAGGTCGAAGGCGGCGGCGCGCGGGGCTGCTAACATATCTTGAATCATGCTGGAGACAGGGGGTGTCAGGTAGTCAGGAGTGGAGGTAGCCGTGATAATGAGATCCAAGTCTTGTGGATCCAGCCCGGCCACGGCCAAGGCGTCCCGGCCAGCGGCGCGGGACATCGTCGAGACCGCCTCATCTGGCCCCGCTATCCGCCGCTCTCTGATGCCTGTACGGGCCAGGATCCACTCATCGCTGGTCTGTACCATCTCCTCCAGGTCTTGGTTAGTCAAAATCTTCTCAGGGACATACTTGCCCCAACCGGTGATTTTGGAATATCTCATACCTACCTCCGTACAAATCTCACAAACCAGAAAGCGAAGTTTCCGTTATGCAGCCGAAGCTGGTTGGGCTTCAGCAGCCGCACGAGAGCGGATAAAGTAAGCAATCGCCCCAGCCACGGAAACGGCTGATCCCAGAGCCGCCGCGCGGATGAAAATCTGCCTTCCGTGGCTTCTGGCCAGTTGAGGCTCTCCTTCGGCCAGTCTGCGTTGACCGGCAGCCAGCAGATCGTCGTGCAAGCTCTGGCAGAACGCTGGCGCGGGCTGCTCCACCAATGCCAGCGACCCTTTGACCTTCTCCGCCGTTTCCAACAGGGGCTTGAGCTCCTCCTGGTAGTCGGGAAACATGGCCAGATAATCGCTTCCTTTCCCCCGGCCTTTATTCAATTGATCGGCATGAGCTGCCAGTATCTCAGCTATCACTTTCTCTTCCATAGCCTTCTCCCTCGAAAGCCAAACCCTCTCGATCAGAACACAGATGTGCGGGATTTGCGGATTCCTCTCTAGCCTAGGGAGCTTGACCCGTTAATCCTGCCAGTCCGTTGTTCCTCAGACCTTATAGGAGATGATGCCGATGATGCCCGGTCCGCCGTGCACAGTCAGCGAGCAAGCGAGATTCACGACGATCATCTCATCGCAATTAAAGCCCCTCTCCAGACGCCGCCTCAATTCCTCTGCCTCGCCAGGAACCTCAGCGTGGATGACGGCAAGCTTAGCAGGCTCCGTCGTGCCCACCGCCTCCTCGGTCAACTCCGCCAGGCGATCTATGGCTTTGCCTCTAGTTCGCACTTTCTGGAAAGCCTCTAACACGCCGTCCTCGGTCTTGATGACGATCTTGAGATTGAGCAATGCCCCTAGCGCTCCGGACAACGCGCCCACCCGCCCGCTCCTCTGAAGGTACTTCAAGGTGGCTGGGGTGAAATACAGGCGCGTCCTCGACCGTATCCCCTCCAAGAGCTGAACTATCTCCCCCATGCTCTTGCCTTCCTCGGCAGCCCTGGCAGCAGCGAGCACCTGATAGCCCGTGCCGATGGAGATGGATAGGCTATCGAAGACCTCAATGTCGGCCTCAGGGAGCATGGACTTGGCCAACGTCGCCGACTGACAGGTGCCGCTGTGCTTGGAAGTGACGTGGATGGAGATAATAGAATGGCCATCCTCTGCCAACTCCTGATACACCTCGACGAGCTGCCCCGGCGACGGCTGCGACGATGTGGGTATGACCTCCTCGAGCTTTCGGAGGAAGGTCGGGCGGTCAATCTCAATGCCTTCCTGGTAAGTCTCCGTGCCGAACTGAATATTGATGGGCACTACCCGGATGTCGTACTTCTCCAGAAACTCTTCAGGGACATCGGCAGTGCTGTCGGTAACGATTTTGATCATCTTTCCACCTCTTTTCTTTTGGATATGATTTGGGTGCATTCAGAATGAGTTAAGAACGCTTTGTAGGGGCAGGATTTCCCTGCCCGATGGGCGAGATAATCTCGCCCCTACAACCCGCTTTGAACACACCCATATGATTTGATGGTGCACTCTTTTTCGGTGCGGTTGGCGGCAGATTACTCTACGCTGATGTAGACTATGCCCAATCCCCCTCTGCCGATGTATCTACTGACAGAGGATCCGATGTCATCAATATAGGAGTTTCCAACGTTAAGTTCACCTTTTATCTGTTCCAGAAAACTCTCTGCCTTTTGTCTGGCTAATGAATGTAATACGTAAACATCTATTCTTGTGTCGCCCACCTTTTCCCCTACAAGCTCTATCATCCTTCTTCTAGCCTTCCGCTCACCTCTTACTCTGGCCACATCTTCAAGATAACCGTCCCTTAGCATTAGTATGGGCTTTATTCTCAACAAGGTGCCCAGGAAGGCTTGCAATTCTCCGACTCTATCTACTACATACTCCAGCGTGTTGAGGATCAAGTATATGCCCGTCTTTCTCTTGGCATCAATTATCTTCCCAACGACTTCATCAATAGACCTTCCTTCATTGATGGCGTTGATCGCCTCGATCGCTATCAGACCAGCGGCTCCTGAAACGAAGTCTGTATTCATCACCACGATGATCGGGGCAGGTAACCTGCCTATCTCAGCCAACTTGTTCTCTAGCAGAGGATCATCGGAGTGAACAGTGTATAGCCCCTCCCCCAGTTCCTCCGGAGGATCTATGGCAACGATTTTAGCATCCTCTATCTGTTTCGCACTTTGAACTGTGGCATTGAAAACACCGCTGAGCCTGGCACTGGGAGCGAGATAGACTATCTTCGGACATGTCTCAAGGAGATCATTGTAAAATGACAAGAACTCCCCAAGCCCAGGCACAGCAGTAGACGGGCGGCTTTTAGATGTTTCCAACAGAGCATATAGTTCTTCAGGTGTGATATCAACTCCGTCCCTGTACTCCTTCCCACCAGCGTGTATAGGCACAGGAATTACTGTAACACCATGTTCTTCTATTAACGCCTTCGGGATGACAGTGGTGCTATCTATGAGCAAAGCTGTATTCAATCTGGTTTCCCCTTCTCAAAATCCCCCCTTATCCAGGTCTTCTCTCAGGGCGATCAGGATGCGGAAGTACAGGGATTTGATAGCTCCCACGCTGCGGCCCAGTACCTGGCCGATCTCAGCGTTAGACATCCCCTCCATGAGCTTGAGGATGAGCAGTTGTTGGCGGTCGGAAGGGAGTCGTCTGATAGCTTCCAAGAGGGCCTCTTGTTCCTCGTTGGTCTCGACCTTAAGCTCGATAGCGCTTGCGCCATGCTGCCTAGTCCAGGCCAGCTCATCCAGGGCGATAACCGGGTGCCGGCTGCGGTCACGGAGCCAGTTAGCCACCAAGTTGTGGGCGATGCGATATAGCCAGGCTGAGAAAGGCAAGCCCTTGCTCTCGTAGCGGTCTATGTTGGCCAGAGCACGGTGAAAGGTCCTGGAGGTGAGGTCTTCGGCGTCGTAACGGTTGCCGGTGCGGAAATAGATGTAGCTGTAGATCCTCCTCACATACTTTTTGTATAAGACACCAAAGGCCACGGGGTCCTCTTTGGCCCTCTCCACCAAAGTTTCTTCGTTTTCCCTTTCCAGCACAGGAGAGCCCTTTCCTAATCCGGCCCTTCGATGGCTTTGTTATTACAACACCGAAGGGCGGCAATGGTTACGGAGTTTCACCGAGTACTGAGGCAACGAGTAACGAGGGTAGCGAGACTCAAGAACCAGGCTTCATCCTGAAGCTTAGTCCGAAGGGTTCTTGGCCCAGCACTTGGCCTTTCTACACCACGGAGAGCCTCGTGGATTTAATGAAATGAACTGTCCAT
>CAYWWC010000010.1:0-30626 GCA_964461615.1 uncultured Anaerolineae bacterium
CGTTGATTCATGATGGGCAGAATAATACCATCTCAAAGTCTCGTTGTAGTACTAGCTAACCATGAGATACGTAGACGAGTATAGGGATGAGACGGCAGCACAACGATACGTCGAGGCCATCCGGCGAACGGTCTCCCAGCCCTGGACGCTGATGGAGATCTGCGGCGGGCAGACCCACACCATCCTCAAGTTCGGGCTGGGCCGGATGCTGCCGGACGACGTGACCCTGGTGCACGGCCCCGGCTGTCCTGTCTGCGTGACCCCGGTGGAACTCTTGGACAAAGCCATCGCCATCTCCTCCCATCCAGAAGTGATCTTCTGCTCCTTCGGAGACATGCTGCGGGTGCCCGGCTCTCACAAGGATCTGTTGATGGCCAGGGCAGGGGGCGCGGATGTGCGGATGGTCTACTCCCCGTTGGATGCGTTGAGACTGGCCCAGCAGAACCCGGATCGGGAGGTGGTCTTCTTCGCCGTGGGGTTCGAGACCACCGCACCGGCCAATGCCATGGCCGTCTGGCAGGCGAAACAAATGGGGTTGCGGAACTTCTCCATTCTCTCCGCCCACGTCCTGGTGCCCCCGGCCATTGAGGCCATCCTCAGCGCCCCTGGCAACGAGGTGCAGGGCTTCCTGGCCCCCGGCCATGTCTGCACTGTGATGGGGTATTGGGAGTACGAGCCTATCGCCGAACGGTATCAGGCGCCCATCGTCGTCACCGGCTTCGAGCCAGTGGACATCCTCCGTGGTCTCTACATAACGCTGCGGGCGTTGGAAGAAGGGCGCTGGGAGGTTGAGAATCAATACACCCGTTCTGTGCAGCGGGAGGGGAACGTCCAGGCCCAGCAGCTCATCCGACAGGTCTTTGACGTAACCGACCGGGCTTGGCGAGGGATTGGGGTGATTCCCCAAAGCGGTCTGCGGCTGCGGGCGGAATACGCCGACTTCGACGCTGAGCGGCGGTTTGATGTGGCGGGGATGGTGGTGGAGGAGTCGCCGGAGTGCATCGCTGGTCTCATACTTCAGGGGCGGAAGAAGCCGCCGGAATGCTCCGCCTTCGGTGCCCGCTGTACCCCGGAGCACCCCCTGGGTGCTCCAATGGTTTCGAGCGAGGGGGCTTGCGCTGCGTATTATCGGTACGGAGAACAACGGATTGGCAGGATTTAACGGATTACAATCACGTTTCACGGAGCCCGCCGAGATGTCAGGAGAACAACTCACCTTTCAATGCCCCATCCCCATCCAAGAATACCCGACCGTGCTCATGGCCCACGGGGGAGGGGGGCGGCTGACCCAGATGCTCATTGAGCGGATGTTTAGGCCCGCCTTTCGCAACCCGGCTCTGGAGACTCTTCACGACGGGGCGGTGCTGGAGGTGGATGGCGTTCGCCTGGCCTTTACTACGGATTCTTTTGTCGTCAGTCCCCTCTTCTTCCCCGGCGGCGACATCGGCGAGCTGGCCGTAAATGGCACGGTCAATGACCTGGCCATGTGCGGCGCTCGTCCTCTGTACCTCTCCCTGGGCCTCATCCTGGAAGAGGGCTTCCCGATGGAGGACTTGTGGCGGGTGGTGCGCTCCATCCAGAAGGCGGCGCAGGAGGCGGGGGTTGAGGTGGCGACCGGCGATACCAAAGTGGTGGACCGGGGAAAAGGGGACGGCGTGTTCATCAACACCACGGGGCTGGGCCTAATCCCCGCTGGCATTAACATCTCCCCGCTACAGGCCAGACCCGGCGACGCGGTGCTGATCAACGGGGCCGTCGCCGTCCATGGCATCGCCATCCTCTCGGTGCGAGAGGGGCTGAAGTTCGAGACAACTCTGGAGAGTGATACCGCTGCCCTCAACGGGTTAGTGGAGGCTTTGCTTGGGGCCGTCGGATCAGAGGTGCACGTGCTGCGGGATCCCACCCGGGGTGGGGTTGCCAGCGCGCTCAACGAGATCGCGTCCAGCGCCGGTGTGGGGGTAGTGCTACAGGAAACCGGAATCCCTATTGGTGACGAGGTGAGAGGAGCGTGTGAGATTCTGGGACTGGATCCCCTCTACGTGGCTAACGAGGGGAAGTGTTTGGCTGTTGTGTCTCCGCAGGCGTCGGAGGCGGCTCTGGAGGCGATGCGCTCCCATCCTTTGGGCAGGGAGGCGGCCATCATCGGGCAGGTGGTGGAGCAACATCCTGGCACTGTGGTCTTGCGCAGCCGGGTGGGGGGGAAGCGGGTGGTGGACATGCTCAGCGGCGAGCAACTGCCGCGAATCTGCTGACATCTGCGGTATGTGACATTCGGGTCTTGACAAAGTGCGGCGGGCGTGTTACAATTTAGCCTGTCGCTTTTTGGTCTGCTCAACACGTTTGCGAAAGCCAGTGTGTACTCTAAGAAGAAAGGATGACAAAAATGGAAAAGTGGGAATGTTTGGTCTGCGGGTATGTCTACGATCCTGCGGTGGGCGATCCCGATAGCGACATACCGCCGGGTATGCCCTTTGAGAAACTGCCCGACGACTGGGTCTGCCCCGACTGCGCGGCTGAAAAAGACATGTTCGAGAAGCTCGAATGAAGTTTGTCGTCATCGGCAACGGAGTGGCTGGCATCACTGCGGCCAGGGCTCTCTCTGCCCCCCTCCCCCCCAAAGTTGGGAGGATTGAGGGGGGAGGAGTTGAGATCGAGATCTATACCCAGGAGGCACATCACTACTATCCCAGACCGCGCCTCCAGGGATTCCTGGCGGGGGAGATCGGCCTGGAGAAACTGCCTCTCTATCCCCCGGCCTGGTACGAGAAGCGGGGCATCGCCGTCCACCTGGGGGTTGAGGTGGTGGAGCTTGATCCCACGGCGAAGCGGATCACCCTGGCCGCTTGTACTGAGCGTGGTCGAAGTAATGGCCGACAGGTCGCCTACGACTGCCTGCTCCTGGCTACTGGCAGCCGCCCCTTCATCCCGTCCATCGAGGGTGTGGACAAAGCCGCTTCATCACATGTACGTAGCGGCGGTGTCTTCACCCTTCGCACTATCGAGGATGCTCTGGCCATCAAGAGGTGGGCTGAAGGTGCGAAGCGAGCTGTGATCGTAGGCTGCGGGCTTCTAGGCCTGGAGGTGGCCCGGGCTCTCACGGTGCTGGGGTTAGAGGTGACCGTTCTGGAGCACGGCCCCTATCCCCTCCGCCGCCAACTCGATGCCGAGGGAGGGAGCCTGATGAGAGAGCGGATAGAGGCTATGGGCATTGGGATGGCCCTGAATGCTTCCTCGCAGGCCATCCTGGGCGACGGGCAGGCCACCGGAGTCTTGTTGCAAGACGGGCGGAGGATCAAGGGTGATCTGATTCTCATCTCGGCTGGCGTCCGCTGCAACGTAAGGCTGGCTCAGGAGGCCGGGCTGGAGGTCAACCGGGGCGTGGTGGTGGATGAGCGCCTGCGCACCAGCGCCGAGGACATCTATGCTGCTGGCGACGTGGCCGAGTTCCGGGGCCGGGTCTACGGTATCATCCCTGCCGCATTGGAGCAGGCCAGGGTTGCGGCAGCCAACATGCTTGGACGCGAGCAAGCCGAGTACCGAGGCACTGTCTCCTCCAGCACCTTGCAGGTAGTGGGCGTTGATTGCACTTCCATTGGCATAGTCCATCCCCCGGAGGGCGAGGGCTACCAGGAGTTCAGGAAGCTTGAGGCCGACGTCTACAAGAAGCTGGTGCTAAAAGACGGGCGGCTGGTGGGGGCCATTCTGCTGGGCGATAGGAAGGACGTGGCGCCAATAAGCCGGTTGATCCGCAAGGATGCCGATGTCTCTCGCTACACCGAGCGGTTGCTGGATGATGACTTCGATTGGAAGGGATTGTTGTGAGAAATGGGGCAACGGGTCAATAATTAATGAAGAACGAGACAATGCGTTCTCGGTCCTCGTTACCTCGTTGACATGTTGCTCATATCTACTTTTGAGGGAGGTGCAATACCACGATGAATAAGCATGAGGAGACCCTGGCTGCTTTGCGTCGGGCCATGGAAAACGAGCGGGATGGGTATCGCTTCTTCTTAGAGGCTTCGGAGCAAAGCCCCGATCCGGCGGGGCAGGGAACATTTCGTGGCCTGGCTAGAGACGAGGAGCGGCACCTGGCTCTGCTGCTGGTGGAATACGATTCCCTCAGCGCTGGTGAAGGATGGGTAGACCCGGAGGAGGCCATTAAGCGCAAGGCGGAGGTGGACATCGCTAAGCCCCTCTTCCCTGGCGAGGAAGCGGCTCCACAGGAGAAGTCGCCTTTCGAGGCGACGTTTGCTGCCTACGATGTGGGGAAGCTCGAAGGCGATCTGGCGGTGCTTGAGTTCGGCATGAAAGTAGAAGAAGAGTTCTACAACATGTACAAGAAGGCTGCCGCCGAGATTGATGATCCCCAGGGACGCCAGGCCTATGAGTTCCTGATGAAAGAGGAAAACCGGCACTACAAGCTCCTGCAGGATGCCCGCAATTACCTCAGCGATAACAAGCACTGGTGGGACGACTGGGAGCTTCCCTTCTTCGAGGGCTGAGGGGCGAACAGGTGGGGGGATATCGCGGCAGCAGAGATGAACGTGGTTCTGAATGGCTTCGCTCGTACAATCGTTGAACTCTATGGAGCAGCCGGCATCGAATGGCTTAGTCGCCTGCCGTCCATCATAGCTGATTGCGAGCAGCGATGGTTGTTGACAGTCATGCCCCCATTCGAACCCTTGTCCTACAACTACGTTGCTCCAGCTATCCGAGCGGATGGCACAGACATAGTCTTGAAATTGGGGATTCCAAACCCGGAGCTTCTGACAGAAATCGAAGCGCTCCGACTCTTCAATGGTCATGGCATTGTCCGGTTACTGGATGCCGACCCCGATCAGGGTATCCTGTTACTGGAGCGGCTCAAGCCCGGCGCGCCGCTGTCGAGTCTGCCTGACGACGGGCAAGCGACTTCCATCGCTGCCCAAGTGATGCGCCAGTTGTGGAGGCCAGTGCCATCAGAGCATCCATTTCCAACGGTCGCGAAGTGGGCCGCTGGTCTGAGGAGACTGCGCGAACACTTCGATGGCGGTTGTGGTCCCTTCCCCAGTGCCTTGGTCGAGGTGGCAGAGGCTCGCTTCGCCGAGCTCATCGGGTCAATGTCTGAGCCGGTGCTCCTGCATGGTGACCTGCATCACGAGAATATCCTGACCGCTGAGCGTCAACCGTGGCTGGCCCTCGACCCCAAAGGGTTGGTTGGCGAGCCAGCGTACGAGGCCGGTGCTCTGCTGCGGAATCCGATGCCACAGCTTCTTGTTGAGCCACAGCCGGAACGTGTTTTGGCGCGGCGGGTGTATCAACTGGCTGAGGAGCTGGGTTTTGATCGAGAACGGCTGCTAGGTTGGGGGGTAGCCCAAGCAGTGCTGGCGGCATGGTGGAGCTTTGAAGACCACGGCCACGGATGGGAGTGGGGGATTGCTTGTGCGGAACTCTTGACTATGTTAAGGTAGGGACGGCCACCCCCAGAAACACGCTTACACCCAAAGTATTCGGTAGCACATTTGGAGGGAGAGGCGAATGACTCAGCAAACTGAACTGGATCAACTGTGCATCAACACCCTTCGCACCCTGGCCATGGACGGGGTGCAGAAGGCCAATTCGGGCCACCCGGGCTTGCCTATGGGAGCGGCGGCCATGGCCTACGTGCTGTGGACGCGCTTCCTGCGGCATAACCCGGTCAACCCGGCTTGGGTAGACCGAGATCGCTTCGTTCTGTCGGCGGGGCACGGTTCCATGCTGCTTTATGGCCTGCTGCACCTCACCGGCTATGATCTTCCGCTGGAGGAGCTACAGAGTTTCCGCCAGTGGGGCAGCCGTACGCCAGGCCATCCCGAGCACGGCCTGACGGCGGGGGTGGAGACCACCACCGGCCCGCTGGGGCAGGGCTTCGCCAACGGGGTGGGCATGGCCATCGCTGAGGCGTATCTGGCCGCTCACTTCAATCGCCCTGGTCACAAGATCGTTGACCACTACGTTTACGCTATCGTCAGCGACGGCGACCTGATGGAGGGCATCGCCTCCGAGGCCGCGTCGCTGGCCGGCCACCTGCGTCTGGGCAAGCAGATCTACCTGTACGACGACAACCGCATCTCCATCGAGGGCAGCACCGACCTGGCCTTCACCGAGGACCGAGGCCGGCGCTTCGAGGCCTACGGCTGGCACGTCCAGCACGTGGACGGATACGATCTGGAGGGCATTGCCGCCGCCATCAGCGCTGCCCAGACCGACCCCCGCCCTTCGCTGATCGCCGCCCGCACGCACATTGGCTACGGCAGTCCCAACAAGCAGGACACCGCCGGGGTTCACGGCTCGCCGTTGGGCGAAGAGGAGCTGCGGCTCACCAAGGAGAACCTGGGATGGCCGACTGAGCCGCCGTTCTTCATCCCTGACCCGGCCCTGGCCCATTTCCGCGAGGCCGAGGAGAAGGGGAGTGCCTGGGAGGCAGAGTGGCAGGCCCGGTTCGAAGCCTACGCCGCCGAGTATCCCGACCTGGCTGAGGAGTGGCGCACGACCCAGGCTGGCGAGTTGCCCGTGGGCTGGGATGCAGACCTGCCTACTTTTGAACTGGAGGATGGGCCACTGGCCACCCGCATCGCCTCGGGCAAGGTGCTCAATGCCATCGCCCCCCATCTGCCCACCCTGATCGGCGGCTCGGCGGACCTGGCTCCGTCCTGCAAGACCTACCTGGACGGCTACGGCGACTTCTCTGCCGACAACCCCGGCGGCCGCAACTTCCACTTTGGGGTGCGGGAGCACGCCATGGGCGGTATCCTGAGCGGCATGGCCCTGCACGGCGGGGTGATTCCCTATGGCAGCACCTTCCTCGTCTTCTCTGACTACGTGCGCCCCAGCATCCGTCTGGCGGCGATGATGGAGTTGCCCGTCGTCTACGTCTTCACCCACGACAGCATAGGCATCGGCGAGGATGGCCCCACCCACCAGCCGGTGGAGCAACTGGCCGCGCTGCGGGCTATCCCTCACCTCACCGTGATCCGCCCCGCCGACGCGAACGAGACGGTGGCCGCCTGGCGCGTGGCCCTGGAGCGCCGCAAGGGGCCGGTGGCGTTGCTCCTCACCCGCCAAAAGCTGCCCGTGCTGGATCGCGCTATTTCGGCTTCCCCTGACGGGCTGGCGCGCGGCGCCTACGTCCTGTCCGACGTGGACGGGGGGCGGCCCAAAGCGAGGTCTTCCGCCGTCATCCTGATTGCCACAGGCTCCGAGGTGCACGTCGCCCTCGCGGCCCAAGAGCGGCTGGCCGAGCAGGGAGTGATGGCCCGCGTGGTGAGTATGCCCAGTTGGGAGCTCTTCGAGCGGCAGCCCCAGTCCTACCGCGACGCAGTGTTGCCGCCTGAGGTGACCGCCCGCTTGGCCATTGAGGCCGGAGTGCCGCAGGGCTGGCGTCGCTACGTTGGGGACAGGGGCGATGTGATCGGCATCGAAGGCTTTGGGGCCTCGGCGCCATACGAGGTACTGTGGGAAAAGTATGGTTTCACGGCGGAGAACATCGCCGCCCGTGCTTTGGCGATGCTGGGAAAAAGAACATAAAGAGAAGGAGTGACAGAAATGCAGGAAAACACAGTCGCCTTGCAAGCCTTGCTCCAGGCCATTCGCTTGGAGGAGGATGGCTACGAGTTCTATACCGAGGCTGCGGAAAGGACCCCGGATCCGCGGGGGCGGGAGATGTTTCTCTCCCTGGCCGATGACGAGAAGCTGCACCTACGCATCGTGCAGGATCAGTACGAGGCCCTAAGCGCCGGCAAGGGGTGGGTCTCCTTCTCCGAGGCGCTGGAGGTGGAGCCTGTGGATCTGGACGAACCCCTCTTCCCGCCGGAAAGCGCGGCTTTGGAGAAGGCCGTCGGTCCCGAGGCCAGTGATACTGATGCCATGCTGTTCGCGATGCAGAAAGAAAACGAGAGTTACGAACTGTACAGGAAGGCGGCAACCGAAACCGATGATCCTACCGGCAAAGACATGTATCAGCGTCTGGCCAGCTATGAGCGTGTTCACTTTGACGTTCTGATGCTCAACTACGAGCATCTGGTAAGCACCGGAAGTTGGCGTGGTTAGAATAGAACCGATTGAAGGAAGCAGATCGGAGAGGTGGGGAAGGAGGGCCATGACTCAAACCGATGTTATCGAGAAGATCCTCAAAGAGAGCAAGACCATCGCCGTGGTGGGCCTTTCGCCTGATCCCGCTCGTCCTAGTCACGGCGTCGCCCGCTACCTTCAGGCGCAGGGCTACAGGATCATACCGGTGAATCCCCTTATTGAGGAGGTTTTGGGGGAGAAGAGCTATCCCGATCTGGCTTCTGTGCCGGAGACAGTGGACGTGGTAGACATCTTCCGCGGCTCTAGACATGTACCGGCTATCGTAGAGGCGGCTATCGCCAAAGGGGCGCGGGCGGTATGGATGCAGGAAGGGATAGTTCATCAGGAGGCGGCAGCGAGAGCGCGAGAGGCTGGGCTGATGGTGGTCATGGATCGCTGCATGTTGAAGGAACATCGGCATTCAATGAGCGAGTGAGCGAGTAACGAGTCAATAATGAGCAACGGGTTCACGAGGCAGTGGGCGCCTTGTTAACCTGTTGACTTGTTGCCCCATCAACTTTCCACTTATTTAACATAAGCCCTTGACTAACGCGGCCAAATCTGGTAAAATGTTGAGAGAATAGATTGAGGTGCATGGAGGTGGTCAGATGAGCGAAGAACGGCAGCTTCGCGTACCGCCTGGCCAATATGTGACGGAGGATTTCCCCGTTCTTCACGTGGGATCCATCCCGCCCTTCGACCGGCAGAGATGGGATCTCAAGATCTGGGGACTGGTGGAGACTCCGGTGCAGTTGGCTTACGATGAACTGCGGGCTTTGCCTGTCAAAGAAGTGGTAGTCGACATCCACTGCGTCACGGGCTGGAGCAAGCTGGGCACTCGCTGGAAAGGGGTCTCTTCGCAAGAATTCCTGCGCTTGGCCCGGCCTAAACCAGAGGCGGCGTATGTGCTGGTTCATTGCAAAGGGAGTTATACCACCAATCTGCCTCTAGAGGCTTTGCTTGATGATAGCGTCGTGTTTGCCTATGGCTACGAAGGGGAGGATCTGCTTCCGGAGTACGGCTGGCCCCTGCGGCTGGTGGTCCCCAAGCTTTATCTCTACAAGAGCGCCAAGTGGGTGCGGGGGTTGGAGCTCATGGCTGAGGATCGCTCTGGCTTTTGGGAGCAGCGAGGTTATCATAATGACGCCGATCCTTGGAAAGAAGAGAGGTACGCTGGCTGAAGGCTAAGGCAAACGCAAACGCTTCAACCCTATCGTGACATGATCATCGGAAAGTAGTGAAAGGCGGGAGATTAGTGGCATGATGAGAACTACTTGGCGCATCGGGAAGGTTTTTGGCATAGACATCAATATAGATGCCAGTTGGCTCATCATCTTCGCCCTGGTCATCTGGACCCTGGCTGGGTCTTACTTTCCAGAGCAATATCCCCACTGGCCGACCTGGTTGCATTGGACGGTAGGCGTAGTTACTAGCATTCTCTTCTTCGGTTCGGTGCTGGGCCACGAGTTGGCCCATTCCGTGGTGGCCATCAGCCAAGGGGAGGAGGTGCGCAGTATCACCCTTTTCATCTTCGGCGGTGTGGCCAGGCTCGCCGAGGAACCAGACAAGCCGCTCAAAGAGTTGCTCATGGCCATCGTGGGCCCCCTGTTCAGCATGGTCACCGGGATGGCCTTTGGCGTCCTCTGGTTCTTGACTCGAGGTTTCTTTCAGCCCTTGAGCGCTTTGGCCCAGTATTTGGCCATGATCAACGTTAGTCTGGCCCTGTTCAATCTCATCCCTGGCTTCCCTTTGGATGGAGGGCGAGTGCTGCGGGCATTGATCTGGGGTCTCAGCGGGAACCTGAAATTGGCCACCCGTCTGGCCTCTTGGGCTGGCCGAGGGATAGCTTTTCTTTTCATGCTAGGAGGTACTTGGCAGATCTTCGGAGGCCGGTGGCTTGATGGACTTTGGATCATCTTCATCGGCTGGTTTCTGTACAGTGCGGCCACCAGTGGCTATCGCCAGGTGCTGGTCAGAGAGATGCTGGGGGAGGTCAGAGCTGGCGATCTCATGACCACCGACTTTGCCACCGTGAGCGAGGGCATTACCCTGCAGCAGTTAGTGGACGAGTACGTGTTGCGCCGCCGCGAGCACTCCTTTCTCGTGGCCGAGGCCGGCCTGCTGCAGGGCATCGTCTGCTTGCACGACGTCAAAACTGTTGCCAGGGAGAGGTGGCCTCATACGCGGGTGAGCGAGGTCATGACCCCCTGGGAGAAGTTGGAGACCGTCTCGCCTGGAGACGACGGCAGTGCCGTCTTGGCGCGCCTGAATGCTCGTGACGTTCGCCAACTGCCGGTGGTGGAGGGAGAGAGGTTGGTAGGCTTATTGCGCCGCAGCGATGTGCTCCGCTATATGCAGTTGCGGACGGCCCTGGGGGCCTGAAGGGTTACTTCGACGGTCTCCTTCATGTAAATCAAGATAGAGGTGTGGTAGCAAATGTATCCTGAGAGCGAGATATTGTTTCCACCCCGTTGCATCCTGGGTCTCAAGGGGTTGCGGGAGGAGCAATGGAACGAGCTAGTAGAGAGAGTTTCTGCTTTGCCAGAGACAGACGAGGACAGTCTGGCTTTCTGTTTTATGATGATCAAGCTGTGTAAGTGTCTGAGGTGCGATCTTGGCAGCTACAGGGCTTCCCTGGGTTGCTGTACCTGTGCGCAGCGAGCCATCAAAGGCTTTAAGAGCTCTGATAGGGCCTTGATGCGCTACTACGCCAGAGCCAGGAGGGAGGTGCTGAGGTACTTAGAGAGCGTCAGTGAAAAGAAAAAAGCAGCTTGAGCGTCGTGATTACTGCAAGGGTTCACCCCATGCGATACGCTGGGGTGAACCCTTTTCGTTTCTGGATCGGGTGTGGCTGGGGGAGTCAATGAATACGCGAGGTTGACACCAGCCGAGAAACGTAGTATATTATAGCTACAAATGTAGCCACATTTATTACCAAGGACTTAACTTTTGCAGGAAATGAAAAACGCTCAAACGTTCTACAAAATGGCTGGTTTATGTCGTGATCCAACGCGCAAAAGCTTGTTTTGAACCCTCCAGGTCAATGCCATGTCTACATAAAACTCAAAACAAGCCGGAACCGTGCTGATGTTTAGCACACATGAGCTTTTTCTCGTTCGTGCAAAGGTTAAGCAAGGAGAGGATTATGCCCAAGGTAGGTGTGCGCGAGTTGAAGAACCGAACTAGCGAGATCTTGCGGGCTGTACGGGAGGAGGGAGCCGAATACGTCATCACCTATCAGGGACGACCGATGGCCGTCCTTATGCCTGTTGATGAGGAAGAGTGGGAAGACTACGTGTTGGCTCACCACCCCCGTTTTGTGGAGTTGCGAGAACGGGCTCGGCAGGCTATCCGTCAGGATAAGTTCGTCACATCCCAGGAGCTGCGAACTTTGCTGGAGGAGTAAGCATAGTGGCCTACAAACTAAAGGTCGAACGACAGGCCTTCAAGCAGTTGGAGAAACTGCCTCGGGCCGACCGGATGCGGGCGACGAAGGCCATCCTGGCCTTGGAGGAGAACCCTTTTCCACCGGGCAAGAAATGGAAACGTCTGGAAGGCACCGGCGGGTTGGTGCGCCTGCGGGTAGGCAACTACCGGGTGTTGTACGAAGTGCTGGATGATGAAATCCACGTCTTGGGTGTGATCCACCGTCGCGACCTGGAGCGCTGGCTGCGGCAGTTGTGAATTCTCATCGTTCGGTGGTGATAAGGGAGGAATCAAGATGATTGACGCTACGCTCATGGCTGCCATACTGGACAGTCTCAAAGCCCCCGTGTTGTTTGCCGATACAGAGCACATTACCCGCTACATGAACAAGTCCGCTATCGCTTTCTATGACGAGGGGGAGAGCCAGATCGGCCGCTCGCTGCTAGCTTGTCATAACGAGCAGTCACAGCAGCAGATCATTGAGATCCTGGCCGCCATGCAGTCTGGGGAGGAGGAGCGGCTCATCACTGACGATGAGGAGAATCGGATCTATATGCGGGCGGTGCGCGGCGCAGATGGTCAAGTGCTGGGCTATTATGAGCGGTATGAGCCGCCGGCGGGATGATGCCATGACGAAAGCCCTGCACCACTTGCGTTCTTACAGAGAGGAGAATATGGACTTCCACCACCAACACACCATCATCACCGGAGGCTCCAGCGGCATCGGACGAGCCACGGCCCGCTTGCTGACCCGGCGCGGGGCCCACGTATCCATCATCGCCCGCCGCCAGGGGCTACTAGACGAGACGCTAGCCGAGCTGGAGGCCCTGCGCGAGAATCCGGCCCGACGCCTGCGGATCTACTCCGCCGACGTGACGGACTGGGAGCAGACGCAACAGGCCATCGCCTCCCTCACTGCCGATGGCTACCCGCCCGACATCCTGATCAATGCCGCTGGGTTCGCCCACCCCGGCTACTTTGAGGAATTGCCTCTCGATATCTTCCGCTACACGATGGACGCGGACTATTTCGGCACGCTGCATCCCATCAAGGCTGTCCTGCCGACGATGATGGAGCGGCGCAGCGGTCACATCGTCAACTTCTCGTCGGTGGCCGGGTTCCTGGGGGTGTTCGGCTACACCGCCTACGGCGCCGCCAAGTTCGCCGTGCGCGGTTTCTCGGACGTGTTGCGCCAGGAGATGAAGCCTTACGGCATCCACGTCTCCGTCATCTTCCCGCCCGACACCGACACGCCTCAGCTCCACTACGAGAATCAGTTCAAGCCCCTGGAAACCCGCCGCATCGCCGGAGCGGCCCAGGCGCTGACGGCCGATCAGGTGGCTCAGGCCTTGGTGCGCGGCATTGAGCGACGACAGGTGTACATCCTGCCCAGCTTCGACGCGAAGCTCTACTTCCTGCTTTCCAACGGCTTCACCGGTCTGTTTCGCTGGTACTTTGATCGTGTCATCGCCAAAGCGCGTCGGGAACGGGAGGGGTAGGGGAAAAACGGACTCAAAGGGCAGAACGGACTTTTCGATCAGAGATTTCCGTTCAATCCTCAAGTCCGCTGTTACGGGCTGGACAAAAAACCCAAATTGGTGTATTATATGCCCCGGCTTGTGTGAACATTGAAATGGAAGGAGAGGCAAATTGGATCAAACAGAGGCTTTGCTTAAAGAGATCACCGAGGCGCCGGGGGTGCCCGGCTACGAAGGTGAGGTGCGGGCAGTGATCCGCCGCCACCTGAAGGACATCGCGGTTATTGAGCAGGACAAGATGGGCAGCATCATCTGCAAGAAAGCGGGTCTGGCTGACTCGCCCAAGGTGATGCTGGCCGGTCACATGGACGAGATCGGCTTCATGGTCAGGCTCATCACCAAGGAGGGCTTCATCAAGTTCGTCCCCCTGGGCGGTTGGTGGGATCAGGTGATGCTGGCCCAGCGCGTGGTCATCAAGACCGCTCAGGGCGACGTGTTCGGCGTCACCGGGGCCAAGCCGCCCCACATGCTGCCGCTCGAAGATCGGAAGAAGATGGTCCCCAAGAAGGACATGTACATTGACATCGGGGCCAGCAGCGAAGAAGAGGTGAAGGAGCGAGGGGTTCGCCCCGGCGATCCCATCATCCCCGTCAGCGATTTCGCTGTCCTGGCTAACCCCAGGACCTACATGTCCAAAGCCTGGGACGATCGGCTCGGCTGCGCCCTCTTCATCCAGGCCATCCAACGTCTGACGGAGGAGCCTCACCCCAACACCGTCTACGGGGTGGGCACTGTTCAAGAAGAGGTAGGGCTCAGGGGGGCCAAGACTAGCGCGCACGTCGTCTCGCCCGATGTGGCCATTATCCTGGAGGTAGACATCGCGGGCGACGTGCCGGGAATCGAGCCGGAGGAATCGAGCATCAGAATGGGCAAAGGGCCAACCCTGCTGGTTTACGACAGACGCATGATTCCCAATCTCAAGCTGCGGGACCTGGTGATCGAGACGGCTCAAGAGCTGGAGATGCCGCTGCAGTTTTCGGCCATAGAAGGCGGGGCCACCGATGGCGGGATGATCCACATTCACGCCGGCGGGGTGCCTACGGTGGTCATCGGCGTGCCCACCCGCCACATCCACAGTCACGTGGGTATTATGCACAGGGATGACTACGACAACGCCCTGAGGCTGGTCGTAGCCCTGGTCAGAAAGCTGGATGAGACCACAGTACAGGGGTTGACGGCCTGACTCAATTGCAGACTTGCGCTTTAGCCGTAACCCGTGTATACTATTCGACGGAGCGAGTTTGACTCAAGATCAAGCAAGCAAGCAAGCAAGCAAGAAGGAGGCGCTAATGGCGGTGCGAGAGCAAGACGTTTTGATGGAAGACATAACCCAGCTTCTTAGGCAGCAGATTGAGGTCTTTGAGGCCCCAATAGAGGCCATGGATGTGGGTACGGTGGTTGAGGTGGGCGACGGCATTGCCCGCATTTCTGGCTTGGTTGGAGCGATGGCCAGCGAGCTGGTCGAGTTTGAGAACGGCGTGCTGGGCATTGTCCTCAACCTGGAAGTGGACAACGTGGGCGTCATCATCATGGGCGAGTACACCGATATTGAGGAGGGCCAAACGGTCCGCAGCACCGGCCGCATCGTCTCGGTGCCAGTGGGGGAGGCCCTCATCGGGCGCGTGGTCAATGCGGTGGGCGAGCCGGTTGATGGGAAAGGGCCGGTTGCAACCGATGAGTATCGCAAGATCGAGCGCATCGCCCCTGGGGTGGTGGCTCGTGAGCCAGTTGACACTCCTGTGCAGACGGGCATCAAAGCCATAGACTCGATGATCCCTATCGGGCGTGGGCAGAGGGAGTTGATCATCGGCGACCGCCAGACGGGCAAGACGGCCCTGGCGATTGACACCATCATCAACCAGAAGGGCAAGGATCTGATTTGCATCTATGTGGCCATCGGGCAGAAACAGGCCAACGTGGCGCGCGTGGTGGCTACCCTGGAGCAGTACGATGCTATGGAGCACACGATTGTGATCGTGGCCGCTGCTTCGGATCCGGCCACTCTGCAGTACATCGCCCCCTACGCTGGCTGCGCTATCGGCGAGGAGTTCATGGAACAGGGGAAGGACGTTCTCATCGTCTACGACGACCTCACCAAGCATGCCTGGGCCTACCGCCAGGTAAGTCTGCTCCTGAGACGCCCTCCCGGCCGCGAAGCTTACCCCGGCGATATCTTCTATCTCCACTCTCGCCTGCTGGAGCGAGCGGCCAGGCTTAACCCTGAATACGGCGGCGGCTCGCTGACTGCGCTCCCCGTCGTCGAGACCCTATTGGGCGACTTCACGACCTATATTCCCACCAACGTCATCTCCATCACTGACGGGCAGATCTACCTGGAGACGGACCTCTTCAACGCCGGCATCCGTCCGGCCCTAAACGTGGGCATATCTGTCTCCCGGGTTGGCGGCGATGCTCAGACCAAGGCCATGAAGCAGGTGGCGGGCAAGCTCAAGACGGACATGGCCCAGTACTACGAGCTGGTCGCTTTCGCCCAGTTTGGCTCGGAGTTGGACAGGGCCACCCGCGAGCAGTTGGATCGAGGCCAACGCATCACCGAGATCCTCAAGCAGTCCCAGTACGTGCCCATGCCCTTGGAGCAGCAGGTCATGATCATCTACGCTGTGACCAATGGTTTCCTGGATCACGTGCCAGTCGGAGAAGTGAGGGATTGGGAGAGCAGCTTCCATCGCTTCATGTCCGAAGCGCATCCTGAGATAGGTCAGGCCATCATCACTCAGAAGGAGCTCCCCGATGAGTTGATGGGGGCTCTGGACGGGGCGGTCCTGGAGTTTGACGAGAACGCTGTGAAGGTAGTGAAAAAAGGGGAAGAAGAGGTACAATAGGGGGTCTAAGTTGGCCACACTCCATGAAATTCGAAGGCGCATCAACAGCGTCAAGAACATCGGGCAGGTCACTCGGGCAATGCAGGCGGTGTCGGCCTCCAAGATGCAGCGAGCCCAAGCCCAAGTAAAGGCCACCCGTGCCTATGCCGAGAAAGCCTGGGAAGTGCTCACTCACTTGGCCGCCCAAAGGGAAGTGGGGGAGGAACTCCACCCTTTGCTCCAGGTGCGTCCTTTGCACACTGTGGTCCTGGTGGTGCTGACGGGCGAGAGAGGGTTGTGTGGGGCTTTCAATCATAATATTATCTCGAAGGCCATTGACTTCATAGAGACCAGTGAGTGGCCGGTCAAGCTGGTCACCGTGGGGCGCAAAGGGCGGGATTTTATGCATCGCCGAGGCGAGGATATCGTGGCTGAGTTCACCGCCATCCCCGACCGGCCCAGGCTGGTGGATGTAACCCCCATCGCCAGGGTCGCCATAGATGGCTTTCTTGAGGGCCGTTTCGACCAGGTGTACCTGGCCTACAGCGATTTTATCAACGTGCTCAACCAGCAGCCGACTGTTAAGCGGCTTCTGCCTATCATGCCGAGTGAAATCGAGACTCAGGCTATGGCTGAAGAATATGTAGAAGGCGTCAGGCTCCGACCAGCGACTGAGTACATCTACGAACCTGATTCTTGTTCCATCCTGGACGGGGTGCTACCGCGATTTACCGAACTGCAGATCTACCAGGCGATCCTGGAGTCCATCGCCAGCGAGCACAGCGCACGCATGGTGGCCATGCGCAATGCTTCTGACAACGCCGAGGAGTTGGTGGAGGGGCTGACACTGGACTTCAACAAGGCCCGACAGCGGGCAATTACTCTGGAAATCATGGACATCGCTGGCGGCGCCGAGGCCCTGGCCCAGGCGCGGGCTTAATTGGATATTGGAAGTTGGATGCTGGAAGTTAGACGGTAGAAGTTAGAAGTTGGAAATTGGATTGTCGGACCCTCCACCTTCTAATCTCTAACCTCCAATCTCCAACCTCCAACCTCCAAAATAAAGGAGAACATAATGGCAAAAGGAACTATCGGCAAGATCGTGCAGGTGATGGGGCCTGTAGTGGACGTGGAGTTCCCGCGTGCGGAGCTTCCGGAGATCTACAACGCAGTGGAGATACCCCGTGGGGAGGAGGGGAGCCTCATCGTCGAGGTTCAGCACCACATGGGCAACGATTGGGTGCGCTGTGTGGCCATGGGCTCTACCGATGGCCTGCGACGGGGCATGAGGGCCATTGACGCCGGCTCACCTATCACCATGCCTGTGGGGCCGGCCACGCTGGGCCGCCTCTTCAACGTCTTGGGCGAGCCCATTGACAACATGGGGCCGGTTGAGGCCGAGGCGCGCTATCCCATACATCGCCAGGCTCCGCCCTTCGAGGACCAGGAGACCACACCGGAGTTCTTTGAGACCGGTCTCAAAGTTGTTGACCTGGTAGCTCCCTTCACCAAGGGGGGCAAGACGGGGGTATTTGGCGGGGCCGGAGTCGGCAAGACGGTCGTTATCTACGAGCTGATCCGCACCATGGCCATCGAGCGTGGCGGCTTCTCGGTGTTCGCTGGCGTGGGCGAGCGATCCCGCGAGGGCAACGACATGTGGAACACTTCCAAGGAAGCAGGGGTTATCGGCAATACGGTGATGGTCTTCGGCCAGATGAACGAGCCGCCTGGCGCCAGGCTGCGGGTCGGCCTGGCAGGAGTTACCGTGGCCGAATATTTCCGTGATCAAGGTCAGGACGTGCTCCTTTTCATTGACAACATCTATCGCTTCGCCATGGCCGGCATGGAGGTCTCGGCCTTGTTGGGGCGGATGCCCAGCGCAGTGGGATACCAGCCTACCCTGAGCTCGGAGATGGGCGAGTTACAGGAGCGGATCACCTCCACCAAGCGGGGCTCTATCACATCCATGCAGGCCATCTATGTGCCGGCCGACGACTACTCCGACCCAGGCCCTGTGGCCGTGTTTGCCCACCTGGATGCCACCATCACCCTGGAGCGTTCGATAGCCGAGATGGCCCTCTTTCCCGCCGTTGACCCGCTGACCTCCAACTCCAGCATTCTCGACCCCCTCATTATCGGTGAAGAGCACTATAATACGGCCCGCGAGGTGCAGCGCGTTCTTCAGAGATACAAGAACCTCTCGGATGTGATCGCTATTCTGGGAGTGGAAGAGCTTAGCGACGAGGACAAGTTGATAGTACACCGAGCCCGCAGGATCCAGAGGTTCCTGTCACAGCCTATGTTCGTGGCTGAGGCTTACACCGGTCGGGCTGGCGCGTACGTGCCCATCGAGGAGACTGTGCGCGGCTTCCAGGAGATCCTGGCTGGCCAGCACGATGACCTGCCTGAGCAAGCCTTCTACATGGTGGGAACGATTGACGATGCTGTGAAGAAGGCTGAGACACTGTAACGAGGGAACACTATGCCGATCAAGTTAGAGATTGTCACTGTTGAACGTCTTGTTTACTCCGGCGATGTAGACCTGGTGAGCGCTCCTGGAGTGATGGGCACGCTGGGTATCCTTGCCAAGCACACTCCACTGTTGACAGCCCTGGAGGCCGGTGAGTTGCGCTTCACCAAGGGGGACGAAGAGGGGCGCTTTGCTATCAGCGGCGGCTTCTTGGAGGTGCAGCCAGATAGGGTGATCGTCTTGGCCGACACAGCGGAACGTGCCGAGGAGATTGACCTGGAACGAGCCGAGGCGGCGCGCCAACGGGCCGAGAAGCTCTTGAAGGAGAGACCCCCTGAGGTTGACATGACCGTCATTGAGGGATCCCTCCGTCGCTCCCGGATCCGCCTGAAAGTTGGCAGGCGACGGCGGAAGAGGTCGTTTCCTGGTGATGAGGCGATGAAAAATGTGTAAGGGAGAACACGATTGATGTTTGAAAAACACATAGGCATAGACCTGGGCACGGTTAACGTATTGGTCTACGTCAAAGGAAAGGGCATTGTTCTACAAGAGCCCTCAATGGTAGCCATCGCGGTAAACGACAACAAGATCGTGGCCGTTGGCGAGGAGGCTCGCGCCATGATGGGGCGTACTCCTGAGAACATTGAGGTGATGCGGCCCATGCGCGACGGTGTCATCGCCAATTACGTCGTGACTGAGGCCATGCTGCGCTATTTCATCACCAAGGTCTGTGGGCGGTTTCGCCTCTTCCGGCCAGTGGTGATGATTACTGTGCCCGTCGGTGTGACCAGTGTGGAGAGGCGGGCCGTGCACGAGGCTGCCATCCAGGCCGGAGGGAAGGAGGCCCACCTTATCCCTGAGCCCCTGGCGGCGGCTATTGGGGCCGGGTTGCCAATTGGTACCCCAGCAGGTAACATGGTGGTCAATATCGGCGGTGGAACAGCCGAATCCGCTGTCATCTCCATGAACGGCATTGTGGTCTCCAGTTCGGTTCGCGTTGCCGGGGATGAGATGAACGAGGCCATCCGGACCTATATCAGAAAGAAGTATAACCTGGTAATAGGGGAGCCGACGTCGGAGGAGATAAAGTTCCAGATCGGTAGCGCGATGCCGTTGGAAGAGGAACTGACCATGGATGTGCAAGGAAGGGATCAGGTGGCTGGCCTGCCCAAGACTATCCAAATCAGTTCGGGTGAGGTAACAGAGGCCATCGCCGAGGCCCTGGTTGCTATCGTGGGGGTGGTCAGAGCCGTGCTGAGGGATACCCCCCCCGAGTTGGCCTCGGACATCATAGATCGGGGGATGGTGCTAGTCGGTGGGGGAGCGCTTTTGCGCAACATGGACCGGCTGCTTACCAAGGAAACTGGGGTGCCCTGTTCCGTGGCTGAGGATGCCCTGGCTTGTGTTGCTAAGGGCGCTGGCAGAGCTCTGGAGGACTATCATGTTTTGAAGAGGAGCATGCCGTCTCTCTAGCTTGTGCTTACTTGAGAAACCAGGTTTTCTGATTCCCACCTATTTCTTTCTTGTCAACCTATAAGCCGCTATGGAGGCCTGAGCCTTCATAGCGGCTATTGTTAGGAAGCATTTATCCGGCGTGTTCCTGTACTAAAGCCGCTACCAAGGGGCGTCCTCGCCCCGTCCAGGGGCAGTTTGATCACGGGATCGGGGCGAGGACGCCCCTTGGTAGCAAAAGAGGTTTCACCACTACCGAGGTGTTTTGCTATGTTCTTCGATGAAGCTAAGATTCACGTTAAAGCTGGTGACGGCGGGGATGGCTGTGTGAGTTTCCGCCGTGAGAAATACGTGCCCCTGGGCGGACCTGCCGGCGGCGATGGCGGCAAGGGCGGCGATGTTTACCTGGTAGCCAATCCGCACTTGAACACCCTAATTCGCTTCAAACGCCGCGTCCATTTCAAGGCCGAGCGAGGTGCCCACGGCAGGGGCAAGGGGCAGAAGGGTCGGCAGGGCGACGATGTTCTTGTCGAGGTTGCGCTCGGCACGGTGGCCCGAGATGCTGAGACTGAGGAGCTCATTGCTGAGCTGATGGAGGAGGGGCAGAGAGCGCTGGTTGCCCGGGGGGGGCGGGGCGGACGAGGCAACGCCGCCTTTGCTACCTCCACCAATCAGGCCCCCCGCATCGCCGAGCGGGGCGCGCCCGGCCAGGAACGCTGGCTCTACCTGGAGCTCAAGCTCATCGCCGACGTGGGCGTCGTTGGCGTGCCTAACGCTGGCAAATCCACCCTGCTGTCTGTGGTCAGTGCTGCCAGGCCCAAGATTGCGGCTTACCCCTTTACCACCTTAGAGCCTAACTTGGGAGTGGTGGCCCTGGGCGACTACACGAGCTTTGTCATGGCCGACATCCCCGGCCTGATCGAGGGAGCCCACACCGGCGCTGGTTTGGGCCACGAATTCCTGCGCCACATAGAGCGCACGAAGGTGATCATCCACCTCCTGGACGGGGCTTCGGCCGATCCCCTGGGCGATTACGAGAGCATCAACGAGGAGCTGGCTCTTTTCGGTTCCGAGCTGGCCCGTAAGCACCAGTTGGTGGTGCTGAACAAGATGGACCTGCCCCAGGCCCAGGCGCTCTGGCCATCAGTTGAGCAAGCGATGAACGCGCAAGGGCAGAGGGCCTTGAGCATCTCCGCTGTCACTGGCGAGGGGATCAAGGAAATGCTGCGCTCCGTGGCCGAGATGCTGGCGAGCTTGCCCAAAGAGGAGCCCGTGATTGCTGAGGTCAAGGTCTTCCGACCCGTTGAGGAGGGCCAGGCTTTGACCATCACCTGGGAAGACAAAGCCTGGCGGGTGCGGGGCGCCAAGGCGGAGCGAGTCGCAGCGATGACCAATTGGGACCTGGACGAGGCAGTGCAGCGTTTTCAGCGCATCGCAGACGCCATAGGGCTAAAGGCGGCTCTCAGAAAGGCCGGAGTGCAGACTGGCGATACAGTGCGTATCGGCGAAGCCGAGCTCGAGTGGCAATAGCCAATCTCCAATCTCCAACATCCAGCAAGGAGGCGAGTATGCGTGTGGGGGTGCTGGGCGGCACTTTTGATCCGATTCACAACGGCCATCTGGTAGCGGCCGAGGAGATCAGGGCGCAGTTGAGGCTGGATCGGGTTGTCTTCGTGCCCGCTGGGCTGCCGCCCCACAAGCTCACCGATGACGTCTCGTCGGTAGACCATCGGCTGGCCATGGTGAAATTAGCCGTCGCCGGCAACCCTTGCTTCACCGTTTCTCACGTGGACATTGACCGCTTTGGTCCCTGCTACACCGTTGACACCATCGAGCTTTTGTGGGACGAGTGGGGTTTTGAAGTCGAGTTGTATTTCATCATGGGCTCGGATTCCCTGGCTGACGTCCTTACCTGGCACAAGCCGGAGCGTTTGATCAGGCTGTGTCGCCTGGCGGTCGTGGAGCGCCCCGGCTACCGGGTAGACATGGAGGAATTGGAGCGGCTGCTGCCTGGCATTGCCTCGCGGATACATTTCATCAACTCGCCCCAGTTGGACATCTCGTCCACCGACATCCAAAGGCGGGTGCGCGAGGGACTGCCCATCAAGTACCAGACGCCCGACGCGGTGGAGGAATACATCTACGAGCACGAGCTCTACACGGGGAGAGAAGACAGAAGTTGATGAGCATGGACTTGAGTCTGTCCACAGGCAGTATCTACATTTACCCTCTGCGATCCATCTTTAACATAGCAAAGGAATCCGGCTTCTCGGGCGTGGAGCTGGTGGTCAGCCCTGAAGTTGAGTTGAAGGGTGGCAGATACGTCCGCCGCTTGGCTGCAAGCTATGAGCTGACCGTCTTCAGCCTTCACCCGCCCATCCTGCCCTTCCCCGGCTGGGCCGACTATCGAACCACCGTCCCCAGGTTGATTGATCTGGCGCTGGGAGCTGGCGCGAGGTACGTCGTCCTGCATCCTCCCAACGCCCTCAGCCTGACCGACGATCGGGGTCGGAGCTACGTGGAGGCGTTGACGAAGGGTAAGCAGCGCGCGGAGGGTGCCGGCCTGCGTATCGCCATCGAGAACCGGGCCTTCTTCCGTTCCCAGGATCGGCACTACGCGCTGAGCGACCTGCGGGAACTGCGCTCCTTTGCCGACGAGCTTGACCTGCCCCTCGTCCTGGACACCGCTCACGCTGCTACTTCGAGCTACAGTCTGGCCGAGGCCTACCACATCCTCGCTGATCGGTTGGTGAACGTCCATCTCAGCGACATGCGTTCTCCCCCCTGGCCCCTGAGCGTCCACTATTTGCACACCTACCTCAAGCACCACCAGATACCCGGCGACGGCCAACTGCCCCTGGCTGACCTCCTGAGCCGTCTGGCTGCCGATGGCTACTGTGGCCCCATCACCCTGGAGATCAGCCCCATCGCCCTGCGCATCTGGTGGCCTCCTGGTGTCAAGCGCCAGTTGGCTCGCTGCGTGGCCTACGTACGCCGAGCCTTTCGTGTTCCCTCGTCACAACCTGCTCCCCCTTGATCGTCAACTCGACCTTTCCTCAAGCGTCTTTGTGGAAATGGCGCTTGTGTGGTAAAATAGTCAACAGATTGGGAAAGAGCCCCTGAGGAGGGAATAGGTAAGAATGTATCTGATGTATGTGGATGAGTCTGGCGATCCAGGATGCAACAGCCCAGTCCGACATTTTATTCTTTCTGCTTTCGTTGTACCAGCAATTGATTGGCAGGCGTCCTTTGAGCGTCACCATCAAATGCGTCGTTACTTGAAAGCCACCTATGGCTATCCCGTGCGAGCAGAGTTACACGCGGCGTCGCTGGTAGATACCCGCCGTGGCGATTCCAATGTTCGCCAATTAGGGGGGCGCCGGACTCGAATGTTGTTGTACCGGGATGTGATGCGGTCAATTCCTCAAGTTTTCCCCACGGCTAAAACGTTCTCGATCTACGTGGATAAGGATGCGGCAGAGACTAGCTCCTACCGGCGCGATAACTACCTGAAACTGGCCTGGAGCTATCTTATTACCCGTTATCACAACTTCTTAATGCGAGACTGTGGTGGGGCTCCCGGTCTTGTCTTTGCCGATCACACGGCTAACGCTACAGTGCAGGCCCTGTTGAGGAAAATGAGGGTTCACAATCCCGTCCCAAGTCATTACGACCGCAAGGGGTACTACAATGTGCCTGTTCGGACCATCATTGAGGACCCGGTCTTTCGTCGTTCTGAGCACTCGTATTTTGTTCAAATGGCAGACATGATCACCCATTCTCTCTATCGGAAACTCTATGTCAAAGGGAGTCATCGGCGGTATAGTCTGCATCTATTCTACGATTACCTGGGTCCCATTATTCTGAGGTCGGTGACCAGGAAGGATCCGCTGAACATGGGGATTGTGTGGATTCCGTAGAGAGGGGATAAAAAAGATGCCCGCTTTGCAGCGGGCGCTGGGCGCGGCAGCTCCAGCCATTAGGGCTGGTTAAGTCGCGCATAGACATTATACCATATTCCTGTTGTTTTGTCAATGGGGAATTTGTGAATGCCCATCAGAGTGTTATCAGAGGAAGTAGCATCTAAGATCGCGGCTGGCGAGGTGGTAGAGCGGCCGGCCTCCGTGGTTAAGGAGTTGGTCGAGAATTCCATAGACGCGGGGGCGAGGGAGATCAGGGTCGAAGTGCGCCAGGGTGGACGCCGCCTGATGCGGGTGATTGATGACGGGATGGGAATCCCCGCCGCCGAGGTCGAGCTGGCCTTTGCTCGCCATGCCACCAGCAAGATCGCCAGCGTCGAGGAGTTGTCATCTATCGCCACCCTGGGCTTTCGGGGCGAGGCTCTGGCCAGCATCGCCGCCGTGAGCCAGTTGACCATTGTTACCAGGACAGCCGAGGAAGGTGTCGGAACATTGTTGCGCTTGGAGGGGGGCCAGGTCACCCAACGTCAAAAGAAGGGTTGCCCCCCGGGCACGGTGATCACAGTAGAGAATCTCTTCTACAACGTCCCCGCCCGCCTGAAATTTCTGCGCAGCGAAGCCACCGAGCGAAAGCATATTGATGGCTTGATTTACCGCTACGGCATGGCCTATCCACAACTGCGCTTCAGCCTCACGAACGACGGACGGCAGACCTTTCAGTCCCTGGGCAGCGGCAAGCTGTACGACGTGCTCATCAAGGTCTATGGACTGGAAGTGGCGCAGCAGATGTTAGAAGTGCAAAGTCTTGAGACAGATGATCCGAAACCTATAGATGTCTATGGCTACATCAGCTCTCCCTCCCTGCATCGAGCCAACCGCAGCTACCTGACCTTCTTCGTCAACGGCCGCTGGGTGCAGGATCGCATGCTCAGTTATGCCGTGAGCGAAGCCTATCATACCCTGCTCCCCACGCGACGCCAACCCATCGTCGTTCTGCGCCTGGGTTTGGACCCCGCCCAGGTTGACATCAACGTCCATCCTACCAAGAGCGAGGTCCGATTCCTGGACAGCAGCGCGGTTTTCACCGCCGTCCAGAAGGCGGTGCGCCGCACCCTGGTTGATCAGGCGGAGATCCCCAGGATGGCGGGCCTTCCCTCTCAATGGGCTGCGTCGGATTTGGATATGGAGAGGCGGCGCAGGTTGGTCGAGGCGGGCGCCCAAGCGCAATTGGGTTTGGAGGCGCAGCGAACGACTGAGGGGGGCGCACCATCGACGTTTGACTTCCCTGAGCCTGCCCAACTGCCGCCCTTGCGGGTGCTGGGACAGATAGCTCAGACCTATATCATCGCTGAGGGACCTGAGGGGCTGTATCTCATTGACCAGCACACAGCCCACGAGCGGGTGCTCTACGAGCGACTTATGGCCGAGCAGGCCAAAATGGCTGTCGCCTCGCAATCGCTGCTGGAACCGTTGACCATTGAGTTACCTTTCCAGACTGGAGTGGCTGGCAGCGAAAATCTGGAATTGTTGAACCACCTGGGCTTCGACATTGAGCCTTTTGGCGGAGATACCTATCTGGTGCGGGCTGTGCCAGTCATGCTGGCCCAGGGGGACATCGGCGAGGCTATCGTTGAAATCGTTGATGGGCTGACCGAGGGCGGGGCAGTGGGAACAGGGGAGGAGGCCGCTTCCACTGCCGAGCAGGCGCTGATCAGCCTGGTCTGTCACAGCGCGGTGCGGGCGGGGAAGACGCTTTCCCAGATCGAGATGCGCGATTTGATCCGCCAGTTGGAGGAGACGGCCATGCCACGCACCTGTCCCCACGGCCGCCCGACGATGATCCATTTGAGTGCTGCACAACTGGCGCGGGAATTCGGTCGGAGTTGAGGGAGCGGGACTTGCGACCTTCGCAGGGCTGAACTTGCAAAATCGCTTTGTTGGCAGTATAATACTCTTGGAAGGTCAGGGGGAAGTGTCGGAATTGGCAGACGAGCGTGATTTAGGATCACGTGGGCCTAGCCCGTGAGAGTTCAAATCTCTCCTTCCCCACCAATACATCGGCTGGTTCTCACAACTAGCCAGGTCAAGCGGAAGTGGCTCAGTGGTAGAGCATCTCCTTGCCAAGGAGAAAGTCACGGGTTCGAATCCCGTCTTCCGCTCCTTTTTTTGCTGGAGGTCACACCGAAGGTGTTGGAGATGGTTGACGATGCGTCCAGGGGAGGGCAGCCGGGTCGTAGTAGCCATGAGCGGCGGCGTGGATAGCTCCACTGCGGCGGCTCTTCTGGTGGAGCAGGGTTACGATGTGATCGGCGTCATGATGCGCCTCTGGGCTGAGGAGGGCCAGGGCGGCTCAATCAACCGCTGTTGCTCCATTGAGGCCATAGAGGACGCCCGCCGCGTCTGCTACGTCTTGGACATCCCGTTTTACCTGATCAACTATGGGCGGGAATTCAAGAGGGAAGTCGTTGACCTCTTTATCGCCGAATACGCTCGCGGGCGCACTCCGAATCCCTGTCTGACCTGCAACCACCGCATCAAGTTCGATCTCCTGCTCCGTCGGGCCTTGGCTATGGATGCCCGATACCTGGCCACGGGGCACTATGCCAGAGTGCGGCAGGTGAACGGTGGCTATCAGCTTCTCAAGGGTTGTGACGAGTGGAAGGATCAGTCCTATGTGCTCTACATGCTGGGGCAGAGAGAGCTCCAGCACCTCCTCTTGCCTTTGGGCGATTACACCAAGCAGCAGGTACGGGCTATGGCTCGTCAGCGGGATCTGCCCGTAGCCGAAAAGGCGGAAAGCCAGGATCTCTGTTTTCTCGCGGATAACGACTACCGCCGTTTCTTGCAGGCCCATGCGCCGGAGAGCATCCGACCCGGCCCCATCCTGGACACAGCGGGGCGTACCATCGGCCAGCACAAGGGGTTGCCTTTCTACACCATCGGCCAGCGAGAGGGCCTGGGCATCGCTGCCCCGGAGGCTCTCTACGTCATGCAGATTGACATGGCTCGTAACGCGCTGGTGGTGGGCGTCAAGTCGGAGTTGGGGCAGCGGGAGCTGGTGGCCACAGGGGTCAATTACGTCTCTGGGCAGATTCCTCATGATGGGCCTCTGGAGATCACGGCCAAGATCCGCTATAAGGCTATCGAGGCCAAAGCTGCCCTAATCCCGCTCGAAGGTGGTCGGGCGCGAGTGACATTCGCCCGACCGCAACGAGACATCACACCGGGGCAGGGCGTCGTCTTCTATCAAGGCGAGGCCGTACTTGGTGGGGGGATAATTAGTTAAAATGCAGATACTTCTGTCGCCGCCTCTGGTCTTATCACTAATCATCGCCAGCGCCTACGCTGCCTTTTTCAACCTGTGGCAGGGCGGAGGCGCCAGGGACTTGCTGATCTATCTGCTGGCCTGCTGGCTGGGCTTTGCCATCGGGGAGCTGGTAGGAGATTTCGTGGGATTGGACATCCTCATGGTCGGCGAAATCCATATCCTGGAAGGAACCGCCGGATGTTTGGGGCTACTGTTCTTGGCCAAGTGGTTAAAGCCGTGATGGTTCTGATCATGTTTTGACTATCTGATGGACGTGTGATATAATGGGGCACAGTCCAGCGTCAGTAAAGGAGAGAGCAACGTGAACGAATCTGAGAAGAAGAACTTCCAGATAGCCCTTGGTGGTATACTGGTGGTGGTGATAGTGCTGCTGGTCGTGATGTGCTATTTGCTCTTCACCCATAGCGTGGCAACAGCCATCATTCGAGACATCTCCGTTATCATTCTCGCCCTTGAATCCATCGTGGTTATGCTGCTCTTGGGGGTGGTCATCGGCATGCTGTGGTGGCTGATCCAGACCCTGGAGAAGAAGATAACGCCGATCCTAGATACCACGAACGAGACGGTCAACAACGTGAACGAGACAGTCAACACTGTGCGGGGAACGGCCACTTTTATGAGCGACGCCGTCGTCTCGCCGGTAATCAAGGTGATCAGCTATGCATCTGGGGTGAAGAGGGCGATAAAAACGCTGACCAAATGGCGAAGTATGCGCCAGTGATTAGAGCGCACAACTAAAATCTTTGCGAATAGGAGGGATTGACAATGGCTAACGACAGTGGGAGCGGCTGGTTTGTAGCTGGATTCATTATCGGCGGGTTGGCGGGGTTCGCGGCAGGCTTGCTCATGGCCCCTCAACCCGGCGAGCAGACTCAGGCGCAGCTCAGGGAGAGGGGCATTGAGCTTAAAAGCATGGCCGAGGACCTGGCATTTGAGGCCAGGAAGAAAGCCGAAGAGCTTCAGGAGAAGGGCCAGGTTGTCCTAGAGGAGCAGAAAGTGCGAATGGAGGAGGCCATCGCCGAAGGCAAGGAGGCAATGGCCGAGAAGAGAGAGGAGATGATGGCCAAGCTGGAGGAGGAAAGGGGCAAGGCCCAGGCTGAGGTTGAAGCCGCGGTCTAGTGTTCTAGCTATCTCGACTGCTTGCTGTCTCCTTAATTTGACGCGCCGCCCGCTTGGGTGTTGCTGAACCATTGTCGGGTTGCCTGGGGCTGAACCGTTCGGCTGAGCTCACGACGAAGCCCCCAGGCTGAGAGGGCGAAGGTCGCTAAAAGCTCCCTGAAGTTGTGCGCCCTTCAGGGAGCTTTGTTCTTTTAGCCAGATGGCGCTTGCTCTGAGCAAAGCCTGCCCTGAGCTCTGCCGAAGGGTTGAAGGGTCAGCATCGGGCTGCTATTCGGCATAGCGACAACACTCAAGAGGGAGACTATCAAAGGGGTGATAGGCGGCGGCGTTCCTGGGTGTCGTGATGAGTTAGATCAGGAGAGAGAGGGTGCAGGTTCCAACACACCGAGTACCCACTCATCCAAGAGAGATGCTGCGAGAAGAGTTTCTCATCACAAATGGGAATCACACAGCGAGGACTACGCGGGCGATTCGTATGCCTTACCAGGGCATCAATGAGCTGGTGAATAGGCGGATTTCTGGATGAATCTGCAACTGCGCTTTTGGCCAAAACTGTTGAGCCATCCTGGAAACAGGATGGCTCTTTGCGTCTTTCGCCTGATGCTTCTTATCAGGTAGCTTCCCCCTCTATCCGCCCCGACGATAAGAGTTTGATCACTTTCGGCAGCACAGGCAGCAGATCACCAGCCACCATCCCCGTCCCTCCCAACTCCTTGCGCACCAGCTCCCCTGCCAGTCCATGAACGTAGGCCCCGACCAGGGCGGCGTCGAAGGGTGCCAGGCCCTGGGCCAGGAAGCCGACGATGGCTCCCGCCAACACGTCGCCGCTGCCCGCCGTGGCCAGGCCCGGGTTGGCGAATGGATTGATGACCACTCTTTCTTCAGGGTCAGCGATCACGGTGTAGGCTCCTTTCAGGATCACGACCTGACGCCACTTCTCGGCCATCTGCCGTGCTACCCCTGGCCTGTTGGCTTCGATTTCACGCACCGTCAACCCGGTCAGGCGGGACATCTCGCCGGGGTGGGGGGTGAGGATGCTACGCCCTTCGAGTTGCTCCCACCAGTTGGGGGTATCGGCCAGAGCGTTCAGGCCATCGGCATCTATGACCAGCGGCGGCAGTGAGAGCTTTCTCACCTTGGTCTCCTCGCTGGCCAGGAAACCGATGCGGTCTCTCTTGCCTGGTTCCACATTCAGCAACTGCTGCACGAACTGCACTGTCTCTTTCTCTTGACCCAGACCCGGCCCCAGGAGGAGGGCATCGTAATCCTGGATCCTCTCGCTCAACACTTTGATGGCATTGGGGACGAGGACGCCCAAAGTCTGGGGCAGGAGGAGGAAGGTGGCCTCACTGAGCTTGGCGGCTAGAATGGGATGGATGCTCTCGGCCAGAGCCAAAGTGACCAGGCCAGTTCCCACCCGGGTTGCCGCAGCGCTGGCCAAGTAAGCCGCTCCCGTGTAGTTGACTGAGCCAGCTACCACCAGGGCCTTGCCGAAGGTACCCTTGTGTGCTCCCAAAGGCCGGGCGGGTAGGAGAGCCCGCGCTATTTCAGGCGTCGCTAACTCCACCTGGACATCGTCTGCCAAATGCGGCGGTATCTCAATATCGGCGACGATCAACCGGCCCACGTACTCAGCGCCAGGGAAGAGGAACTGGCCTCGCTTGGGGAAGCCGAAGGTCACTGTCAGGTCGGTGGGCACGGCTGCTGGATCTATGGCTCCCGTGTCGCAATCAAGCCCCGTTGGCACATCCACGGCGACGAGAACAGGCAAAGAGGGCGGAGCAGCAAATGGGGGAAGCGAGGGCGAGAAAAGGACTTCTTTCCCCATTGGCTCTTTTCTTCCCTTTATTGACGCCTTGACTATAGTCAATATCTCCTTGAGCGAGCCCTCTATGGGCCGCGCGACCCCTGTGCCCAGGAGGGCGTCAACGATCACGTCGGACTCGCCCACAAGGCGGCGCAGTGTGGCAAAGCTATCGTCTTCTTCGGCCCAGCGGGTGGGGATGTCCCGTTCGGCTGCCAGGCGAAAATTTTCGTCGTCCTCGACATGACGCTTCCAGATGTAGAAGGTGACATGAACGCCAGCAGCGTGCAAATATCGGCCGGCCACCAATCCGTCGCCTCCGTTGTTGCCGGGACCAACTAACACCAGCGTCCGTCTGTCCGTCACCCCAATCCGTTGACAGGACTCGGCTACGGCTCGCCCGGCGTTTTCCATCATTGTGGCATAAGTTAGCCCTCCTGCATCAGCTTCCTTCTCGATACGGTGCATCTCCTCTGTCGTCACTACTTTCATTTCCTCAGTCCTTTCTTCTGTGTAGCTGAATCTCTGCCTGAGAAGTATAGCACAGGAAGCCGTTCGGGGCAAAGTGTCATTGCGAGCTGCTCCATAGCGCGGTCGCGCTACTCACTGTAAAAGAAACCCGTCAGCGCCGGCCGAGTAGGAGCGAAGCGACGTATCGA
>CAYWWC010000011.1:0-19682 GCA_964461615.1 uncultured Anaerolineae bacterium
GCAAAGAATTGACCACTTGGCAAAGCAGCCATGCAAACTACCAGAGAGCCAAAAAAGTCAGGAGATTGGTATCAAGATCAAGGATAAGGCGCGCCGAGGGGATACGGTGTGCAAGGTGGAATAGTGGATTTCCTAGCGAAGGTCCGCCAGGTCATTGAGCAATGTGGTCTCCTGGCTGGGGGTGGGACGGTGCTGGTCGGCGTCTCCGGCGGCCCCGATTCCCTGTGCCTGCTGCACGTCCTGAACCGCTTGCGTCAGGTTTACGGAATCGAGTTGCACGTGGCCCACCTCGATCATCGCATCCGAGGTTTGGAGGCGAAGGAGGACGCGGCTTTCGTGACCAAGCTGGCCAAGGAGTGGGGTTTGCCGGCCACCATCGAAACCCGCGACGTGCCGCAGTTGGCCAGGGAGAGCAAGCTGGCCATCGAAGAAGCAGCCCGCCAGGCCCGCTACTCGTTTTTGGCCCAGGTCGCCCTGGCGGTCGGGGCGAAGAGAATCGCCGTGGGCCACAACGCCGACGACCAGGCGGAAACTATCGTCATGCACTGGTTGCGAGGGGCAGGGCTGGCCGGCCTACGGGGAATGTTACCCCAGACCGATCTGGGTGGGATGTGCCTGGAGGCTGCCTGGCCCGATCGCTCTCCCCTGCACCTTCAACTGATCCGCCCCCTGCTGGAGACGCCCCGCGCCGAGATTGAGGCCTACTGCCGGGAGCACAGCTTGAAACCCCGCTTTGATCGCTCCAACCTGGACACCACCTACTATCGCAACCGGCTGCGCCATGAACTGATCCCCTACCTGGAGAGCTACAACCCCAACATCCGGCAGGTGTTGCGCCGTTCGGCCCAGGTCATCAGCGGCGACTACAGCTTTCTGCAGGCCGAGCTGGAGCGCGTCTGGCCAACGGTAGTTTCCTTGGAATCGGGGGCGGCCATCGCCTTCGATCTGGAGCGCTGGCGGGCCTTGTCCACCAGCCAGCAGCGTTCCATTCTGCGGGAGGCCGTCCGTCGCCTGCGCAAGTCTCTGCGCAATGTCAACTGGATCCACATCGAGAATGCTCTGCTGGCCTTGAGGGCCAAGCCAGCGGGAACAAAAGTCACCTTACCCCAGGGCCTGATGCTCTCCATTGGCTATCACGATTTCACCGTAGCCGACGAGGGCTACGTGCCCCAAGTGGACTGGCCCCTTCTCTTTGTGGAGAGCCTCCCCGTGGCAGTGCCAGGCGTTACAGAACTGCCCGATTCTAGTTGGTGTCTGGAAGCTACCGTCATCGAGCGGAAGGACTTCAGCGATGGGCATCTGGATAATCCCAATCCCTGGCAAGCCTTTCTTGACTATGAGGTGGCAGGTTCAGGGTTAGTGCTGCGGCAGCGACAACCAGGCGATCGTTTCCAGCCCCTGGGTCTGGGTGGTCACGAGAAAAGCCTCCACACTTTCATGATTGATCACAAGATACCGCGCTCCCTGCGGGGCCTCGTTCCCATCGTAGCCTCGCCTCGTCACATTGTCTGGGTGGCTGGCTGGCGCATTGACGAGCGGGCCAAAATCACCGCCGAAACAGAACGTGTTCTTCATCTGGCCTTCACCTCATGTCTTGACGTTTGACGTCTCACGCCTACGCTTGACGTTCTAATTTGCTCTTTTCACCAAAAAGGTGTAGAATAACCATGTCAACTGCATAGTCTGTTCTCCGAGCCATACGACCTAAGGGCTGTGATAGCCTATGGCGTGTGGTCGCAGCGAGTGCCCGCACTTGGTGGGGGCACTTCAACGGTATGGATGGAAACGCCCGTGCCCCCCGTGTTTGGAAAGGAGGACTGAAGCCACTGCTTGTCAGCGCCTTCTGTCCACGGGGCGCTGACTTTTTTGTGAGGAAAGGTGGAAAAGATGAAACAAGAAATAGCGGCTCAAATCCAGGAATCGCTAGTTGAAGGCAGGTTGCCATGCCCATCGGCCTTCAAAGTCGCGCGGCGGCTGGATGTCAGCCCCCAACAGGTGGGTGAAGTGGCCAATGAGTTCAACGTCAGAATCTCTCGTTGCCAACTGGGCCTCTTCGGTTACGGATCCGACAAGGGCAAATCCCTGGAGCCAATGCAGGAAGTGGGAGAGGAATTGCAGGCGAGGATCGAGGGCCGGGTGGTTGAGGGGAGTCTAACCTGCGCAATGGCCTGGGACGTCGCTCACGAGCAAACGATGAAACGCATTGACGTGGCCAACGCTGCTGAGAGCCTGGGTATCCGGATCACTCAGTGCCAGTTAGGGTGTTTTTAGCGCGGGAGGGGGAGATGGGTCAAAGAAGGTACTATTTCACCATCCGTGATCTGTTGATGATGGCTGCGCTGGCAGCTCTGGGCGGCGTGGTCGGTACCTATGTCAATGCCATTGGTGATTTGTTTCAGTCCATCCTGGGCTTCGCCGGTACCACCCAGTGGGCTGCTGGGCTACACGTCCTCTGGCTGACCCTGGCCGTCGGACTGACCGGCAAACAGGGGGCAGGCACTGTCACAGGTTTCCTCAAGGGTGTAGTTGAACTGTTGAGCGGCAATACCCACGGTCTGCTGGTGGTGCTGGTAGACATTGTGGCCGGTCTGCTGGTAGACCTGGGCTTCCTGCCTTTCCGAAAAAAAGACTCGCTCCTCGCTTATGCGTTGGCCGGAGGCTTGGCCTCTGCCTCCAACGTATTTGTCTTTCAACTCTTTGCCTCGCTGCCCGCCGATGCGCTGGCCTACGGAGCGATGTTCCTCATCGGTGGGGGGGCTTTTGTCTCTGGAGTGCTTTTCGCTGGAATGCTGGGACGGGTACTTCTCAACGCCCTCCGCCGGGCTGGCGTGGTCAAAGACCGCCCTCCGACCCCCATGAGCCGCCTGGTTTATCTGATTTTCCTGGTAAGTGCAGCCGTGCTCACGCTGGCTCTGACCATCTACTTGCGCCAGGCCCTGCGCGGTCCGGCCACGATCCATATCGGAGGCGCGGTGCAAGCGTCCTATGACTATCCCCTGGAGCATGGCGACATTCCCCTGATCACCGCCGAGGCCACCCTGCGTAACGTCACCACCCGCTATACCGGCGTCCCGGTGAGGGAGCTGGTAGACCGCGCCCAGCCCCAGCCCAATGCATCTCTTCTGCTGATCCAGGCCTCCGACGGCTACGCCTTCTTCGTCAGCATGGACGAGGTACGAGAGAATGGAAGCTTGCTGTTGGCCCCACAGGGCAAGGGGGAGGACGCCTCCTATGACATCGTCGGGCCGTACAACGGCAAAGCCTGGGTGCGGAGCGTCGAAGAGGTGTCTGTCATTGGGGCGGCTACTCTTGAGGTCACCGGTGTTCTGGAACACCCATCACCCTACGACCCCGACGACTGGCAATTCGAGATGGACAGCACGAGCCTTGTCCTGAGCGCCGTCGAAGGGCTGGACGTGGGGGAAGGCCCAAAGAAATACCAGGGCATTCCCCTGGGCCACGTACTCCAGGCGATGAACCCCAGTCCTGAGGCGACGACCGTTCTCCTGTTCACGAACGGAGAGCCGGTCTCGATGTCCCTGGCAGATGTGCTGGGGGACGACGATTTGCGCATCTTCACCATTATTGAGGGCACAGATGTTTCCTTCGCTGTTGCGCGCATGGGCGGTGATGTGATTCTGTCCAGGATAACCCGTATCGAAGTAAGGTAGAGGCCGAATGATCTCCGTCGAGGGATTGAGCTTTCGCTTTCAGGGAAGTTCCCAATATGCTCTGCGTGACGTGAACCTGGAGATTGCCCCCGGGGAGTTTGTGGTTATCACCGGCCCATCGGGATGTGGCAAGTCCACCCTGGCCCTGGCTATTGGCGGTTACCTCTTCCGCCAATATGATGGGGAAGCTACCGGCAGGGTGAGGGTAGCCGACATGGACGTGCGCCAGTTCCCTATTTACGACGTGGCCGAAACGGTGGGATTGGTCCAGCAGAACCCTGAGGCTCAATTTTGCACCCTCACTGTACAGGACGAGGTAGCCTTTGGCCTGGAGAATCGCTGTCTGCCCAGAGACGAAATCCAGGACCGGATGGACTGGGCGCTGAGCATCGTCGGCGCGGAGCACGCGGGAAGATCTCCTCTCGCCGACCGCCAGTTGGCGACCCTCTCCGGCGGGGAGAAGCAAAAAGTCGCCATCGCAGCGATGATGGCTGCCAAACCCCAGGTGTTGATTTTCGACGAGCCGACCTCGAACCTGGACCCCACGGCCACAGCCGAAGTTTTCCAGGTAATCGAGCATATACGGGCCAAGGCAGGCATCACCGTGCTCGTCATTGAGCACAAGGTGGATTACCTGCTGCCTTTCAAGCCTCGCCTGGTAGTTATGGAACAAGGCCGCATCGGTTACGACGGTCCTGTGGCCGAGGCGCGCCTCCCCCGAGCGTTACCTGCTCAGCAGCCCTCCCATCCTTCTTCTTCGGTAACCATTAGTGCAGAGCCCGTCATCCACGTGGAGGACCTACATGTGGGCTACAACGCTTCGCCCATTCTACGGGGCGTCTCGTTGAAGATCGGGCCGGGAGAGTTCGTGGCGGTGATGGGCGATAACGGCTCTGGCAAGACCACCTTTCTACAAAGCCTGCTGGGGCTGCTCAAGCCCACCCGGGGGCGGGTAGAAGTGCTGGGGCAAGACACTTGTCACCTTTCCGTCTCCCGGTTGGCCCGGCAAGTGGGGTTTGTCTTCCAGAACCCAGACCACCAACTATTCGCCGAGAGCGTCTGGCAAGAGGCTACCTTTGCTCCCCGCAACTTTGGCACGCTGGACGAGGCGGCTCAAGTGCAGATTGAGGCACTATTGGCCCACTGTGGACTGGGGGGGTGCCAGCACGACCATCCCTACCGGTTGAGCTACGGTGAGAAGCGCCGCCTGAACCTGATTTCGGTTTTGGCTTATGCACCCCGGCTCATCTTGCTGGATGAATTGCTCATCGGTCAGGACATCAAAAACGCGACCTTCTTGCTGGAACTACTGCGTGAGCAGGTGGAGCAAGGCGACGCCGCTGCGCCAACCGTGATCATGGTCAACCACAATCCAGAGGTCACCCGCCGCTACGCTAGCCGCTTGATCTTTTTCAACAATGGTAAGATCGTTGTAGACGCGGCGACAGAAGAAGGGTTCCAACAATTGGCGGCCTTGGGGAAGAAGGCCTACTTACCCGCGATAAGGAGGCAGCCATGAAACCGCGCATCACGCATCAGCCTGGCCATTCCATACTGCACCGCCTCCACCCGCTGGTCAAAGGAGCCTGGATGCTCTTTGGAACGGTACTCGTGTTCGTCATCCCTGACCCGTGGGTGGTCCTGACCGTGTTGGGTCTGGTGCTGCTGGCCTTCCCTGTGGCCGGAGTGCGCTTGGGTCAAGTACGAGGGACACGGCTGTTCGCCACCACAGCTCTCCTGTTAGCAGTCCTACAGATCCTGTTCGTCCGAACCGGGCCGGTATTGGTGCAGATAGGGCCACTGGCTCCCACTATCGGTGGCGTAAAGGCTGGCATCTATGTGGCCGGGCGCTTCCTGAGCGTGGTGTGCCTGAGCTATCTCTTTGTCCTGACCACTGACCCCAACAGCCTGGCCTATGCCCTGATGCAGGCAGGACTGCCCTATCGCTATGGGTTCACTCTGATCACGGCCCTGCGTTTGGTGCCCATTTTCGAACAGGAGGGTCGAATCGTCTACAATGCCCAGTTGGCGCGAGGGGTGCAGTACGACGCGCGTAGCCCACGTCGTTTTCTGACCCTCGCCCGGCAATTCTTCTTGCCCTTGCTGGTCTCGGCACTGGGCAAAGTGGACGCCCTGGCCGTCTCGATGGAAGGCCGCTGCTTCGGCAAGTATCCTAACCGGTCCTTTCTCAGAGTGGTCCGCGTCACGCGCCAGGACGTACTGGCCATCGGCCTGTTGGTGGTGGTCGCTGTCGTGGTGGGAATTAGAAGCTAGAAGCTAAAAGCTAAAAACTGGAAGCTAAAAACTAGAAGCTAAGATAATGGAAAGGGGAGAGTGCAATGGCCTCCAAAGCGTCTCGCATCTTGCTGATCCTGGTACTATTGGTCATTTTGGTTGTTGGGGGTGGAGTCTTGGCCGCCGTTACAGGTGCAAAGAGCTTTGCGCCTGTGCGCTTGGCCCTCCACTATCCCTGGAGCATCCTGGCCAAAGACGCCGACATGATGAACCAGTGCTACGACTGTCACGAACCTGCAAAGTCTCACACCTGCGACTCTTGCCACGACGACCACGGCTCGGTTGAGATGGCCAACGTGCCCTTCGACGACCTGGTTTTGCTCGCCGGCGACGTGCCCGAGCCGGGGTACATCGCAGTCAACGACATCCTACCGTATCGCGACCAGCCAGGCACCCATGTGACCCTGCTCGATTTTCTGGCCAGCCACGGCGTGACCGACTTCGAGAGCGTGACCCTGGCCTCCCGTGACGAGGGGTTTGTGACCTTTGAGCGGCCCAACCTGACTAGCGAGGCATTGCTCATGCCTCATGTAGACGGGATGCGCTTTGCCGCCGAAAACCTGCACATCTCCACTTGGCTGAAGGGCGTGTGGCGCATCATCGTCGTCGGCTCGGAAAAGCCGTTGACGATGGATGGCTATCGCACTTCCATCGGCCGGCTGCTGCTGGGGCCGACCCGCTCAGTTACTGTGGAGCAGATCGACGTGATGCTCAGGAGTGAGACTGACGGCCAGGTGCGCAAGGGCAAGACGGCCTCGCGTATGGAGGGGGTGGGGCTGGCAGACATCGTCGGAGACCCCGACTTCGATGCGCTCCTGGTTCGCGACGCGGAAGGGCGAGAGCACACCCTGACAGCCGCCGAAGCCAAAGGCGCCGTGCTGACCCAAATGGGTCGTAGGGTCGTCCTGGTCCTACCGGGGCGCAGTCGAGCGCATTGGATCGCCAATGTAATCGAGCTTGTATCGGAAGAGTAGCCCATGCCTGACAACAACCCTGTGAAGAACTTAATCCTGAGCCTTCTTGCGCTCGCGCTCCTCTTCTTCTGCCTGGCAAGCTGCAGCCCATTCCTGCGTCTGCGCTCAGGACAAGCCTGGGAGGCGACCGTCATTGCCCCGGATGGCAGCGACTTCCCTGTGGACAGCGAAGTCGTCGCTGGCCTGGCCGGCTTTGCTGAGGAGGGACAGAGCCTCCCCCTGGAGCGGGTGCTCTGGATGGCGGGGCACTGGGTGATCGAGCGCCTGATCGTGAGCGAACCGGAGGGCGTCCGGCACGAGTTCGACTGGGCGGCTGTGGCCGGCGATGCTTGGTGGGGAGAGGATGGGAAACTATCCATCGGCAGGGAGGTGTTTACGGTTTCGCTTCTGGAGATCGAGCCGCCGCCACTGCTGGAACTGCACGCACAGGCTGAGGCGGACATCACCGACATCGCGCCGACGGTCGCCGCAGCGCTCGGTCTGCCGTCGCCAGCCCAGGCCACCGGACAGGCGCTGAAAGCACCCCCGGCCAGCCCCTCGGCCGTTAGCGAAGCGGCGCTCAGGACAAGCCACGTGCTGCTCCTCTTCCTCGATGGCTTTGGCTACGTACGCTACATGGAGGCCCGCGACGCGGGGTTGATCCCCAACCTCGCCGCGCTGGACGAGCCCCTGGTCGGCCTGACCGTCTATCCACCCTGCACCAGCGTGGCCTCAGCGGCCCTGCTCACCGGCGCGCTGCCGGCGGTCAATGGGGCGGACCAGCGGGGCATCCGCAAGACGGAGGTGGAGACAGTCTTTGACGTTGCCAACGCCGCCGGGCGGCAGGTGGTGGCCGTCGAGGGGGAGTCGCTGGCCTTCAACCTGCGCAACTCCGAGATGCAGCTCTCCGGCGACCGCGACGGCAATGGCAACACCGACGACAACGTGCTATCCAACGCCCTGGCCGTGCTGGACGAGGGGATGCCCGACCTGTTCTATGTCCATTTCCACGGCATTGACGACGCCGGGCACACCTATGGCCCCAATACGCCGGAAGAAGAGGCCGTCATCCGCGAGGTAGACACGGCAGTGGGGCAATTGCTCGCAGCGCTGCCCGCCGATACACTCATCATCATTTTCGCCGACCACGGGATGCACCAGGTCGAGGAAGAAAGAAGATCGGGCAATCACGGACATCTGATTGAGCGGGATATGTTCATTCCCATCTTCGTAGTTTCAAAATAGACAAATACACAAATTCAAGAAGGAGGAAAAGATGCGAAACAAAGTTATTCTGATGACTACGCTGTTGCTGGTTCTGGGACTGGCCGGCTGCGGTGGTGGAGCCCCTGAGGTGGATTGGACACTCAGCGTCAGCGGTGCGGTGAGCAGCTCGCTGTCTCTGAGCTACGCCGAGCTGACAGGTATGCCCCAGACCGACCTGAAGGATGTCTTCATGGACAAGTCGCTGGGCGAGGACACGACCGGCGACTGGAGCGGCGTGGCGCTGACCGAGATCCTGACCAAGTCCGGCGCTGGCGAGTACGTGAGCATCACCATCGTTGCCTCCGATGGCTATGCCATTGAGATCAGCAAAGACGAACTGCAGGACGCCATCGTCGCCCTGAAGGAAGACGGAAAATGGATCGCTGAGGCCGACCCCGACCACGGCCCCATCCGCATGGTCTGTCCCCACACGCCAGCAAACCGCTGGGTATTCCAACTGGTGGAGCTCCAGGTGAACGCCCAGGCTGCCGGCGTGCCCGAAAACGCCGCGTTCAAGATCACGGGCAACGTTGATACCGAGGTTGGCTGGACCGAAGACAAGATCCGATCCATGGACGCCATCGAGGCCGAGTACACAAACAAAGAAGGTGAAACCGAGGCTTACAGCGGTGTGCGCATCACCGATTTGCTGAGCAAAGCGAGCCCCAAGGCCGGCGCTACGACGCTGGTGTTCGTCGCTGACGACGGCTACAGTGCTGAGATGCCGCTGGCCGATATCGAAGGTTGCGCCGATTGCATCGTCTCCTTCCGCAACCAGGGTGGCTTTCGCATCGTCGCGCCCGGCTTCTCTAGCAAAGTCCAGATCAAGGGCGTCGTCGAAATCCAGGTGAAGTAGGAGACAGCCGTAGAGGAGATCAAGCACCTGATCGTCGAGGCCGTGCGTGCCAAACCGGAGAGGCATCACCTGTCTGAGCAGGTAATACCTCAGGGGCGTACGATGTCGGAGATTGGGGGATGAGCAAAAGAAAGGCCCTTTCCTATTGAGGAGAGGGCCTTTTTGGGTAGGTTTTCTTGACAACCGAATTCAGGTGTGATATAGTTATCATCACTTACGCTGGCGGGAGAACGTTATGAAGTACGGGGTCTGTAACTGGATCTTCGGAGATGAGCCGCTGGCCGAGACTGCGTCCCGTTTGGCTGGCTTCGGCTACGACGGGTTAGAGCTGAAGGGCGATTTGGAGCTTTATGACCCGGCCGAGGTCAAGTCCATCCTGGACGACCGCGGGCTGGCGGTGCTCTCCCTGACCCCAGGCGATGTGGACCTGCCGCATCCCGATGCTGAAGTAAGGGCTAAGGCGGTGGATTATTATCTGCGTTTGCTGGACTTCGCCGCCGAGGTAGGAGCGCCCATCGTGGGATGCCATGGAGAGGTGGGGCGCATCCGGCCAGTGACCTCGTACGAGCAGGAGTACGTGAACTACGTGGTGGGAGTCCAGCGCATCGCCGCGCGAGCTCAGGAGCTGGGCTTGCGATTAGCAATCGAGGTTCTCAATCGTTACGAGTCCCATTTGCTGAATACTTCCGAAGAAGCAGTGCGCTTCGTGGAGGAGGTGGGGGCGCGGAACGTGGGCATTCTCTTAGACGCCTATCACATGAACATCGAGGAGGCCGACCTGGGTAGCGCCATCCGCACGGCTGGCGAGCACCTGGTCCTCTTCCACGCCGCCGACTCCAACCGCCAGGCGGTCGGTCGCGGTCACACCGACTTCGCCGGCGTTATGCGCGCTCTCAAGGACATTGAATACAACGATGTCATCATAGTCGAGTGCACGGCTTCCGGCCCCGATCCTTTTACTCCGGTCAAGGGGTCAGGGTGGCGAGATGAGGTGGCGGGCCATGTGGCCGAGTCCATCAGCCTGCTGCGCGAGTTGGAGGCGAGGGTGTAGAGCCTTTGATTGCAGAAGGTCTCCTGACCGAGGCAGAAAGAGCTCGGATAGAGACTTTCGCCCATCGCGATCGGAGGGAGGGGAGACGTGTTACTTGGTTTCAATGGTGCAACTACCATGAGTGCCACGTTTGCCCCGGCCAACGCCGCCGACGAGGTCAAAGCGGCGGTGGACTATGTCTCACCCCATGAAGATGGCGACGGGGTAGTGGACATCCTGCGCCGCTGGGTCGAGCAGAACACGGTGAAATAATGTGACATTCCTCGCGCCGATCAGCGGCGTTTTACTCCCCTTCGACTGTAAGCAGAGTGACCTCAGGACACCGCATGGCAATGACTGTTGCCCTCCCCCGTTCTTCCTCAGCCCGTAGGCCTTCAAATACCCTCTTGCACAAAGGGAAGTACCAGATTGACCAGTAGGTGCACCAGCTCCTCCCGCACGTTGTTGAGATGATCGCGCATCGAATGTTCGGCCTGTTCGCCATTGCCCGCCAGGATGCTGACGATAACCGCTTCGTGTTCGGGATTGGAACGCTCAATACGCCCTTGCATGGTCAAGAACCCGATACGCACGCGCCACCATTGCTCGTTGAGACTTCTGATGATGCGGGCGGCGCGCTCGTTGGAGCACATGGAGAAGATGGTATCGTGCAGTTCTACGTCAGCCTGCCTCCAGGCCTCATTGTCATTGGCTGCGGAAGCCTGCTTCATCCGTTCCATGGCGTCTCTCAAGGCAGCTCGCTTCTCTTCGTCATCGCACTCCGCTGCCCGCCTGGCGATCATGCCTTCCAAGACCACTTTGATGTCAAAGATCTCGTGGATGTCTTCGAGCGAAAGCGAATAGACCTTCCATCCCCGTCTGGCTTCACTGGTGAGGAAGCCCTCATGCTCCAACAGACGCAGGGCGTCCCGGGCCGGCGTGCGGCTGATGTTCAGTTCACTCGCGATTTGGCTATCTGTGACATACTGGCCGGGCTTGAGGTCCAGGTTCATGATGCGTGTCTTGACAAAGGCGTAGGCTTGCTGCTGGTAGGTCGTGACCGACTCTGCTGGTTGGGTGCGTGTGGCGGATTCGTTCTCGTTCATTAGTCTCTCTCCTAAAGAACTCTGTATTGAGAATACGATACCTAAAATCTTCGTCTGCATTATACCATATATCCGCATACAAAGCAAGCGGTAATAGTATTCATTCATTTGACTGTTTGTATACAATGTGGTATAATCAGACTTGGTCTTGCTTGGATCAGATTAGGGAGGACGTGTTGAACCATGAAAGCAGCCGTACTGCGTGGTGTTCATGACCTGAGACTGGAAGAACTGCCAGATCCACGGCCGGCGGACAATGAGGTACTCATCCGCGTCAGGGCCGCGGGCATTTGCGGCACAGATGTGAACATGTGGCGTGGCACTAACGACGAAGGTGCCTTTCCCTTCATCCCTGGGCACGAATGGGCTGGCGAAGTCGTGGAGGTCGGCCGGGATATCAAAACTCTGTCCGCGGGCGACCGGGTCGTCGCAGAGCCTCCTATTAAGTGCCACGTGTGCCCCAACTGCAAAGACGGCATGGACCCGAATATGTGTGCCGACTTTGAGCTCTACGGGTTCTCCTGGGAGTATCCGGGGGGCATGGCCGAATACACCGTCTCGAAAGAAGAGCGATTGTTCAAGATGCCCGACAACGTGAGCTATGAAGAAGGGGCTTTGGTGGAACCTGTTGCCATAACTTACCATGGCGTCTGGGGCGCGGGCGGGGGCGTGGCGCCTCACGACCGGGTGGTGGTCTTTGGCGCTGGGCCCATCGGGTTGTTTGCCATGCTGACCTGCCAGGCCTCAGGCGCGCCGGTCGTGGTGGTTGAGCCTCAATCTTACCGGCGGCAGTTGGCCCAGGATATGGGGGCCGACGTGGTGATAGACCCAACAGCGGGAGACGTAGTAGAGCAGGTGTTGGACCACACGGGCGGACAGGGAGCAACCCTGGTGCTGGAGTGCTCCGGCAGTGACGGCGCTCTGGCGGCAACTATGGACGTTGTAGCGAAAGAGGGCCGCGTCGTCCTGATCGGCCAGAGTGGGGGGCGCAAAGTAGCGATTGAGATCGGCAAATCAATCTGGCAGGGTGCGACCATCATTGGTTCAAGCGGTTGCCCTTACTTCTTCCCCAAGACTCTGACTTTCATGTCGCGTCACCTGGTAGACCTGACCAAGGTCGTTACTCACCGTTTCCCGTTGACCGACGCACTGGAGGCCTTCGAGCTGGGCAAAAAGGGCGGTAAGCGAAGCGGCGATAGCGCCAAGATTCTTCTGATTCCCTAGCTGGTGATGCTCGTGGCAGATTCAACGACACGTCTTTGAGAGGATGTGAGCATGTTATTGGGGTTGCACGCCGGCAGCATCATGCACACCAACGTGGTGACCGATATCCGAATTGCCAGAGAGGTGGGATATGATGCCATTGAGATATGGATACCCAAGCTGGAAAGGTATCTCAATGCAGGCTATCGGGCGGAGGAACTGCTGCCGGACTTGGGTTCGTTACGGCCTGCGATGCTCAACTGCCTCCTGCACATAGAACGCCAGGATCCCGAGGCTCGCCGTGAGCTGCGCGAGCGTTGCCAGAGGCTCTGTGCCACAGCAAAGACACTGCACTGCCCGACGTTGCAGGTGGTCGCCCTCAACGCTCTCCGGGGTGAGCCCTGGCCCAATATACGGACCAAAATAGGGCTGTCCCTGGCGGAGCTGGCCGACATCGCCGCGCCGTTTGGAGTGAGGCTTGCCCTGGAGCCGGTATCGTTCGCATCTCTTCGCTCCCTGGCACAGGCGCTCGAAGTCCTTGATGTGGCCAGTCGCGACAACGTGGGGCTTTGCCTGGATACCTTTCACCTGTGGACTGGGGGTACCCCCTGGGATGAAGTGGCTGCGCTGGATCCGTCGCTCATTGTCGTGGCCCACATCAGCGACGTGACCCCGCGCCAGGGGGAGGAGTGGAGTGATACCGACCGAGACGTTTTGCCGGTCGATGGGATTCTGCCTCTTAAGGAGGGGATCGAAGCAATACGCGCAACAGGGTACGATGGGCTGTGGTCCGTTGAGTTGCTGGGGGCATATCATTGGGAGTGGGACCCTGCAGTGCTTGCCTGGGAGCTCAAGCGTCGTATTGAGTCCCTTCTAGCCGAGTGATGGCGTGGACTTTTGGCAAGCCACAATCTCCAAAAATCAATAGGAGGTTAGATGGCCGACAAAATACGCTGGGGCATTATCGGCACCGGCAAGATTGCCACAGAGTTTGCAACGGGGTTGACGGTGCTACCCCAGGCCGAACTTGTCGCCGTTGGCTCTCGTACTGCTGAGTCGGCTAACCAATTTGCTGACATGTTTGGCGCGCCACATCGCCATGCCAGCTACGAGGCTTTGGCCAACGATCCCAGTGTTGACGTAGTGTACGTGGCGACGCCTCACACCCTGCACAAGGAAAACAGTCTGCTCTGTTTGCAGGCTGGCAAAGCGGTGTTGTGCGAAAAGCCCTTCACCATCAACGCCGCCGAGGCCGAGGCAGTCATTCAATTCGCCCGGGAAAAGAAGCTCTTCTTGATGGAAGCGATGTGGACCCGCTTTCTCCCCCTGGTTGTCAAGCTGCGGCAATTACTGGCGGATAGGGTGATTGGCGATGTGCAGATGCTCGTGGCCGACCTGGGCTTTCGGGCAGACTTTGATCCTCTGCATCGCCTGTTCGACCCTCAACTGGGCGGAGGCGCGCTGTTGGACCTTGGCGTCTATCCTGTCTCGCTGGCCTCGATGATCTTCGGTCCCCCATCCAGAATCACAAGCATGGCCCAGTTTGGCGAAACCGGCGTGGACGAGCAAGCGGCGATTATTTTAGGGTACGATCAGGGTCGGTTAGCCACCTTATACACTTCTCTTAGAACTGACACCCCCCGTGAGGCCATTCTGTTGGGCGCCAAGGGACGGATCAGGATTCATCCGCTAATGTTTAGACCAACCAAACTCACGCTTTCCTTGCTTGGGTCGAGGCGGGCAAAGACCGCCCGTAGCCGAAGGCGTACCGAAACCACCGGCGAGGAAGACAATATCATCGAGATGCCCCTTGAGGGCAACGGCTATAACTATGAGGCCGCCGAAGTGATGCGCTGCCTGCAAGCGGGAAAGCTTGAAAGCGACACAATGCCGCTTGATGAAACGCTGGCAATTATGAAGACGATGGATCAAATTCGAGCCCAGTGTGGGCTAAAGTATCCGATGGAAGCCCCCCCTTTCATCCCCCCCATTGGGGGGGAAAGAGGGGGGAGAACTACCAAAAACTAAACCTTGAGGAGGTGTCGAACGATGAAAGCAGCAGTCTTGCGAGATGTTGATGATTTGCGGCTGGAAGAGCTTCCAGACCCCCAGCCGGCAGACAACGAGGTGCTCATCCACATCAAGGCCAGTGGTATCTGCGGCACGGACGTGCACATGTGGGAAGGCAAAAACGACGAAGGTACCTTTCCTTTCATCCCCGGCCATGAATGGGCCGGCGAAGTTGTGGAGGTGGGCAAGGACATCAAAACGCTGGCCGTGGGCGACCGGGTCGTCGGTGAGCCCTTTATCAACTGCAAAGTGTGCCCCAACTGCAAAGACGGCCTGGCCACGAACATGTGCACCGACTGGGAGTACTTCGGTTTCTCGTGGGAGTATCCGGGGGGCATGGCCGAGTACTGTGTCTCCAAAGAAGAACGATTGTTCAAGATACCCGACAACGTGAGCTTCGACGAAGGGGCTCTGGTGGAGCCTGTTTCGGTGTCTTACTATGGCGTCTGGGGCGCAGGCGGGGGCGCAGCGCCCCACGACCGGGTGGTTGTCTTTGGCGCCGGGCCCATCGGGCTGTTCGCCATGCTGGCGTGCCAGGCCTCAGGCGCACCGGTCATTGCGGTCGAGCCTCAACCTTACCGGCGACAGATGGCCCAGGACCTGGGGGCCGACGTGGTGATAGATCCGACCGCTGGCGATGTGGTGGAGCAGGTGTTGGATCTTACAGGCGGCCGAGGGGCGACGCTTGTTGTGGAGTGCTCCGGCAGTGATGGTGCTCTGCAGGCCGCTATGGATATCGTGGCGAAAGAGGGCCGTATCTCCCTGATAGGTCACAGTGTGGGGCGCAAAGTGCCGATTGAAATCGGCAAATCAATCTGGCAGGGCTCGACCATCGTCGGTTCGTGTGGCAGTCCCTTCTTCTTCCCCAAGACCCTGGACTTCATGTCGCGCCAGTTGGTGGACCTGACCAAAGTCGTCACCCACCGCTTCCCGCTGACCGATGTCTTGGAGGCCTTCGATCTGGGCAAAAGGGCGTCAGACAGCGCCAAGATACTTCTCATTCCTTAGCATCTTTTGGAGGTGACATAAATGGTAGAGCAGAAGAAGTGGAATCTCCCCCCAAAGGGAGACATGGACAAGGCGAGCGGCATCTACTTGCAGAACATGAATATGACCGAAATTGCCGAGCGTCTGGAAAAGAACGACGTGTTGATCGTGCCCATCGGGTCCACCGAGACCCACGGCCCCGGCCAGGCCCTGGGTGAGGACACGTTCATGATCACGAGGATGGCCGAGGAGGTGGCTCGTGCCACGGGCTGCACCGTAGCCCAACCTCTGTGGTATGGCTCGCATCCGTATCATCATCTGGGCATGCCCGGCACGGTGATCATCCCGGAGAACGTTTTCGTGGACTATATCCAGGCCATGATCGCCGGTTTCTGGAATGCCGGTTTCCGAAAACAGATTCTTCTCAACGGCCACGGGCAGGAATGGGTGATTCCCAACGCCATTCACAAGTTCACCAAGCAGTATCAGGTGCCTTGCGTGCTGGCTATGATCCACTGGTGGCACGTCGCCCGGGAGCACGCTTTCGATCAGGAGCATGGGGGGCCCTTCACCACGCCGCTGGTCCACGCCTGCGAAGTAGAAGCTTCATACCTGATGGCCTTGGCCCCGGAAATGGTCAAGACCGAGAACCTGATTGACGTGGAACTACACCCGGCGTACGTTCCCAAGGGACACACCACCGGCGCCGGCGAGCCGGACCCTTACCCCCTCCGTTACTGGGCCTACGAAGGTCTCGCCCGCAACTTCGAATTGGTCATGTATCCAGAAGGCAACCTCGGACCGTCAACCCGCGCTAGCGCAGAGAAGGCCGTCCCCGGCGTCGAGGCTGTGTTGGACTACCTGGAGCGCCTGGTCAATGACATCCTCGAAGCATTCCCGCCGGGCGAGTTGCCGCCGGCCGAGGAATTCACCCAGCGGTCCGGGCCGGAGTTCGAAGCGGTCTTGAAGCAACCGTTCGCTGATGGATGGAAGCATCTGTACACGTTGGGCTGGCCGCCGACGCTGTAGGTAGGAGGATAACGATGACGTTGCTTACAAACAAGCGTGTGATTGATCTAACGCGCGTTCTACAGCCGGGGGCAGAGCGTTTCAAACTGGACATACGGACATTCTCCGTTGACGAACTGCTCCCGGACTTCTCTGTCCCCGAAGGAGAGTGGTACATCCTGCAGGAGTGGGAAATTAGCAGCCACATCGGCACGCACGTGGAAGCTCCCTATCATCATCTCAAAGATGGGACGGACGTCGCCGGGCTTCCCCTGGAGCGGGTGATGGGGGAAGCGGTGGTGCTGGATTTCCGCGACAAGAAGGCGGGAGAGGCCATAGAATTAGCCGAGATCCAAGCGGTGGGTTCGGATGTGCGAGCGGGGGATATCGTCCTGATCCACACGGGATTCGACCAGTTGTACGGCAAGCCCGACTACAACCGGCCCCATCTCTCCCTGGAGGCCATTCGCTGGCTGGTAGAACGGAGGATCGCCTGCCTGGGGATTGATGCTTCGGGGATCGAAGAATATGGGGCGCCGGAGCAGCCAGGGCACCTGCTACTGTTCGAGCAAGGGATCCCGGTGATCGAGGAACTGACCCATCTGGATGAGTTATGTCAGCAGCGCGTGTTCTTCATAGCGTTGCCGCTGCCCATCCGGGGAGCGGACGCCTGCCCGGTGCGGGCGGTGGCCATCGAAGTGAGTAATGAGTAATGAGAAATGAGAGATTAAAGATGTCACTGTCAAAAACGGAACGGTTGCGGATGTACGAGTTGATGGTGCGCATCCGGCGCTTCGAGGAGAAGACCATCGAGTTGTCTCGCCACGGATTGACGCCGGGCCGAATGCATCCCTACGTCGGCCAGGAAGCGGTGGCGGCGGGCGCCTGCGCCGCGCTGGGGGAAAGGCTGCTTCATCAACACTGTGTACGAAGCGACTGCATCGTCAGCACCCATCGAGGAGGCGGTCACCTGGTTGCCAAGGGAGCGGATCTGCGCAAGCTGTTCGCCGAGTTCATGGGGAGGGCCACCGGCTACAGCAGTGGTAAGGGTGGGCCGATGCATTTTGGCATCCCCGAGCTGGGCGTGCTGTGCACGAATGGGATTGTGGGCAGTGGCATTCCGGTGGCAGCGGGCGCGGCGCGAGCTGCACAGATGCATCCCCCCCCTCTTTCCCCCCCAATGGGGGGGATGAAAGGGGGCGTGGTGCTCTGCTTCTTTGGCGATGGGGCCTCTAACACGGGGTCCTTCCATGAAGGGCTGAATCTGGCAGCCGTCTGGCGGCTCCCAGTCGTATTTTTGTGCGAGAACAATCAGTATGGAGAGACCATGCCCATCTCCAACGCCGTCGCCATCGAGGACATCGCTAGCCGCGCTGCAGGCTACGGGATGCCAGGGGTGGTGGTGGATGGAAACGACGTGGAGGCGGTGTACGAGGCGGCGGAGGAAGCCGTAGGACGTGCTCGCAGCGGGGAGGGGCCGTCTCTCATCGAGGCCAAGACCTACCGGATTGGCGGGCACTTTGATGGGGAGTCGAGCCACTACCGCAGCCGGGAGGAGATTGACGAATGGCGGAAGAAGGATCCCATTGACCGCTATCGAGGGTGGCTGCTGGGGGAAGGGATCTGCCAGGCGTCCGAACTGGCAGCGATGGAAGAGAGGATTCGGGAAGAGGTAGAGCACGCTGCCGAGCAGGCGATCAATGACCCGTTTCCTGCTCTGGACTCGCTGGTCACGGATGTATATGTGCCCGGAACATGGGGGGTGGCGCTATGACCCAACGAGAATTGACTTATGCCGAGGCAGTGAATGAAGCATTGGCGGAGGAGATGGAGCGAGACTCCACAGTTTTTCTGCTGGGAGAGGACATCGGAGTATACGGGGGTATCTTCACTGCGACCAGGGGATTGCTGGAGCGATTTGGCCCCGAACGTGTCCGGGACACACCTATCTCCGAGGCGGCCATTGCGGGGGTGGCGGTGGGGGCGGCGCTGATGGGGATGCGGCCGGTGGCGGAGATCATGTACGAGGATTTCGCCATGATCTCTATGGACCAGATCGTCAACAATGCGGCCAAGATGCGCTACATGTTCGGTGGGCAGGTCCGGGTGCCGATGGTGCTTCGCACGCAGGGGGGAAGCGGGCGTGGAAACGGCGCGCAACATTCGCAGAGCCTGGAAGCCTGGTTTGCGCACGTGCCCGGGCTGGTGGTGATTATGCCGTCTACCCCTTACGATGTCAAAGGGTTGCTCAAATCGGCCATCCGCGATGACAACCCCGTGGTCTTCATCGAGCACAAGATGCTCTACCTCACCACCAAGGGCTTCGTGCCGGACGAGGAGTACACCATACCCATAGGGAAGGCGGATGTGAAGCGCGTTGGCTCGGACGTGACGGTCATCGCCACCTCCTGGATGGTTCCGAGGGCGCTGGCGGCGGCCGAGGCCCTCGCTTCCGAGGGGGTGTCAGTAGAGGTGATTGATCCGCGCACCCTGCGGCCCCTTGACGAGGAAACGATCCTGGAGTCGGTTCGAAAGACTGGCCGGGCCCTGGTGGTCCATGAGGCGGTGAAGTTTGGGGGCATCGGGGCGGAGATTGCTGCCATGATCATGGAGAATGCCTTCGACTACCTGGACGCACCCGTGGCGCGTCTGGCCGGGGTGGATGCTCCGATCCCGTATGCAGCGGTCTTGGAGCGGGCAGCGGTACCCACCGATGAGGGGATCGCTGAGGCTATCCGACGCCTGAGAGCCAGGTGAGAAGTGAGAAATGAGGGATGAAAATGTCTGATTTTGATAAGGCGCGAACCTTATTGCGCGACTTCAAAGGCGACGCATACCTGTTTGGCGCCGGTGTTCTGTCCCACGTGGGCGAGGTGGTCGCCGAGGTGGGGAAACGTCCTGTCCTGGTGCACGACACGTTCCCCGGCAGCGACGATTTTGTGCAGACCATCCGCGATTCGCTGGCAGAGGCTGGTGTGGCGTTGACGGGTGAGATCAGAGGCGCCAGACCCAATGCCCCGCGTGGGGACCTGTTCCGCATCGCCGACGAACTAAAGGCGCTCGACCCAGATGTGATCATCAGTTTCGGCGGGGGTAGCACGATTGATGCTACTAAAGCCGCCGAAGTGCTTCGCACGTTGGGTGGCGAGATTGACGACTACTTCGGGACTGGACTGGTCACCAAGTCTCTGGCCGAGGCAGCTCCGCTTACTGAGAGCGGCAAGTTGTTGACGCCGC
>CAYWWC010000011.1:19782-30578 GCA_964461615.1 uncultured Anaerolineae bacterium
TTGACGCCGCACGTCGCTATTCAGACGGCGGCCAGTTCCGGGGCGCATCTGACCAAGTACTCGAACATCACCGACGTCTCAACGGGGCAAAAGAAGCTGATCGTGGATGAGGCCATCATCCCCGCGCGCGCCGTCTTTGATTACGCAGTTACCTACGGCGCGCCCCCTGCACTGACAGCCGACGGGGCGTTGGACGGCATCGCCCACTCCCTGGAGGTGCTGTATGGGGCGGCCGGCAAACCTCACTACGCCAAGATAGCAGATGTCGCCGCCGCCAGCATTGGCTTGGTGGTCAACTACTTGCCGCGCGTTATGGAAAATCCCCAGGACAAAGAGGCCCGTGAGGCGATCTGCCTGGCTACAGACCTGGGCGGATACGCCATCATGCTGGGCGGAACCAATGGCGGCCACCTGACCAGCTTCTCGTTGGTGGACATTCTGAGCCACGGAAGGGCCTGCGCTATCATGAACCCTTACTACACCGTCTTCTTCGCTCCGGCCATCCAGGAACCGCTCAAACTGGTCGGCAACATCTACCGGGAGGCTGGTCTGACGATGACCAACATTGAGAGTATGAGCAGCCGCGAACTGGGCGTGGCCGTTGCCGAAGCGATGTTCGAGTTGGCACGGCGGATTGGTTTCCCGACGCGCCTGAGCGAAGTGGAGGGGTTCAGTCAGGAGCACATCGAACGCGCTCTGACAGCCGCCAAGAACCCGCAACTGAAGATGAAATTGGAGAACATGCCGGCGCCCTTGACGGCCGAGATGGTGGATGAATACATGGGGCCGGTTTTGGAAGCGGCGCGTGATGGAGACCTGACGCTCATCAAGAACGTATAGATGGTCGGATGGTCCTGGGGAAGAAAAGTGTTATGACGGTTGCAGATAAAGGGGCCGGACCGCCCTTGGTTTATCCCTATGGGACGCGGCATACGCCGGAGATGATCGCCGATCTCTCGCGACGGGCCATGAAGTTCCGCATCCAGGTGTTAGAGATGGTCTATCAGCACCAAACCGGCCACATCGGTGGGGCCTTTTCGATTGCCGAGGTGCTGACGGCCCTCTACTTCCATCACCTGCGCCTCGATCCGGCCAACCCGGACTGGCCCGACCGTGACCGCCTGCTGTTCTCCAAAGGCCATGCCTGTGCCATGCTATACACCGTCATGGCCCATCGCGGTTTCTTCCCCATCGCCGAGTTGACGACCTTCCGTGAACTCGACAGCCGACTGCAGGGCCATCCTGACCGTGTCAAGCTGCCGGGCATTGAAATCTGCGCTGGCCCGTTGGGGCACGGCGTTGCCGTCGGGGTGGGCATGGCCCTGGCGCAGAAAATGGGCGGGAGCAAACCTTCTGCGTTCAGCTCGCCCTCAGTAAGCGAAGCGGCCTTGGTCAGAGCTTCGACCGCGCGTGTCTACGTGGTGTTGGGAGATGGAGAGATCAACGCCGGCGTGATCTGGGAGGGGGCGATGGCCGCGGCCAAGTACCGTCTGGGCAACCTGACCGTCATCCTGGATGCCAATGGCATCCAGCAGACGGGGGCCACCGCCGACGTGATGCCCACCGAACCGATCGCCGACAAGTGGCGCGCCTTCGGCTGGCACGTGCAGGAGATCCACGGACACAACGTGGGAGAGATCCTGGACGCGCTGGATCGCGCCGATGAGGCCGCTGCGCTAACGGAGGTGCACGCCCAGCCCAGCATCATCATCGCCCGAACCACCAAAGGGAAGGGAGTGAGCCTGTTCGAGCACGATCATCGCTGGCACGGAGCATCCCCGAACAAGGAGCAATACGAGCAGGCCCTGGCTGAACTGGAGGATGGATTGAGAACATGGCAGAGCTAGTTTCAATGCGCAAGACTTATGGACGAGCCCTGGTTGAGTTGGGCAAAGCCAATCCCGACGTGGTGGTCCTGAGCGCGGACGTATCCAGTTCCGATCACAGCTACATGTTTGAAGAAGCCTTTCCCGACCGTTTCTTCAACGTGGGCATCGCCGAGCAATGTTTGGTTGACGTGGCCGTTGGCCTGGCCTACAGCGGCAAAATCCCCTTTGCCAATACCTTTGCCTGGCTCTTTGCCACCCGCGCCCTGGAAATGGTACGCACCCACCTGTGCTACGGGGAGGCCAATGTCAAGCTGATGGGAGCTTACGCTGGTCTCTCCAACGGATTCGATGGGCCCACCCACCATACCATCACGGATCTGGCCATCATGCGCAGCCTGCCGAACATGACGGTGGTCGTGCCCAGCGATCCGATAGTAGCGCTTAACAAGCTGTTGCCGCAGGTTGCCGAGTGGCCCGGCCCCGTCTTCTTCCGTCTAAGCCGGAGCGAGGTCCCCGTGCTATTTGACGATAGCCGCCGGGTTGAGTTTGTCGAAACCTACGCGCCCAGGATTGGCACTGCCATAACCCTGCGCCCCGGCGATGACGTGACCCTCATTGGCACAGGCCTCATGGTCGGCCGCTGCCTGGAAGCGGCGGAGGTGCTGGCCGGCGAAGGGGTTGATGCACGGGTGCTGGAAGTGCACACCATCAAGCCCCTCGACACAGATAGCATCCTGCAAGCGGCCCGCGAGACGGGGGCCTTGGTCACCGCCGAGGAGCACAGCGTCGTTGGAGGGCTGGGCGGAGCCGTGGCCGAGGCGGTGGCTGATGCCTACCCGGCACCGGTCAAACGAGTGGGCATCGCCGACAAGTTTGCTGAGAGTGGACCCTACTATGAGCTGCTGGATCGCTACGGCATGTCGGTGGATGACGTTGTCGCCGCCGCGCGGCAGGCTGTGGCCGCCAAGAGGAGATGAGGGAGTTGACGCTGAATGAATTCTCGTGAACGAGTCAGGCTGGCATTGGATCACAAGGAACCCGATCGTGTTCCCTTTGATTTAGGCGGGACTGGCCTATCCCTCATTCACCTGACCGCTTACCAGAATCTACGCAGATACTTGAATCTGCCGATTCGTGAGCCCAGAATCTCCTTCGTGGCGGAGCAGTTGGCGGTTGTTGAAGAAGACTTGGCGGAGCGGCTAGAAACGGACGTTCGACTTGTTGTCCCGCAACCGTCGGCAGGGTTCGAGCTTGTGTTTCGCGATGAAGGTGCTTATGAGGCATATACGGATGAATGGGGAATTGGCTGGCAAAAGCCTAAAGAGGGTGGTTTCTATTACGACATGTACGTCCATCCCCTGGCTAACGCCGAGAAGCTAGAGGATTTCAAAACATACGAATTCCCGGACCCTCTGGATGATCATCGGTTTCAGAATCTGCGGCGCGATGCGCAGGCGGCGGTTGATAAGGGTAAAGCAGTCGTTTTGGCCGGACCTTCGGCGGGCATTCTTGAGGTCTATTCGTGGCTTCGAGGCTACGAGCCGTTTTACGTGGATTTGGCAATCAACCAGCAATTCGTAGCCTACATGCTTGATCGCTTGGTTGAGTTCAAGTGCGCTTATTGGGAACGCGCCCTGGCAGAGGTTGGCGACCTGGTTGATCTGGTTATCGAAGCAGACGATATGGCCGGGCAACACTCTCTGCTATTCTCGCCCCAGACGTACCGAAAGCTCATCAAACCACGCCATAAGAAGCTCTTTTCCTTCGCGAGGTCTTCCGCCGTCAAGCAACAGGCTCCGATCAAGCTGTTCTTCCATTCGTGCGGCGCGATCCGCCCTCTGATTGGAGATCTGATTGATGCGGGGATTGACATCCTAAATCCGATTCAGGTCAGCGCTGCTGGTATGGACGCCAAAGAACTCAAACAAGAATTCGGCCGTGATCTGGTTTTCTGGGGAGGTGGTGTTGATACGCAAGGTGTTCTGGGCACGGGCGCCCCGGAGGACGTCAAAGAGGATGTCAGGCGAAACATCGAAGCGTTGGCTCCCGGTGGTGGCTTCGTCTTTGCTGCGGTGCACGACATCCAGGCCAACGTTCCTCCAGAGAACATCATGGCCATGTGGGAGGCCTGGAAAGCTTTCGGCATTTATTAAGATGGCGCTGTTGACAAATAGATGGAAGAGTGGTATCATACTTGCAGCCGGACACTTTTTTGGTAGGGCGGTTTTGCTAACATCTATCTGAGTTTTTCGCCACGAGTTGCACGGCCTCGGAAGTGGAAACGACTTTCACTGATTTTTTGTCCCCACCTTCGTGTGAATTCGTGAAATTCGTGGCAGAATCAAAAAGTGTCCGGCAGTAAAAGTGTGCCAGAAATGTCATCAGATGTTCAATCTGAAACCGCTGCGTGGAATTAAGCACAATCGTAATAAAGAAGGTGATGTCGACGTTTTGATTTTGACAACGCGATCTGAACCGTATCGAAGTTTCTATGATGATGATTGACGATACACTCGCTTCTCGTACTTACGACACCCTACATATGGGCCGTTCCTGCATTGACCTCTACTCCAACGATGTGGGAGCGCCTTTTGCAGAGATCACGAGCTTCGCCGCCTACGTGGGCGGTTCGCCGACCAACATCAGTGTGGGCGCGCGCCGGCTGGGACTGAAAACCGCGCTGTTGACCGGCCTGGGCCAGGACCCTGTGGGTGAGTTCATCCTCAAGTTCTTGCAGGACGAGGGCGTCGAAACCCGATTCAGCCCGCATAAACCGGGCCACCATACCAGCGCCGTAATCCTGGGCATTGAGCCTCCCGACAAGTTCCCGCTGGTCTACTATCGAGACAACTGCGCCGACATCCAGTTAACCATTGACGACGTACTGGCTGCCCCCGTCGCCGATAGCTGCATCTTTCAATTTGCGGGCACTAACCTGAGCAAAGACCCCAGCCGCAGCGCCACCATCTTTGGGGCGGAGCTGGCCCAACAGGTCGGGACAGAAGTCGTGCTGGACATTGACTTTCGGCCTGACCAGTGGCACGACCCACGCGCTTTCGGTGTCGCCATCCGCTCCTCCCTGCGCTGGGTTGACGTGGTCATCGGCACCGAAGACGAGATCAACGCCGCCATGCTCTCCGACGTCAGCCAGATGCGGCTGACTAGTTCGCAGGTCTCGGACACCCGCGTCAGTGGGGACATCGAGACGGCCATCGAAAGGCTGCTGGCGTTGGGGCCCAAGGCGCTTCTGCAAAAACGCGGAGAGGAAGGCGTCCGGGTCCATCTCAGAGAAGAGGATGGCAGTCGCACCCAGATTGACGTGCCCGGGTTCCCGGTTACAGTCTACAACATCCTCGGCGCGGGCGATGCCTTCGCCGCTGGTTTTCTCTACGGTTGCGTCCAGGGATGGAGCTGGTACGAGTCCGCCCGCATAGGAAACGCCTGTGGGGCCATCGTCGTAACGAAACACGGTTGCGCCAACTTTATGCCCACGCTGCCGGAGGTTGAGAAGTTTGTTGAGGAATACGGCGGACTATGATGTATGAACTTGATCTTACATGATGAAGAGAAGCGCAATGGACAGAACAAAACTGGGCATTATCGGATTGGGACGCCTGGGGAGAAGGCACGCCGCGAACATCTATTACAACATTCCCAACGCCGAATTGACCGCGATATGCAGTGTGATTGAGGATGAGCTGGATTCGGTCACCCAGGAAATGAACCCCAAGTACCGCACATCCAACTTTCTGGAGCTTATCGAGAACCAGGAGTTGGATGGCATCGTCATCGCCTCCTCTTCTCAGGAGCACTGCCGCATGATTTGCGCTGCTGCAAAAGCAGGCCGCAAGAACGTGTTCACCGAGAAACCCCTGGGGATGGCCATCGAAGAAATCGATCGGATAAAGGCGGCTGTTGAGGCCAACCAGGACATGCTTCTGCAGATAGGCTACAACCGCCGTTTCGACAGTTCAGTTCAGGCAGCCAAGAAAAAGATTGATGAGGGCTTCATTGGCACACCGATTCAGATCCGTATGATCAACCGTGATCCAGCTTCCATGGCTGATTTCATTATCGAGTTCAGTCCCGCCAGTGGAGGACTGGTCATGGATATGCTGACCCACGACTACGACTGCGCTCGCTGGTTCGCCAACTCAGAGGCCAAAAGCGTCTATGGACTGGGCGATGCCTTTGTCTACGAAGGTCTGCGTGCGGTCAACGACATCGACAACTGCTCCATTCTGATGGAGTTCAAAAACGGGATAATTGGCCAGTTGGAGACCAGCCGCAACTGTTCCTACGGCTACCACGTGGAGACCGAAATCTATGGCAGCGACGGCTGTATTCGCATCGGTGCCGTACCTACCAAGGATCGTGTTACCTACATGAATACCAGTGGGGTGTACCAGGAATGTGTGGAGTGGTTCTTTGAATACTGGGAGCCGACGTTCTGCGCAGAGTTGCAGAGTTTTGTCGACTGTATTCGTGAAGGGAAGGAGCCGCTGGTAGGTCTGGAGGACGGGTACCAGGCCGTGAAATGGGCCTGTGCCGCCACTGAGGCGGTCAGGGAGCGGAAGGTCGTCTATTTGGACTGATCTCGGTCCATCAGAAATAGGGTCGTTTCAGAAAGGGGGGATGAATATAGGCCAGGCGCCGTTTCCAATTCTAAGTACGGTTTATCCGACCTGAGCGCTAGATGGTAGCGCTCGATACTTCAACAATTATTAAGGAGGAAAGAATGTCAAGCAAAAGAACAAGGTTCGTAAGTCTGATTTTGGTGTTCGCGTTGTTAGCACCGGGAATGATGGGTGTGGTCAGCGCTGCCCCTCCAGCACAGGCGGGGACAACCTACACCGTGAAGCTGGGTGACAACCTCTGGACCCTGGCGGAGAAGTACCTGGGCAACGGCGCGGCCTATCCAGCCATTGCGGGGGGCACCAACGACAAGGTCAGCGAGGACGCGACCTTCGCCTACATCGCGGACCCCGGCCTGATCCACCCTGGTTGGAAGCTGCTGATCCCCACCCCTGAGGAGGCTGCGCAGTATCTGACCTTCGAGCTGGCGATAATACCGGCGCCTGAGAAAAAACTCGACCTCATCCTGGTCCAGCACGCGTTGTGCGCCTGGGATTCCTGGTGGTGCACGCTGAAGGGAGCTGTCGAGCAAGCTGAGAAGGAACTGGATGTCAACGTCACCATTCTGGGGCCCGACGAGTTTGACCTGGAGAAGACGGCTTCTCTCATTGACCAGGCGGTGGCCGCGCAGCCGGACGGCATTGCCCTGACGGTGACCGACCCCATCCTGTTCAAAGAGCCGATCATGCGAGCGATTGACGCTGGCATTCCGGTGGTCGGCTTCAACGCTGGCTCCGGTCCGCTCAAGGATGGCATCCCCTACCTGACGTACGTGGGGGCGGATGAGTACCAGGGTGGTTATCAGGGCGGCTTGCGCATGGTGACCGCTGGTGGGACCAAGGCCGTGTGCATCAACCACCAGGTTGGGCACACCGGCCTGGACGCCCGTTGTCAGGGTCTTGTTGACGCGTTTGCCGAGAAGGGCTTCGAAGCTGAGGTGCTCCCCGTTGTGGATGACCCAGCCGAGTCGCAGACCATCATTGACGACTACTACACTGCCAACCCCGACCTTGACACCTTCCTGACGCTGGGTCCGAACAGCGCCAACCCGTTCTACGCCTTCATGGAGGCCGCTGGCCTGGGTGCGGGCGATGTAGTTCACGGCACGTTCGACCTGGGCCCGGAGATTGAGGCCAAGATCAAGGATGGTACCACCCTGTTTGGCATTGACCAGCAACCCTATCTGCAAGGCTACGGGGCCGTGCTGTGGCTGTCCATGGCCGCTCGTTACGGGATCACCCCGGCGGCGCCGGTGATGGCGACGGGTCCGGGCTTCGTGGACGCCAGCAACGTCGGCGCTACGCCGGATCCGGACAAGGAAGTCAACATCATCATGGTTCAGCACGCGTTGTGTGCCTGGGATGCCTGGTGGTGCACGATGAAGGGAGCTGTCGAGCAAGCTGAGAAGGACCTGGGTGTCAGCGTCACCATTCTGGGGCCCGACGAGTTTGACCTGGAGAAGACGGCTTCTCTCATTGACCAGGCGGTGGCCGCGCAGCCGGACGGCATTGCCCTGACGGTGACCGACCCCATCCTGTTCAAAGAGCCGATCATGCGAGCGATTGACGCTGGCATTCCGGTGGTCGGCTTCAACGCTGGCTCCGGTCCGCTCAAGGATGGCATCCCCTACCTGACGTACGTGGGGGCGGATGAGTACCAGGGTGGTTATCAGGGCGGCTTGCGCATGGTGACCGCTGGTGGGACCAAGGCCGTGTGCATCAACCACCAGGTTGGGCACACCGGCCTGGACGCCCGTTGTCAGGGTCTTGTTGACGCGTTTGCCGAGAAGGGCTTCGAAGCTGAGGTGCTCCCCGTTGTGGATGACCCAGCCGAGTCGCAGACCATCATTGACGACTACTACACTGCCAACCCCGACCTTGACACCTTCCTGACGCTGGGTCCGAACAGCGCCAACCCGTTCTACGCCTTCATGGAGGCCGCTGGCCTGGGTGCGGGCGATGTGATCCACGGCACGTTCGACCTGAGCCCGGAGATCGTGGTCAAGATCGAGGATGGGACCACCCTGTTTGGCATTGACCAACAGCCTTTCTTGCAGGGTTATCTCTCTGTGTTGATGTTGACGATGCTCAATCGCCAGAACATCGTCCCGGCGCTGCCGGTCACGCCGACGGGCCCGGGCTTTGTGGACCTGAGCAACATCGCCATCGTGAAAGAACTCGCTGGCACGTACCGTTAGGTCCGGCCTCTTCTGACTGGTATGGGCGGAAGAAGAGGAAGATGCAAATGCAAATGAGTCCCCTTTAGTCCCACCCCTGTCGGAAGCCAAAGTAGAAAGTAGAAGGGGAAGGGCGCTGACCTGGTGTCCCTTCCCCTTCCCCTTCCCCTTCCACAAATCCCTTTCCCTTATTGAGGAGGCGCCAAGTATGAGTACTGCTGCAGCCTGGCGAAAAGATGTCCGGCGACTGTTTGCCAGCTCGCCCATCGCAGGTCCACTAGCGACCCTGATTATTGTATTCACTCTTTTTTCGCTGTTCGTCCCACATTTCTTCACTCTGAGGACGGTGTCCGGCATCCTGAACGCTTCCACCCTCGTCGGCATGGTCACCATTGGCGTGACGTTGCTCATGATCTCTGGTGAGTTTGACCTCTCGGTCGGCGCGCTGCCCGCAATGGGAGGTTTCTTGTATGCGCTCAACACGATGAATGGCGGCTCACCTGTGGTGGCGTTGCTGTTGGCGATACTCGTGCCAGCCGCCCTGGGCGCCTTGAACGGCCTGATCTTGATCCGGACTAGAATCCCATCATTTATCACCACCCTGGGCACGCGCTCGATTTACCGGGGGGCGGCGTGGGTCCTCTCCGGGGGAATGATGGCGCAAACGCTGGAGAAACTCCCGATCTACAATGTCTTCAACGGGCGGCTCGACGTGGTGAATGACCTGTTCGCAGGCGCGAATTTCCGCACTGCGGCCTTATGGCTGTTCTTGGTGGCGGTCATCTGCCAATATATGCTGGTTCGTACTCGATATGGCAACCACGTGTTTGCGGCCGGAGGAAACCCCGGGGCGGCCCAGGCCCAAGGTGTCAACGTCAACCGAGTCAAAGTGATCAATTTCATGATTTCGGGGGCGCTGGCTGGCTTTTCCGGCGTGCTGCTGTTTAGCCAGTTCAAGACGGTTCGAGTGGCGACTGGCGCCGGTATGGAACTGAGTGCAATTGCCGCCGCCGTGGTGGGCGGGGCCTCGCTCACGGGGGGGTACGGCAGCATCTGGGGCGCTTTGATCGGCGTCCTGTTGATCAGCACCCTACGCACGGGCGTAGTATTACTGGACATTCCCTTTATCCCGGCCGATAATTTTCCGGCCGTCGTTGGCGTAACTATTGTGGCTGCTGTGATCCTGAACAACTGGCTTCGCAGACGCTCTTGACGAATAAGGAGAGTTTAGCATGAGCACGAATGGACACAACGACACCCCTGTAGTACACATGGAAGGTATCGTCAAACGGTTTGGCACGATCACTGCGCTGGATGGTGTGGATTTTACCGTCGAAAAGCAACAGGTGATGACGCTGCTCGGCGATAACGGCGCTGGCAAGTCCACCCTGATCAAGATTCTGACCGGGGTCTACCCGTTCACCAGAGGGCAGATTCACTTCGAAGGCCAGCCGGTGCGGATCAATTCCCCGCGTGAGGCGCGCGCTCTGGGGATTGAAACGTGTTACCAGGATCTGGCGTTGGTCAACTTGATGAGTATCACGCGCAATTTCTTCCTGGGGCGCGAATTGGCGCGCAAGATCGGCCCGGTCAATTGGCTCAATATGCGGGAGATGAACGACCTGACGCGCACCGCGCTGGCCGATGTGGGGATCAAGATCAGGGCGCCATCGGAGACGGTCGGGAAGCTTTCTGGCGGTGAACGCCAATCCATTGCCATCGGCCGCGCAATGCACTTCGGCGCGAAACTCCTGATCCTGGATGAGCCGACCTCTGCGCTCTCGGTGGCCGAGACGCGCAAGGTGTTGACGTATACGCTCAATGCCAAGGAGCGTGGGCTGTCGGTCATCTTCATTAGCCACAACGTCCGCCACGTGTACCAGGTCGCCGATGCCTACACCATCCTCCGACATGGCCGGAAGGTCGGCACCTACACCAAAGGCGACCTGACGGAGGATGATATCGCCGATCTGATCACAGGCGAGCGTGAGCACTAGTACAAGTGGGCGTAAGTCCTTCCCCAGTTAGGCGTTGGGCGAGAGTGCCGGTTGAGTAGGAGCAGAGCGACGTATCGAAACCCTTGTACTGAGCCTGTCGAAGTGAAGCGGCTTGTGAAAAGCACTGTTTTGGACAGGAAACGCTTGGTTTCGATGACT
>CAYWWC010000012.1:0-30125 GCA_964461615.1 uncultured Anaerolineae bacterium
TCGTGCAATTCGTGGCAAATTTCTCAGCTTGACCCTGCGAAATCCTAAAGAGCCGGCAAGATTTGTTCATCCTACCCATTAACAGCCTCGAAATCTAACAGCCCCTTGATATTTTGTCTAACTCTGATCCACCTTCCGAGGACTGATCGGCTTCCCCGCACCCCCCATGCAAGCATGGCATCGGCGGCCTGCTCTACGACCGCTTCGGGTTCCAGGCGTCCATCCTGGCCAACCTGATAGGCGTGACCATCGCACTGGCAGCCATCGTCGTGGCGGTGAAAGAGCCATCCAGGGAGTGAAACGCCCCTAGCTTGTCCCCTGACTCACCACCGGGTTGCGCAGGATCCCGATGCCCTCGATCTCCACTTCCACCACATCGCCGGGTTGCAGTGGTCCCACGCCAGACGGCGTACCGGTGAGAATCACATCGCCGGGCTCCAGGGTCATGACCTGCGAGATGTAGGAGATCAGCTCGGCCACGCCGGAGACCATGTCGGCGGTGGAGCCGTCCTGGCGGGTTTCGCCGTTCACCCGGGTCTGAATGTTCAGGCGCGCAGGGTCCAGGCCGGTGACGATGCAGGGGCCGAGGGGGGAAAAGGTATCGAATCCCTTGGCTCGGGTCCATTGGTTGTCTCGCTTCTGCAGATCGCGGGCCGTGACGTCGTTAGCGCAAGTGTAGCCGAGGATGAAATCGTGCGCCTTCTCCGGGGGCACATTTCTGGCCCGCTGCCCGATGACCACGGCCAGTTCGCCCTCGTAGTCCACGTGCTGAGAGAGGATGGGGTAGACGATAGGGTCGAGGGGGCCAATGACAGAGGAAGTCGGCTTGGAGAAAACGAGGGGTTCCGGTGGCACGTCCATGCCGGCCTCGGCAGCATGCTTGCGATAGTTGAGGCCCACAGCCAGAATTTTGGTGGGCTGACAGGGAGCCAGCAGCCTGACCTCGGTCAATGCGGCCACCTTCTCCGCCTGGCGGAACTGGCCGAAGATGGAGCCCTCGACGGCGTAGACATCCTCTCCCTCAATCAGGCCGTAGCACGGTTGGTCGTTCTTCAGAAATCGAATTAGTTTCAAGGATGAACCTCCTTCATTGTTTGACGTTTGACGAGTGCCACGAACTCCGCCAGTATTATGGCTGTCGCCCCCCACACCTTGTGCTCGCCCACCGTGTAGAAGGGCACGTGCAAGGGCGCGCCGCGCCACATCCAGTCCTCCTCACGCCGCGTTGCCGGGTCAAGAAGCAGATGTAGAGGGACCTCCAGCAACTCGGCCACTTCTTTGGGATCAGGGTGAAAGGCGGGATGTTGGGGCGTGTAAGCGACGAAGGGATGAACGATGTTGTGGCTGGGCGGGACGTAGAGGGTAGTGAGGTGACCGAGCAGTTCCAGCTCGTCCGTGGCGATCCCGATCTCCTCCTGAGCCTCGCGCAGCGCGGTCTCTTGGAGCGAAGCATCCTCTTTCTCCCACCCGCCTCCGGGCAGCGAAATCTGACCGCTGTGGTGATTCAGACTGGCCGTGCGCACGGTCAGCGCCAGGTGGAGCACGCCGTGGATGGGGTACAGGAGCAGCAGCACCCCGGCCTGGCGAGGCTCGACGCCGGGGGGCGGACTGAAGGGTCGTGGCTGCGGAGCCATCGTGATCTGTGCCTCGAAGCCCGGCAACGGCCCACGCATTGCGGCGCGGACGTGCTCAATAGTAGAAGTCGTGGCGGTGATCTCGAAGTATTTCTCGCCGTAGCAAGCCGACTTGTCCTCGTCCAAGATGAAACCTCCTCACTTTGCCCACTCATAATTGTAATCGAAAAACCATTTATAGACAAGGTGGAGACTTGACACGCTTGCTCGCACCTGGGCGGTATCGCTGGCTCTGGAGCAAAGCATTCTTGCCTCCAAGCCGTCCGGGTTCCAAAACAGTTGAAGCCAGGCTCCTTCGAGGCCTGGCTTCTGACCTTTTTCTGTATTGAGTTCTTTCTCAGACGCAAGATACATCAGCTACATTGCTACCCGTGCCACGGCATTGAAGCTGGGTCGCAGCGCCGGATACAGGTCCCGATACAGCGGATAGACCTCCCCGTAAGCCACGCTGGCCGGGCCGGGCACGGTGCGACCCGTGAGCCGGATGGTCGCCGCGCAGGCTGTGTCCACGTCGGGATAGACGCCGGCACCGGTCGCCGCCAGTAGCGCCGCGCCGTAGGCTGCGCCCTCGGTGGTGTTAACCGTCACCAGCTCGACGTTCAGCACATCGGCCAGGATCTGCCGCCACAGAGCGCTCCTGGCCCCACCGCCGGAGACGCGCACCTGGCGGATCTCGGTCAATCCCACCGACTTGATCAGTTCAAAGCTGTCGCGCAGGCCAAAGGCGACACCCTCCAGGACGGCGCGAGTCAGGTGCGCCTGGGTGTGGCGCACCGTGAGGCCCACGAAGGCGCCGCGCGCCAGTGGGTCTGGATGTGGAGTACGCTCGCCAGTGAGGTAGGGCAGGAAGAGCAGGCCCTCGCTGCCTGGGGACACGGCGGCGGCCGGGGCCAGCAGCGCGTCGAAATCCACGCCGGGAGCCAGGGTGTCGCGGTACCAGCGCAGGCTGCCCGCCGCCGAGAGCATCACACCCATCAGGTGCCAGCGGCCCGGCACGGCGTGGCAGAAGGCGTGCAGCCGGCCCTCCGGCTCAATGAACGGCTCGCCGGTGCTGGCAAACACCACGCCCGACGTGCCCAGCGTGAGGGCCACGATGCCCGGCTCTACTGCGCCAACGCCCACCGCCTGGGCCGCTTGGTCGCCTCCGCCACCCACCACGGGCGTGCCCGCTTTCAGGCCGATGCCGCTACGTATGTATGATGAAGCGCCGCTACGTATGTATGATGAAGCGCCGCTACGTATGTATGATGAAGCGCCGCTACGTATGTATGATGAAGCGGCCTCTGCCGCCTCAACGCTGATCACGCCGGTGACCTCAGGGCCTTCGTGGGTCTGGGGCAGCCAGTCGGCGGGGATGTCCAGGGCGTCCAGCACCTCCGGCGACCAGTCGCGAGCCTTGACGTCGAACAGCAGCGTGCCTGCCCCACCCGCTTTGTCGGTGGCAAACTGGCCGGTGAGCCGGTAGCGGACGTAGTCCTTGGGCAGCAGGACATGCGCCACCCGGGCGTAGACCTCTGGCTCGTGCTCGCGCACCCAGAGGATCTTGGGTGCGGTGAAGCCGGTGAGGGCATCGTTGCCGGTGAGTTGGATCAGGCGCGCCTTGCCCAGCCGCCGTCGGATCTCGTCGCACTGTGCACCCGTGCGCTGATCGTTCCATAAAATGGCCGGGCGTAGCACTTCGCCCTCCGCGCCCAGCAGCACCAGGCCATGCATCTGGCCCGTGAGCCCCACGCCCTGGACGTCGGCGGGGTCCACCTGCGTCTGGGCCAATACCTGGCGGATGACAGCGACGGTGGCCTGCCACCACAGGTCGGGATGCTGCTCGGTCCATAGGGGCTGGGGTGTTTCGTAGGTGTATTCCGACGAAGCCACGCCCAGCACCTCGCCGGCGGCGCGCATCAGCAGCGCCTTGGTAGCCGTGGTCGAACTGTCAATGCCCAGGAAGTAAGTCATGATGGTTTTTCCCCTGCCGTCAATTCGAGCCGGTCAACGCGTTCCTGCACCGCCGCCTCGTCACAACGGACGGTCACTCCGGCGTAGATCGCCCATGTCTCACGGTGGGTGACTGATTCACCTGGCGACAGGGTAGTGCGCGGTCCCAACGTCTCCAGTTCGAGAAAGCGCGGGTTGCAGTAGCACTCGCTGGAACTGCCCCGATCGAAGTAGGCGGCGTCGGACCGATAAGCTGCATGCTTGACAAAGAAGGCGTCCCCCAGGGCGTAGCCCATCCAGCCGACGGGGTTCGGAAAGCCGATTTTGAGCGCGCCGCCCTGCATCATCGCTTCGACGAACACGTACCGGTCGCCCCAGGTGACGTGTGGTGAGTTGATGGGGGTGTAGGGCCACAGAGCGATGTGACGGTTGGGAAGCAGGCCGTGCTCGTCGGCGAGGATTATTGCCTGAGGCAGCACGGCCACACCGCCCGGCCTAAGCTGAGTAATGGCCCACGGCGCCAGTTCGACGGGCTGCTGCCCCCGGTTGTGGATGGTGTGGTCAATGACGACGCGGGCATTGCGGCCGGGCAGGGAGATGGTCAATGACTTCTGGATGCCGGTCTGCGCTTCGACGGGCTGAGTGACGAGCACGCCGTCGGCCAGGTCAGCGATGGTCACCGGGGCGTCGTCGGGGAGGTAGGTACGTCGGGGGTCCTCGGGGGCATACCACAGACGGTGCCCCCCACGGAGTGAATAGATTCCTTCACCTGGGCAAGTCAGGGTTTCATCGGGAACCTCGGCGAAAAGGTTGACGCCGCCCGGCAAGGCGAGCCCAATGATACGTGGCCCTACGGATTGGGTTACCCATAGGGCCACGGCATCGTTTTCCAGTTTGATACAGTCATAGCCTGCGAAACGGGTTGTTGTGTGCTTCATCGCGTTACCGTACACCCAGGAGGAGTTCCACCGTCAACTGGTCCAGCCGCTCGTAGCCCATTCCCCGAGCGCCCAAGATAGCACGATCAAAGGACGCCGCTTTCAAAGCCGTCGCCTTCTCCGCGCTGTACGCGCCTTTGAAGGCATCGGTCGAGCCATCGTCGGCGTTGATCTCTGTCAGCAATGCCTGGATGTCAGGGTCGGCGTTCCACTGCTCCGCCTTCTCCTGCAAAATCAGGTAGGTGCGCATGCAGCCCCGGGCAAAGTCCTTGACGCCTTCGTAGTCTTCGGTGCGGTAGGCGTGGGCATCGAAGTGGCGGCAGCCCTCATAGCCGACGTCTTCGAGGAACTTGACCAGGAAGAAGGCCGACTTCAAGTTGTGAGAGCCGAAACGCAAGTCCTGGTCGTAGCGTCCGAAAGCCTGGTCGTTCAGGTCAATGTGGAAGAGCTTGCCCGCCTCCCAGGCCTGGGCCACGTTGTGGACGAAGTTGAGCCCGGCCATGTGCTCGTGCGCTACCTCCGGATTCACCCCCACCATCTCGGGGTGATCCAGCGTCGCGATGAAGGCCAGCATGTGGCCGGTGGTGGCGTTGTACATGTCACCGCGCGGCTCGTTGGGCTTGGCCTCCAGCGCGAACCTGAGGTCGTAGCCCTGGTCGAGAACGTACTCGCACAGAAAGTTCATCGCCTCGCGGCTGCGCTTGATGGCCTCGACTGGGTCTTTGGCGGCGTCGGTTTCGACGCCCTCCCGCCCGCCCCAAAAGACGTGCACCTTGGCGCCCAGCTCCACGCCCAGGTCAATGGCGTGCATCGTCTTTTGCAGGGCGTAGGCACGTACCCTGGGATCGTTCGACGTGAACGCGCCGTCCTTGAAAGCCGGATCGCCGAAGAGGTTGGTCGTCGCCATCGGTACGACGATGCCCGTATCTGCCAGGGCCTTTTTGAAATCGGCGACGATCCTGTCCCTCTCGGCGGAGGTGGCATCAATGGGGACCAGGTCGTTGTCGTGGAAGTTCACCCCATAGGCGCCCACTTCCGCCAGCAGGTGAACCAGTTGTACTGGCGACAGGGGAGCACGAACTGCCTCGCCAAAGGGGTCGCGCCCGATGTTGCCGACGGTCCATAGGCCAAAGGTGAATTTGTGCTCGGGTTTGGGTTCGTACATTGAGCAAGTCCTCCTTATCCGTAAGGCTGTTTGGGATTTCGCAGGGTCACAGTGTTGGAATTCCCAACTTATTGGGGAGTCCGGATCGCTACCCACGGCAACTCCTGAAGACTCATTCCAGATTCACATCACTGAAAAAGACCTTATCATCGCTGATGTCAACGGCCTGTCCGTTTATCTCAAACGTTCCGGTCAGCGGCAGGTGGTCAGAGGAGCTGCCAACCATCACCCCGACCTTGCCCGGATGAACGGCGTAGCACATCGCCTCGTCGTAGTAGCCGAGCTGGTGGGTGTGCACAAGAAACGTCACTATCTTGCGCTCCCCTGGCTCCAGGGTGATGCGTTTGAAGCCCTTCAGCTCTTTGATAGGACGTGGCACGGTGGCGTCGGGATGGCGGACGTAAAGCTGAACCACTTCGTCGCCGGTTCGGTCGCCAGTGTTGGTCACGTCAGTGCTGATGGCAACCTGCCCTCCAGCCTGCACCTGCGGTGGGTCTACGTGCAGATTGTCGAACTCAAAGGTAGTATAGCTCAAGCCGTGGCCAAAGGGGAACAGTGGCTCACCGCGAAAGTAGCGGTAGGTGCGGCCTTCCATGTCATAGTCCTCAAAGGGCGGCAGATCGTCTACCGACTGGTAGAAGGTGACCGGCAGTCGCCCGCCGGGGTTGCAGTCGCCGAACAGGATATCGGCCAGGGCGTCGCCGCCGGCCTGGCCAGGGTACCACGCCTCCACGATGGCCGGGATGTGCTTGGTAGCCCAGTTCACGGCCAACGCGCTGCCGTTCAATAGCACCAACACCACCGGCTTGCCCAGAGCGTGAACTCGCTTGAGCAGTTCCTCCTGAGGTCGCGGTAGCTTGATGTCGGTCCGGTCGCCTCCGACAAAGCCTTCCACGTCAACTGGCATCTCCTCCCCCTCCAGGACCGGAGAAAGCCCCATCACGGCAACGACAACATCTGCTTTCTCAGCCGCTTCCAGCGCCCTGGCTTCATAGTTGATGTTGGGGAGAGACCACAGCAGTTGCACCTGCGGGTCGAGACCCTGGCTCACACAGGCCAACCGCAGTCCGTAGAACCGCCCGGCTTCCAGTTCAACCTCTTCGATTTTGAGAACGGGATGATGGAAGCCTTGATAGTCTACAATGAGTTCGCCATCCAGATAGAGACTGTACGCGCTAAAGCCGTTGACACCTAGTCTGTAAACGCCGCTTTCAGGAGGAACGAGAAAGCCGGTCCAGCGCACGGCAAAACTGTCTCCCCATTGTCCTGTCAGCGGAGTGGTATCCTTCCAGATGAAATCAATGACCCGATCAACCTGGTGCAACACAGGCTCGCCTTCGAGGTTTGGGTTGTCGTAATAGTCAGCCGTCAGACCGCTTTCATCCGAATCAGCATCTACCGGACGCAGACAGGTGCACGGGACTACTTCCAGCGGGGGAACACCATCGGCTAGTCCACAACCGCGTGCGTAATAGAGCTTGGCAGAAGGTGATAGCTTTTTGCGAATACCTTCAAGGGGGGTAACCGCCTTTGCCGGTGTGCCGCTGTAGTTGCCAAGCAGAACCTGGAGATTGTCGGCATTGGGTCCGATGACGGCGATTGATTCGAGGTCTCTGCGCAGGGGCAGCAGATTGTCCTCATTCTTGAGCAGCACGATGGACTCCCGCGCCGCCCGTAGCGCCAGCTCACGATGCTCTGGAGAGTCAACAACTTCATAAGGAATTTGGGTGTAGGGAACCTGCTCAGGGGGATCAAACATACCCAAACGGAAACGCGCGGTGAAAAGCCGCTTGACGGCGCGGTCAATGATGTCTTCCGAAATCAACCCTTGTTCTACGGCCTCGAGTAGAGCAGGGTACACTCCGCCGCAGTTGAGCTCGCAACCGTTCTTCACCGCCAAAGCCGCTGCTTCCTCCGGTGTATCCACCACCTTGTGATGGGCGTAGATATCAAGAATGGCCCCGCAATCGGACACCACGTACCCATCGAAGCCCCACTCCTGGCGGAGAATCTTCTCCAGCAACTTGGGGCTGGCGCAACAAGGCTCACCGTTGGTACGGTTGTAAGCACCCATCACGGAGGCAACCTTTCCCTCTTTGACACAGGCTTCGAAGGCGGGCAGGTAGGTTTCCCACATGTCCCATTCGTCAGTCTGTGCGTCAAAGTGATGACGCTCAGACTCCGGACCACTGTGCACGGCAAAATGCTTGGGCGTGGCGACAAGTTTCAAGTAGCGAGGGTCATCCCCCTGAAGTCCCTTCACAAAAACAACCCCCATCTGGGCTGTCAGATAGGGGTCCTCTCCGTAGGTCTCCTGACCCCGTCCCCAGCGGGGGGCGCGGAAGATGTTGATGTTCGGTGACCAGAAAGTCAGCCCGGTGTAGATCTCTCGAATGCCTCGCCTGGCCGCCTCATGATGCTTGGCCCGTGCCTCGTCGGAAATGACTGTGGCGATCTGGTGCATCAGATCGGGGTTCCAGGTTGCAGCCAATCCGATGGCTTGTGGAAACACTGTGGCTACCCCTGCCCGGCCCACGCCGTGCAAACACTCGTTCCACCAGTTGTATTTCGGAATGTCCAATCGCTCGATGGCAGGGGCGTCGAAAACCATCTGCGAGACTTTTTCCTCCAGGGTCATCTGAGAGATCAAAGCGGCTACACGCTCTCCGATAGGCAACGTGGCATCTTGATACACGGGATTGAGCTCCAGTGATAGAGTTTTTACTGCAAACACGTTCGACGCTCCCCCGACAGGTTTCCTGCCGCTTCCGCTTGCGGGCCAGGCTCAGCGCGGTGAACAGCCCCTTCGCGCAGATGGTTTTGACCCCGATGCCCCGCAAGGTGATCTCGAAGCACTTCATCACCAAACGGTTGGCATCGTGGGCAAATAAAACTGCTCGTGCTGCCGGTCTTGATCTTGACTACCGTTGCGCCGCAGGCTGGGCAAGGCTCTCCCTCGCGGTAGGCGACCAAGAAGAAACTTCCGTCCCAGCGGCCCTTTTCGCCGTGCAGATCGAGTTCCCACGCACTACCGTCCAGGTCTATACTCTCCTGCAACGTCTCTCGGAGGGCCCGCCACAGGACAGCGGCATCGTCATCGTCCAGCGTATTGATTCTCCGCAGCGGGTGGATGCCCGCTTTGAACAGCGGGTCCTGGACGTAGACGTTGCCGATGCCAGCGATGCGGCGCTGGTTGAGCAGGAAGGACTTGATGCCACCACGCCGCTTGTGCAGCAACTCCCGGAACTGCTGCAGCGTAAGGCTCAGGGCGTTCGGGCCGAGCCGGGCGGTGGATGAGTGGTCGGCCAGCGCGGCCGCAAAGTGGGCGTAGCCGAACCACCAGAAGTTGACGGCCAGACAGGCGCCGTCGTCGAAGTCGAAGATCAGGCGATACTTCTCTGGCAGCGCGTCGCGGGTGGTGAGCAAGATCTCGCCGCCCATGCCCAGGTTCAGCAGCAGCCAGCCCTGGGTGGTCTCAATGAAGAGCCACTTGCCGCGATGAGCCACGTCAAGCAGTTGCGCGCCGGTCAGCGCGTCCACGAACGTCTCTTCTGGGACATTCAGGCACTTGGGTTGCAGCACCTCAATGCTGGCGAAGGTCTTGCCCACCAGTTCCGCTTTCATCTGGCGGGCCAGGACGGTGATCTCAGGCAGCTCTGGCATGGGTCTCGCTCCTCACTTTATCGAGTCTGTGGACATTAGCGTGAATAGCAGGCCGGACTCCCAGGCAACCGCAGGTTGCACCTTGTTGAGGTTTGCCGCACCGCACCCCCAACGAGTTGGGGACTCCGATACTGTAACCCCATGAAATCCCAAAGAGCCGCTTTATCAAGTTCTCACCAGTAACACCCCCAGCAGGATCAGCGCCAGACTCCCCAACGTGGTCATATCCAGTGATTCATTCAGCACCAGTGCTCCCAGTATTAGCCCGTTGATTGGAATGATGTACGTCACCATCGTGGTAAAGGTAGCGCTACTTCGCTCGATCAGGGTGAAGTAAATGACGTAGGCCACCACCGTTCCCAGGACCGTGAGCACGATCCAACTTGCCAACACCGGCAGCGATGGCGACAGGCCGAGGGGACGGTCTATCAGCAGGCTGGCAGGCAGCATATAGACCATGCCCATCGCCAGTTGCCCGGTCGCTGAGACCAGCGCTGGTTGTCCCCGCAGCCGGCTGCGGATGTAGATGGCCGTCAAAGCATAGCACAGAGAAGAACCGACAATCGCTAGCTGGCCTAGCAGGTTTGCCTGCAACCCCTGGCGTAGGTCAGGCAGCATCAGGATTCCTACTCCCACAAAGCCGACGACCACACCGATGATCTTGGGCACGGTGATCCGTTCATCGTCGGTGAGGAAGTGGGCCAGGATGACGGTGAAGATAGGGGTGGTGGACTGCAACAGCGCCGCCAATCCACTGGGGATGTACTGCTCGCCCCAGGAGATGAGCGAGTAGGGCACTGCTGCGCCCAGTACACCCAGCACCGCGTAAGCGCGCCACATCCGCCGGCTGCGGGGCAAGGAGAGTCCTCGGGCGCGTAGGATGCCCCACATGATGATCGCCGCCAGGGTCAGCCGCCCGGCAACCAGCGTGAATGCCGGCACCTCGGCCACGATGACCTTGATGAACAGATAGGAGGATCCCCAGATTGTGCCTAAGATCAGCAGCAACAATAGATTCACGTTAATCCCGCATCCAATCAACTAAGTGAGCTTCAGCTTTCTGGACGAGTTGCGCGGCATAGGTTTCCATCGATATGGTCATTCCATTCCCACTCACTCGCCGATGGCGAGCCAGCAACACGTCGAGAATATGCAAGACGACGTGCTCATTCATGCCGGGGATCGCTGGAGCACTTGCCAACCTTTGTATCCAAAAGTCTATGGTTCCCCAAACACAGGGACAGTCACGCGAGATGTCGTAGGTTGCCTTGGGATGCGTGAAAACCAGGCCACCCTTGACTTGGGTCAATACTGGCAGACTAGCGAACAACCAGGGCGCACGGCGACGCAGCGTCTCCGCCACATCATCGGCCATGCGTCGCCATTGTTGATCGGGGGGCTGCTTCACTTCCTTTGATTCTGTAACTAGAACACCTCCAGGCTTGTAGTACGACTTTTCATGTAACCATTCCCCGCTGCGCCAGCCTATTCTCCCGCTCCAGTATTTGACTTCAAAGACCCACACTCCCGTTGGCCCGACTAGCGTCACGTCCACATCGTCGCCAAACCGTTGCTGCAGGCGATAGATGATGTAAGAGGAATTGCCCTGCAACCTTTGCAAGTTTTCCACGAAGTTATATTCACCGACGACCCCTGCATAAGGTTTGTCGGTGGGCAACTGCCCTCGAAGCCTCTCACACCAGAGCGGTAGCAAGGGCGGGAACTGTCTGGCTTTTAGGGGCTCCTGTAGCGGATGCTGCGGTGGTTCTGGTGATGAAATGATGGCCTTCCATAGCCAAATAATCCCTAACAGTCCCCCACCCACTACTCCCAGCAGCATCAAGAGCGCCTTCCACTCCTGAGCTTCCACCAGAAACAGGCCCCCCAGAAACATGACAGCGGTCACGACAAAACCGGCTGCCAACTTTGGCTTCAAGCCCGCCATTTGTCGACGGTGCTGGCTCTGGTCAACCTCATAAACCCCTCGTCGGCGCGCGTAGGTTCTCAGCAGGCGGGGGCGCCATTTGCTTGGCAAATCAGCCTTGCGAACTCTGTTGTAGCCGCTGACCAGATCTGTAGTACGATTGTCTAGAAGAATCATTGGCTCGTCCAATTACACTTGGTCGCCTGACCATACACAAACGTCCGGACCGCCCCGAAGTACTGAGGCATTCCGACCATCATCAAATCGTTGTGGCTTGCGCCGGGGATCAACACCAACCGTTTGTCTACGGCTGCGCAGCGGCGGTGGAGTGCCTGGCCGTCTGATGCCGGGATCAGCACGTCGGCCTGGCCGTGGATGATCAGGGTGCGCATTGTGATGCGCTCCATCTTGGCCGGGTTGCCAAATCCATGGCGCTCTTCGTCCACACCCTGAATTCGCAAGCCCAGGCGGGCCAGGAGCGCGAAGGTGTCGGCAAAGCCGCTCTCAATGATCAGCCCTGCCAGTTGCTCCCCCGCGTGCAGCGCCGCCTCAATGGCGGCCGCGCTCCCCAGAGAACGGCCCATCGCGTACAGTTGCGCGGGAGTCAGGCCGTTTTCCTTGAAGACGGTGTCCACGGCGTCGAACACGGCCACCGCGTCGGCGAGGAGGTTGTGGGCGGTGGGCGTGCCGTCGCTTCTCCCATAGCCGCGGTAATCCATCACCAGCAGCGTGACGCCCATCTGGGTGTACAACGGCGCGATGCCACCATCATAGTCAGCGGCGATCTCACCGTTGCCGTGATAGTACAGGATGGCCGGAGCTTCGGGATCAGCCGGATACAATCGTCCACCGACCGTCACGCCCGGCTCAACTTCCACCGCCACCAGGCGCACGCCCGGTGGGGGAGAGGCCAGCAGGTCACGCCGGGGATAGAACAGTGTTCGCAGGATTTCAGGTTGGTCAAGAAGATTCGTCATACAACTCGGTACTCCGCTTCGCTCGTTGCTCCCAGCCCCAGCTCCACCGCTCGCCGGATCATGGTCAACTCCCACGGGCCCTTCTTCAGGCTGTGGCCCGGATAGCTCTGGATGACCTTCAGGGCCTCCACGTCAATGGCGATGCGGTCGCCCGAAGCGAGGATCAGGTTGGGCTCTCGCAACTCCCCACTGGCCGGGCCACCGGAGATGAAGCAGCGGCGGCCGTCCATGATGATCAGATCCGGCGCGATGGCCAGATTGAGCTCGGCCAGCTTCTCTCTCAATCGTCGCAGGTGCATCCCCCTCCGGTCCCGCCGCCTGACGAAGCCCATAGCCAGCTTGAGGCTCAGGGTGAAATCCGCAAAGCGGTGGGTCTTGAGGCAGCAGACGTAGACGATCTTTTCAGCTTCCAGCCCCGCTTTGGCCAGCGCGACCTTCTTGAGATAGCGTCCGCCAATTTCCACCGGCACCCACTCGCCCTCATCAAAGATCACCACCTCCGCCCCCGCCTCTTCGGCTGCCTGGAGCATACCAGTCTTGCGTAAGGCGTCCCTGGTAGACAGCATGAACGTCGAGGACTCGCCCACGACGACCTTGCCCGCCCCGTGCTGGTAGAGCAGCTCGATCACCGCCTTGACGAACTGAGGGTCGCTGGAGGCCGGCGGCGGATCGGCGGTGTTGAAGTTGGGCTTGACCAGGATCGTGTCGCCTGGCTTCACCAGCCGCTCGAAGCCACCGATGGCAGCCACAGCCTGGCCGATGTTCTGCCTCAGGTCTCCTTCACATCGGACTTTACTGACCAGGGCCTTACCTTTGTTGGTGAAGATGTTCTTTGTCATCGCTCTCCTTTAACCGCTAAGACTCTTGATGTCTCCAACGACTGATTACCAGGTACAGTATACCAGATTTCCCCTCCTTTGGCAACGACACAAAAGCCACCTGTGCGGTTTACGCAGGTGGCCTTTTATGCTATCTCTTATCAGACCGTGCCAGGCGGGCAGCTTTTCCGAGGAGGCTCTGTTTCATTAGGCTGGAAACCTGCGTGGTTAGATAGCTATCTCTTCTGCTTCTTCCAAGGGAACCCTTAGGCTGGGCGTTAGACTCACTATGAGCTTGGTGAAATAGCTTTGGGGGGGCGCAGCCTCGTCGCGGTGTCCCAAGCCTGCCGAAGGGATGTATTCCATCTCGCTTATCTCGGCATCAACCCGCAAGGAGGCTGTCTCTAAGACAATGGCCTTGCCGGGCTCGACCAGGATGGCTTCTCCCTTAGGAGCCAACTTGGCTCGTAAAGCATCGTCGTCGTAGGCATACTTGCTCATCAACACCTTGGTGAGGGTGCGGATGTCGCTTTTGTCGAACAGCCAAACCTCAAACGCCGTGATATTGGCGGGCGGCCCCGCACTGACTATCTCGGAGATGCCCATGCCGCACTCGCCCAGGAATTCACTGGTGGGCGACTCGATGGGGAAAGACTGATCGTAGCTGTCCTGACCCAAGGTGTAGCTGGCGATGAAGTGGCTCAACGGCTCCCCAATATACTCTGGCTTGGCTGCTTGCCGCGTCGAAGGAGGCCGTCTGCCTAGCATTGCTGACTCCTGTGGGCGACGTTCCCGCAAGAGCGGTCTGCCCACCAGCACCGCCGCGCTCAACAAGACTACCGCCAGGACAATGCCGAAAAGAGGCAGCAAACGCCGAAGCAACGCACTTACCGACGTCGGCTGTGCGGCAGGCTCAGGAGGCGCCGCCTCTGCCCGCACCCCCAATGCTGCCGCTAGCTTATCCAGGCTTTGAACCTTTGCCCCGTCGCTCGTTTTGGCCTGGAGCTGGCCAATGATCTGCCCCAGCTCTTCTGGGTCCCAACCCTCAACCCGCTGTCTGGCCAGCGCCACGTTGGTATTCAGGGTGTAGGAATCGGCCAGGGTGTTGATGTAGGCTTCCTTGTGCTGCTGGCGTAAGTCGAAGGGGTCGGCATCATACCACTCCACCGGGAACACCCACCAGCCCAAAATGGGCAGGCCGATGATCAACCCCACGACGAATCCTATCGTAAACCCAACGAGAGTTTCACGCCCTATTTTGATTGCACTCATTTCTCCCCCCCTCCATTCTTAGTATATCCGAATTCTGAGCAGAGCGGTCTCCCACGCCGTTCGGTTGAGCTCGCGACGAAGCCCGCGAACCGGCGGCCCTTCGGCCGTAAGCGGAGCGACGCTCAGGACAGGCATGGGAGCCGCCCCTGCTGGGAATCTTGGATATACCGATTCTAGCAGGAGGAGGCGTAACTTCGGGGAAGTTGCGCGTCATCCTCCAGCGACTCTGGCAGCAATTGCCCATTTCGATGGTACAATTCTATCACAAATCGCTTTTTTCTACAAGTGAGGAACTACTCATCGAGTTCCTTGCTGGCTTGGGTCAGCACCTCTACCCTGTCCTCCCTCATGACAACGATGTCCTCAATGCGCACCCCGCCCCAGCCCGGCAGGTAGATGCCCGGCTCGACGGTGAAAACCATGCCCGGCTCCAAGGCATCCTCGGATAGGCGCCCAACTCCAGGCTTCTCGTGCACAGCCAGCCCCACGCCGTGACCCAACCCGTGGCCGTAGTTCTCGCCATAACCTGCTTCTTCGATGACTTTACGGGCTATGGCATCGGCCTGCTTGCCCTGCATTCCAGGCCGTATATTCTGCTCGGCCGTTAGTTGGGCCTCCAGGACGATGGCATGGATTTCCTTGAACTTATCGTTCGGTCGGCCTGCGCAGATGGTGCGAGTCAGATCGGAGTTGTAGCCGTCAATCACCGCCCCCATGTCAATTACAATGGGCTCACCAGCCTGAATCAACCGCTCGGAGACGGTGGCATGGGGCATGGCCCCGTTGGGCCCTGAGCCAACGATGCTGTTGAAGGCCAGCTTCTCCGCGCCTCGGGTACGCATGAAGACCTCCAGTTCCCAGGCCACCTCCTTCTCCGTCATGCCCGGTTCGACGAATCCCGCGATGTAGGCTATGGCTTGGTCGGCCAGGGCGATGGCTTTCCTGATCTTACTCAACTCGTCCTCGTCCTTGATGGCCCGGATCTTTTCCACCAACTCCTTGGTGGGCGCCAGATCGAACTCGGAAGTGGAAACGGCGTCTTCGGCGACCTCTTGCCACTGCTGGAGCTGATCAACGGTGAGATGAGCGCTCTCGAAGCCGACCCTCTTCGCCCCCACCTGCTGGACTAGCTCGGTAAGGAGCATCTTGAACTTGCCCGTAACCTTTGCCAGGCGGAAGTCAGGGGCTTGCATCTCGACCTGTTCGTAGTAGCGGAAGTCGGTGGCCAAAACAGCCTGTTCCTGAGAGATCAGGAGCACCCCGGTCGAGCCAGTGAAGCCACTGAGATAGCGGCGGTTCTCCGGCTGGGTGATCAGGATGGCGTCTAAGCCCTCGGTTGTTAGTGTCTCACGTAGTTTCGTTAATCTCATTGTTTAGCCTCCTCTAAAGTGTTTTGCCACGAATTACACGAGTTTCACCAATCTATCCTATTGCATCATTGGTTTATTCTTCTTCCCTCGCCCTGGGGTGCGCCTTTCGGTACACCTCTTTCGCTCGGGCCTGGGAGACGTGGGTGTAGATTTGGGTAGTGGAGAGATTGGCATGGCCCAAGAGCTCCTGAACTGTCCGCAGATCGGCGCCGCCGTCCAGGAGGTGGGTGGCGAAGGTATGCCGCATGACGTGAGGTGTGACGCGCCTCCCCAATCCGGCCAGCTTCGCGTATTTGTCCAGGATGTTGTTCACACTGCGCGTCGAGAGGCGACTGCCCAGGCGGTTCAAAAAAAGAGCGTTCTCGGAAGTGGAAACGGCGGTTGCCCTGTGCTCTTTAATCAATTTTGACCGCCCGTCTTTGATGTAGAGTTCCAGGGCTCTGCACGCGGGCTCGCCTAACAAGGCCAATCTCTCCTTGGCCCCCTTTCCCCAAACCCGAAGCAAACCGTGGCGGAGGTCCAAATTACTCAGGTTGAGACTCACTAGCTCGCTGACCCTCAGCCCTGAGGCATAGAGCACCTCCATGATCGCTCGGTCGCGCTGGCCCTGGGGAACCGTGGCGTCTGGGGCTGCCAGCAGGGCCTCGACTTGGTGCGGGGCCAGATAATCGGGCAGGCGCTTGGGGACCTTGGGCGAGGAGATGACCCTGATGGGATTCGCGTCCAGGATGTCTTCCCGCACGAGATAGCGACAAAAGGAACGCAGCTCCGAGATTCTGCGGGTTACGCTGGCCTTGACGTAGCCCCCGGCCTGCAGCCGCGCCAGATACCGACGCAGGACGTAGCGATCCACCCCATCCCAAGAATCAATCCCCTGCTCTTTCAAAAAGTCAAGAAACTGTCCAATGTCGTGGCGGTAGTTCTTGATGGTGTAGGGAGAGGCGTTTTTCTCGGCTATGAGGTAGGTGATGAATTTGTCCAGATATTTGTCCATGGCTTCTGTGGGTGTTCAGTCCCTGTTTCGTCTAACTTGAGATGTTGCATTTGTCATTTATGTCTATCTCATCCACGATGCCCACGACGACGGTCCGGATGGGGGCCGGGTCCTCCATGCCCACCACCTGCCTGGCCGAGTTGCCCTCGTCAATGACCATCACTGTGTCGCCCACGCCAGCCTGCACGTCATCAACGGCGATCCAGTAGTGGCCCGTGGGCTCCCCCTCTGGCGTCAGGCGATCCACGATGAGCAGTTTCTTGCCCTCGAAGACCTTGTCCTTGAACGTGGCTACTACCGTACCGCTGACCTTTCCGATGTGCATGGCACTCTCCTCAATTTGAGCTTTTAGCTTTCAGCAACGTCCACCTCGTCCACGATCCCTGTGATAGCGTGATCTACAGGCACAAACTTCTCCGGCAGAGCCAGCGCGGCCTCCCTCGACTCAACGAAGAAGACGATGTCTCCGGGGCCGGCCAGAGCCGTCCCATCGGCAGCCACCGCCGGCTCACCGATGGGATTCTGGAACTTGTCCAAGGGCTGGATGATAAGGAGCTTGATCCCCTCCAGCCCTTTGTACTTTTGGGTGGCCACCAGTCTGCCGATCACTTTGGCCAGTTGCATAGAAGCCTCCTCCATTTTTTCAATTGCCTTTTGTTCGCTGAAGGTCTCCTGACCGACGCAGGCTGCGGTCGGGAGACCTTGCCCAACTAGAATTACAAGATTTTGTCCTTCATCTCCTTGTGCAACTGCGAGATGATGACCTTGCGCACTAAAAGCCCTTCCTGCTTTGGGAACTTCGCCCCTGCCTCCACCGCGGCCTCGACGTCGGCGACCTTCCCCTCGATCAGCACGAACGACTTTCCCCCCAGGCCGTTGGCCAGGCGCAGCTCCAGGAGCGAGACGTCGGCGGCTTTGGCCGCAGCGTCGGCGGCAACGATGCAGGTGGCCACGGTGATGGTCTCGATGATGCCCAGGGCCTCGCCCTTGCCCGGCAGGGTAGCCGTAGCCAGGGCCGGGAAGATGGAGCGGTGTACGTTGGGCAAGAAGAGTTGATCAACGACCGTGTCGGCCCCGGTCTCAATACCTGCCTGCAGCGACTCGTACACCGGGTCGGTGAGCCCGCTTATGAGCACGATGTACTTGCCGGGACACACCGGGCGAGCCTCCAATAACTCCACAGGGGCCTTCTTCATCATCGCGTCGCCAGCCTCAATGCCAGCCGCGATGCTGTTGGTTTCAACCAAACCGATTGCGGGTTCCATCGCCATGGTAATCCTCCATTTTCCTATTCGAACTTAAACCCCTTCTCGATGAAAAGCTTCAAGCAAGCGTCTACCACCTCAGCATCATAGAGGACACCCCTGTTCTGTGAGATTTCCTCCAGGGCCTTGTCTATACCGCGAGCTGGCCGGTAAGGTCGAAAGGAGGCCATGGCCTCCACAACGTCAGCTATAGCCAGGATCCTTGCTTCCAGCATGATCTCGTCACCCAACAGCCCGGCAGGATAACCCGAGCCATCCATCCTTTCGTGATGTTGAAGCACAATCCGGGCCACCGGCCATGGGAATTCGATTTCCTTCAATACGTCGTAACCGATTTGGGGGTGAGCCTGGATCAGACCGTATTCGAGGACGTTTAGCCCAATGGACTTGCTGAGTATTTCAGCCGGTATATTGATCTTGCCCAGATCATGAATGAGCCCAGACATGCGGATTCCATCAATCTGTTCCTCCGAAAGACCCATCTCATTCGCTATGGCACGGGCAAGATTGCTCACGCGCCGTTGATGACCGGCTGTATAGGGGTCCCTCGTTTCAACCGTCAAGGCCACGGTCTGGATGATCCCACCCAGGGCTTCTCGCAACTTCTCCAGAGTACGTCGAAGCGCCTCCTCTGCCCACTTGCGCTTGGTGATGTCCACCACCATCGGACGGCTTTCCACAACTTGTCCTCGGTCATCTCGAATGGCGTTCACCGTCAAGCTGATCCACACCAGCGTACCGTCCGCCTTCTGCATTTGGAGCTCTTCATCGCTTATCGTTTCGCCAGCCCGAAACCGACGAAAGACTTTCGATGCTTTCTCTTTTCCCTGTGGTGTGTCTGCGTACAGTTCAAACACCGGCTGCCCCACCAGTTCCTCCATCGCATATCCGAGTAATTCCCCACCACGCCTGTTACACTTACTAATGATACCGTCCGCTCCAACCGAAAAATAGGCATTCGGAGCGTTTTCGTACAGGTCACGGAATCGCTCCTCGCTATCGCGCAGCGCCCCCTCTGCCCTATGCTTGTAGAGGGCTATCTCCATGGTACTATATAGTTCCCTTTCTTGGAAAGGTTTGATGACATAGCCGTAGGGCTCCGTTACCTTTGCTCGCTGCAATGTATCCTCATCTGCGTAAGCAGTGAGATAGACAACGGGAATGTCGAAACGAGCACGGATCTCCTCGGCGGCTTCTATGCCGTTCGTATCCCCTTTTAACCTGATATCCATCAGTATCAAATCCGGGCGCATCTCTGCTGCTTTCTCGATGGCTTCCTCCCCGTAAGAGGCCACGCCACAAACAGCGTACCCCAGACTTCGCAACCGATCGCGTAGTTCCAGCACTACGATGTTGTCATCCTCGACAACCAGAATCTGCGCCTTGGCCATTGTTACCCCTTTCCCTCGTACTTTAACTCGGTAAACGTAGTCTTGAATGCCGTTCCACCGCTTCTATCAAGCTCGATGGTTCCCTCAAGCTGATTTACTAAAGTGTCTACTAATTGCAGACCCAATGACTCTGTGTTCCGAAAGTCCAAATCTTTCGGGATGCCGACACCGTTATCGCTGACCATCAGTGTGAACTTCTTGTCATCATCCAAACGAAGCTCGATGCGAATTTCCCCTTCCCTCCCTCCTGGAAAGGCGTGTTTCAGGGAGTTGGAAACCAGTTCGTTGAGAATCAATCCACAAGGAACGGCCGTATCAATGCCCAGAAAAACGTCATCCACCTTGATCTTCAGTTTGATGACATTCGAATTGACTCCATGCGACCGAAGTATATAATTAGCCAGGTTTCGGGCATATTCAGCAAAGTCAACCCTCGCGAGGTCTTTTGATTGATACAACTTCTCGTGTACGAGCGCCATTGATCTGACACGGTTCTGGCTGTCCTGCAAGATCTCGAAGGTCGGTTTGTCCTTGATCTTTTTCGACTGAAGGTAGAGCAGGCTGGAGACGACCTGCAGATTGTTCTTGACCCGATGGTGAATCTCCTGCAGAAGCACCTCTTTCTCTCGGAGCGACTGTTTGATCTCGGCATAGAGGCGGGCATTCTCCAAGGCCGTGGCGGCGTGGTGGGCAAAAGCCTCCAGCCGCTGGGCGTCGGCGGGACCGAACTGGCCCGGTCGAGTCCCGTCCACGTTCAGAACTCCCCCCCCCCAGCCCCGCCACCCGGATCGGTGCGGATACGTAGGACCGCAGCCACTCCCAACCCTCCAGCGGGACCCAGTCGGGATCGGCGGCCGTATCAGGGACGACCATTGGCTTCCCCGCCCGTATCATGTTCCGCAAGGTCGAGTACTTGGCGATAGGAATGGAAAAGCTGGCAATCTGGCCCGCCACCCCCAACCGCTCATATCCCCGCCAGCGCACCACCCGGGCATTGCTGCCCTCTATCAGCATGATGTTGAAAGCATCCCCTGCGACGACCCGTTCCACCTGCTCCAGGATGCGGTCCAGCACCTGGTCGAGATCCAGGGTGCTGCTCACGACGTCAGCCGCCTCCTGAAGGGCCTCCGTCAGTCTTCGCTGCTCCCGCTCCGCCTGGAAGAGGCGACTGTTCTCGACAGCGACGGCGGCCTGTTGTCCCAGGAGATGGAGCAGGCGCAGCTCGTCGCGGCTGTACGGATTGCCAGACAGTTTCGGTCCCAGGTTGTATAGCCCCACCAGTTCTGTGCCGACGATCAGGGGAATACTCAGCTCAATGTTGTATTGATCGAGGAAAGCCTGAGCATCGGCTGGCAGGTGAGGCGGGGGCTGCAGGCGCATCAGTGGGCTCCTCAGGCGATGCAGATGTTCGACCAGCGGATGATCTACCGACAGAGCGGGGCCACTGTCGCCAGCACCGGCCGGGACGAAATGCTCACCCTCAGGGTCGAGTACAGCCAGCGTGGCCCAGGCTATCTGTAACCGCTGAGGTAGCTCTTCTGTCAGCAGTGCAGCCAACTGGTCAGGGACGATGCTGGTGACCAGCCTCTCGCTCATCTCCGGCAACAGCCGCTGGTAATCCAGTTTGACGCGGTAGAAGGCGCGGTCAATCAATGTCTGTACCCACCGTCGCAGGGGGGCAAAGGCCATTGCAATGCCAAGTGTGGCGATGAACACCACCAGCGTATCGTTCTCCCGGTGCAATACCCTCTGAATCACCAGGGTCAACAGGCGCACCAGGAGCAGGTAGAGACCACCCAGGAGAGCCGTGAGCGTGCCGTAGACCAGCGTGCGGTTGATGATGATCTCGATGTCGAACAGACGGTAGCGCAGAATGGCTATGGCAAGGGAGAAGGGTATGAGAGCGATAAAGATCATGATCACCGGATGGGGGAACAGGGGACGCCCCCCTAGCACCAGCGGCAGGACATAGCCTGGGAGCAGTATCGCAACCCCTACGCCACCGCTCCACAGTATCCAGCGGACCTGGGCGCGGGTCACCGGATCGCGCGCGGTGCGAGCCGAACGAATGCCGGCACCGATGGCCACCCCGGTTTGTATCATTGTGGTAACCCAAGAAACGCGGTTCCCGATCTCCAGGGCTGCGTTCCACCCCGGAGACAGCCCCGTCGCTCCCAGGACGACCAGTGGATAGAAAGCGTACAGAACAGACGGCACCAAGCGCGGGAAGCGCTCCACCAGCGGGTGTGAGACCGGGAAGACCAGGGCAAAGTAGCAGCCGGTGGCAATGCTGAGACTATACATCCCATGTTCGTAGGCCAGATGAAGCCAGAGGGGCCAGCGCCAAGGCAAGGTGCTGTATTGAAAGTTGTAGGCATCGCCCCAATACTGCAATGCCACGGCAACGCAGAAGAGCATCAACAGACGGGCCATCAGCTCTTGGGGCCGCTTCCAGAAGACGAAGGCGCCGATCAACAACAAGGCCAGGGCTACCACCAGTTGTGGAGCCCAGCGAACCAGGATTGCCCGGAAGGGGACGGGGGCCAACTGGATCTCCAGCGTCATCGGCTGCCCATCCCGCCGAATCTGGTAGGTTGCGACGCTGCCGGTGCGCCATTCCGGCCCCCGTGGCGCGCCACTCAGCCACTCATCAATGGTGTACCCACCAGCACGGACGATCACATCTCCGACCTGGAGGCCCCCCTCCCGCTCCTCCAGCAGCCACTGGACACGGAAGCCTTCGGGTGTGAAACTCTCCAGGTCGCCGGTAGCCCCGTCGGCCGGCAGCCAGGCGTAGAGCATGAAGACCCCCAACCCGACCAGGAGACTGACTCCCCACACGCCGTACCAGAACCAGAGTGAGGCTTTGGTTCGCATGGCCTATTCTCCTTTCACCCGCCGCGTCACCCACCACAGGCCGAAGCGATAACCCATCCAGGCCCACACGATGCCACCGATCAGGTCCGGCAGGTTGTGCTGGCGGGTAAACAGAGTAGAGAGCAAGATGATTACGGCAATCCCGGCCCACAGCCAACGCAGCCGAGGGCGCCAGTGCCACCAGAAGAGAACGACCAGCATGGTGTTGTAAGTATGGCCGCTAGGGAAGGCATTATTCAAGCGGTCGTTCTCGTATATGAGGCGCATCAAGTCTACCTGCCAATTGCTTCCCTCCAGAACTGGGCGCTGAACGTAGGTGGGGTAAAGCAGATAGAGGACGTAGCTAGTCAGCATCACGGCGATCGCGCCAATGACGAAAGCTCGATAGAGGGTGTCGTCCATTTTCCAGGCCGCCCAGGTAAAGCACCCCACCCACCAGAACAGGCTCAACAGGTAGGGGATCGCCCAGATCGGCCAGAGAGGGATAGAAGCATCCCATGGGGTGGCCAGGACAACACCGCCCTGCACGGTGCGGTTAATGGGAAAGTATAGCAACTGGACCATGAAGAGAATGACCAACCACGCCAGGCGTATCCTCAGCGTCATTGCCGGCCGCGCAGATGTCTTAGAGGGTGTCAGATTTCGTTGTGGGTTCGACATAGTCTCTCCTCAGTGGGTTCACTCACCAGGGGGTGAGGGGGCGCCCTGCTTCTTCTCGTACATCGCTCTATCCGCCTGGGCCAGCAGTTCATCAATGGAACAGGAGTGTTCGGAGTCGTAGCGCGCTATACCCACGCTCAGTGATAGCTTGTAGCGGCGGTCTCCCCTGGCGTTGCGGGCCTCCAGGTTCTCTTGTAAACGAGTGGCAAGAACCTCAGAGCTGACTCTACCAGTTTCTATGGCCAGCACCACAAACTCGTCGCCAGCAATGCGAGCAATGATGTCCGACTCGCGGAAGGTCTCTCTAAGAGCATCGGCAACCTCGATCAGCGCCCGGTCTCCTTCGGGGTGGCCGAAGGTATCATTGATCAGCTTCAGGCCGTCAAAGTCGGCGAAGAGCAGCGCCATTCTCCTCTTCATGCGGTTGGCTGTCTTCAACTGATGTTGGCTCAGGGTTACGAATCCTCGTCGGTTGTACAGGCCGGTGAGTTCGTCAAGCAGTAACAAGGCGCGTAGCGTATCCTCCATCCTTTTCCGCGCGGTGATGTCGGTGTAGGCAGCGACTGCCCCGATGACCTCATCCCCCACCAGGATCGGGGATCCGGCCACGATGACATCAACGGGAGAACCATCCTTCCGATAACGGACGGTCTCTGTGGGAGGTACTTCCATTCTGCCTATGACTACCTGCATAAACTCGGCCGCTTCCTCGAACACATCAGGGCTGGTGACCAGGTAGTCAATATCCTGGCCGCTCACCTCCTCCCGTGAGTACCCGAACAGCTTCTCTGCGCCTGGGTTCCATTCCACGATCCGATGGTGGGCATCCAGGGTAACGATGGCGTCGGGGGCGGCTCCCAGCACCCCTTCCAGGTACATTCGCCGCTCTTCGATCTCTTCGAAGAGCCGAGCGTTCTCGATGGCGATGGCTGCCTGGGCGGCGAATGCCTGGGCCAGGCGGGCGTGCTCCTGGGTGTAGAAGCCGGGCTGGCACTTGTCCAGGGTGAGCATGCCCACGAGCCGCTGGCCTATCAGCATGGGCACCCCTAGCCAGGAGCGGATGCCCATCTGGGCGAAGGGCTCTCGAGTGAAGGCTTCGTACACGGCTGGGGCATCTTCCAGGACAAAATGCGAGAGCGTGCGCATCACCTCCCGGTTGGGGTTGTCGTCGTCCACGGGGAAGGAGACGCCCAGAAGCTCCTCCAGGTTAGGGATGCCCTGCCCGCCGATGAGCGCCAGCCTGTCGCCCTGAAGGAGTTGGACCGAGGCGCTGTCGTATGGCACCACCTTTTGCAACTGAGCCAGGATGCGCTCGATGACCTGATTCCGCTCGAGGGCGCTGGTGAGGGCCAGGGCCGCTTGGCGCACGGCCTCGGCATCCTGTCGCTGCTTCTGCTCGGCTTGGAACAACGAGGCGTTCTCAATGGCGATGGCCGCCTGGCTCGCGAACAAGCTCAGCAGTTCGGCGTCGGCCGGGGAGAAGGTACGCGGCGGATCCGCCATTACTTCCAAGACGCCCAGGAACTCCTCGCCCCAGCGGACCGGCACGCCTACAAGCGCCCCAAGTGGGTAGCCCTCCCAGATGGCCGCCCGCTTCTCCCAAGCCTGGTAGTCGTCTACGATGAGCGGTTCACCAGTCTCCATTACTTTGCCAGCGAGGCCCTCGCCCCGCCGGAGGACGGCCTTGCTGGGCACCGGATCGAGACCGATGGATGCAGTCCACTCCAGCACGTCCCGATCCGGCCGGTAGAGATTGAGGCCGCCGGCGGCTCCTCCTAGCAGTTCGACGGCCTGCGAGACGACAGAGTGGAGGAGAGCGTCCAGGTCCAACTGGGTGGTGAGTTCCAGGCTCACCTCTCGCAGCGCCTCCAACTGGGCCGTGCGCTGCCGAATCTCCTCCTCCGCCTGCTTGCGCTCGGTGATGTCTATGCCTGAAGCCATTATGTAAGTTGGTTTTCCAGCCACATCTGTAACAATGCTTGCCGAAAGATGGATATCCAACAACGAGCCATCTTTTGTTTCGACAGCCAACTCACCTGCCCAATTGCCCGCATCACGCAACGCTTCCATTGCTGCCGCAGCACTCTCCTTCACGGCGAAGAATTCCAGTGACGGCTTTCCCATCACCTTCTTGTCGTCGTCATATCCATACATCTTAAGCCAGGAATTGTTGACGTACGTCAGGTTGCCTGCTAGGTCAGCAATGGCAACGGCATTAATGGAAGACGCTATGGCGCTATCCTTGATCCGCAGCTCCTCCTCCGCCCGCTTGCGCTCGGTGATGTCAAGAAACATCGCCACCATTCTTCCGGGGGAGGTTTGGAATGCACGAACTTCAAATGCGCCCTTGATCTGTTCATCCTCGTACGCAATCTGTTCGGTTTGCCACGGTTCGCCTTCACTCGCTGCAAGGCGGTACTTTTCGGGCACCTCTGTTTCTGCCAGGGGGGGGAATGCCTCTTCTATGGTTTTGCCTATGAACTGCGTGTTGTCCACCCCCAGAAGCACGTCGGCTGCCGGGTTCGCACCGGTGAAAACGAGTCGTCCATCGGGTTCCAGTTGATACATGTGCATCCCCATGGGGGAGGAGTTGACTATGCTCCTGGATTTCTCCTCGCTCTCCCGCAGCTCTTCGTCCAGTCGAGCCTTCTCAATGGCATTATCCCGAAACACTTCCACGGCCCGCGCCATCGCCCCAATCTCGTCCCGCCGTTCGAGACCGCGAACCTCTATGGACAGATCACTCTCTGCAAGACGGCCCATCAAATCGGTTATTGACAGTATCGGACCAGAGATCCAGCGGGTGCTGATCAGCACTGTGGCTAATACCCCGGCCAGCGCAATCAAAAACGCTCCGGCAATGATCGCAGCGCTGACTGTATTCGCTTTTTGGATGGCTTCCATCTTGACGCGGGATATCTCTCCGTGCTGGTAATCATGTAATTCCGTGAACGTGGTGCGGAATTCGGCAAACGGAACCGCGGATGAACGCACCAAGAGGACGCCGAAGGACGGGTCGTCAGAAACGACGGCCGTGGCCTGTAGAGCCTGCTGCCTGAAAGCATCCATCGGCCCTTTCATCCGTTCCAGGATTGATCGTTCCGTTTCATCCAGTGGCCACTTGGCAAGGATCTGTCCGTAAATGATATCCAGGTCGTTCAGTCCTTGCTCCAAACGCTCGTGGATTGGCTCTGTTTCTTCTCCTGGCAGATTCATAAGTTGCAGCACGGCGATGCGAAACACATCGGACTGTACCCGTTCACTCAAGATGACGAATTCATGAATCAGCGGAATCTTTTCGAGAGCGATTTCGTTTACCGCGCTGAGTGCCGCTCGTTGTTCATTCAGTCCGTAGAGTGCCAACGACGACACCAGCCCTAGAGCCAGTACTAAAACAGCTGACGGGATCAGGACTTTGAACCTGATCGAAGCATCGCGAAAGAATCTCATTGTCCACCTCCTTGTCCTTCGCTCCACTCCAGGGCGCAAATCACGTCTTCATCGCTGAGCATGCCGCACCAGGCCGACATGGGGCCGACTTCATGGGTGGCCGGATGCGGCCAGACTCCTTCGGAGTTGAAATGGCCCCCGTTCTCACCTTCAGCGGCATCCAAAAACAGCGGCAGCAGCTTGTTCCCCTCAAGATCGAGGATGCCGCTGATGTCCATCCCCGGCTTCATCTGGCCGGAATTATCGAGGAACACGATGCCTTCGCGGGTGAAGCCGATGACGTGCAGCCCAGACCTTTCGAGGTCGAGGAATCCCTGTTCTGGGTCGCGGAACACCTCACGAGCCTCGTACAACCCGACTTCCTGCAGGAGCACAATGGCCCGCGCGCCGGCTTCTTTGGCCGCAGTGACTTCGTCTTCCAGCTTCGGCGCCTCGGCATACGTCCTCGTTACTGGTTCCCTCCAATAGAGTTCGTCCAGCGGAGAATGGATACCCCATACAGAAAGGGGCGGATTCCCCAGCCCGGTGTGATAGACGGTATGAAACGGAAGGACGTTGATCCATACGATGGGAAGTTCGTCCGTGAGGATCTGCTGGAACTCGCTATATAGCGCCTTTCGCTTGTCTTCGTCCAATTCTATCTCAGCCTGTTCGAGAATTTCGTCCACCTTTGGGTTGCAGTAGTTCTGCGTGTTCGACCAGACCACCCCTTTTCGGATGTTGTCGCACAAATACGTCCGGTGAACGCCGATAACCGGATCACCCCAGTTATAGACCGAATCCATGGTCATGTCGAAGTCCCAGTTCCCGATGCGCTCGGCCCATTCGGGGAAGTTCGCTGACTCGCGCACTTGGACTTCAATTCCTATTTCTGCTAGTTGACGCTTGAGATATAGCGCCACATCTCGCTGCTGGCTGGGTATAACCGGAATGTAATCCAGGGACAAAGAGAAGCGTGTGCCGTCAGACCCGATGGGATGTCCGGCTTCATCAAGGAGCTTGTTGGCCCTGTCCAGGTCAACTTTGTATGTGGGAACGTTGGGGTCGTAGAAAGGGCTGGCCGGCGAGATAGGGCTATTGGCGCGCCATGATTGGCCCTGGTGCAAATGCTCGATGATGAATTCGGGGTCAACGGCATAGGCGATGGCCTGCCGGACACGCTTGTCGTCCAGCGGGGGACGCAAGAGATTGAACGCCAGCCAGTTGATCGGACCTATTCCTTCGTGGCCTCGCTGGGTGGCGACCAGGTGTGCGTCTCCAGCAATCCTGTCAAGGCCAGATAGATCCATGAAAATCGGAAGCAAGTGCGCTTCCTGGCGCTCCAATTCGATCACCTGGGCCTTCGGCTCGGGCTCAAGCCTGATGACCATCTCGTCGAGATAGGGACGCCCTGGAATGAAGTAGCCCTCGTACCGCTCCAGCACGATAGATTCACCAGGGATGTATTCGACGAGTTTGAATGGCCCGGAACCGACCGGCTCCAGGTTGGCGGGATGGGTTGGCAGATCCTGACCGTCTCCGTAGACGTGCTTGGGGATGATGGGCAGCAGGGGGGGCGACATGGCCAGCAGAATGGCCGGGTGGGGTCGTGACAGCCGGATCACCGCGGTGTGCGGATCGGGCGTGTCAACCCGTTCCACCGAGACGAACATGGGTTTGAACGGGTGGTATTCCTTGACCGTCATCACAGAAAAGGCGACGTCCTCTGAGGTGACGGGCTGGCCATCGTGAAAGGTCGCCTCTTCGACCAGGTGAAGGGTCACGGCCTGGCCGTCCTCGGAGACTTCCCAGCTTTCCGCCAGATAGGGCTGCGGGTTCCAGTTCTCGTCGTAGCGCAAGGGGCTGGCGAAAATCTGCGTGCCGACTATGGCCGTCGAGGTGCCCGACGCCAACGCCGGATTGAAGTGCCTCGGCGCGCCCCCGCCGTAGGAGATGACCACTACTCCTCCACGCCGCGGTTCGCCAACGAGTGTCGGGGTTGCCGTAGCCGTCACGGGCGACGTTGGCGTCGCCTCTGGTCCAACCCCAGCAGTTGAACAGCCCACCATGCTTGTTGACAAGAGAACCCCGGCCAGAACGGCAAAAGCTATTGTTCTTTTCATGGTTCTTCCTCCTAATTGCTATCCCATTTCGGAATCCGCAATCTGCAATCAGACGGTGAACGTGCTTCCCTTCTCCACTTCACTCAACTAATGTATGAGCGGACATTAGGTCTAAGGATCAAGCCGCGATCACGATATGTTCACCAGTCACCGCTTCCACCTGGCCCGCAATCGAGGCATGAACATTGGCCCCCAGCTTGCCTTCGGGAATCTGGGCGATGAGGTCGCCGCGCTGCACCCCGTCGCCGACTTTGACCACCGGCTGAGACGGCGCGCCGATGTGTTGCTTCAGCGGGATGGTGACGCGCCGGGGCTGGTACTCGTGCTCGTCCAGCGGGCAAGTACATTCCTCGTATTCAGTCAGCCCCAGCCGGGCGGCGAGGCGCTCCATGGGCACGTGGCGGTACTCGCGCATGGGATGGGGAGTTAGGTCAGCACGCTTGTGAACCACATTATTCTCCCACCCTTGAGCCGCCAGTTGGCGCTTGATCTCCTGGTAGTAAGCCATGGGCGAAAGCTCCAGCGGACAGGCGTAGGCCTCGCACAGCCTACATTCACAACATAGCACAGCCGCCGTGATAATGGCCGTGGGTTCGGTCAGACCGTAGTTGATGGAGCGCATTACTTTGTGGGGTTCCAGGTCGTGTCCTAGAAGATAGCGGGGGCAGAGGTCGGTGCAATCGCGGCACTGGTCGCAGGTGGAGCGACCCCGCTTGACCCACGACCCCAGCGGGCGACCGAGGTAGCGAACCACAGCGTTGTTTTTGGGCAACACAATCAGGCCGGTGGTGGTCTTGGCGATAGGCTCGGAGAGATGCTCTGCCAGCCGCCCCATCATCGGCCCGCCCACCACCACCGCGTAATCCTCCTCGGTCCTGGCCGACCAGCGGGGGATCTTGATCCCGCCAGCCCAGGCCACCGCCTCGCCGATGGAAGTGCCAATGGGCAGGTTCAAGGTTTTGGGCTCGTTGACCGCGCCGGTGACGGTCAGCAGCCGGTGAGTGACCGGGATCCCCTTTTGCGCCCTGGCGATGTTGAACAGCGTGCCCACGTTCTGGACGATGCAGCCCACGTGTAGGGGCAGCCCCGTCTCCGGAACCAACCGCCCCGTGACCTCGTAGACCAGTACGAACTCGTCGCCAGCGGGGTAGTGGCTGTCCAGCAGGTGCAGGGAGATGTTCTCGCCCTGGTGTTGGGTACTGGGTATTGGATATTGGATAACTGTATTGCGTAGTGCGTAGTGCGTATTGGACTGAAGCGCTGCCACCGCGCTGGTGTACTCTCGCTTCAGGGCAATGATGCCCCTCTCGGCGCCGCTGGTCTGCATCACCAGCCGCAGCCCCTCGACGATCTCCGAGGCGCGGTTGGCCATCAGTTGTTGATCGCAGCGCAACAGGGGATCGCACTCCGCACCGTTGGCGATGACGGTGTCTACTTGGGCCCTTCGACGGGGCTCAGGACTGGCCGCTATCTTGACGTGGGTCGGGAAGCCCGCCCCGCCAGCGCCGACGACACCGGCGTCTTTTACTTGTTGAACGATTTGTTCAGTCATCTCAATCACGCGGGCCTGCCAAAATAGCTTGGGGAGTGGAGCCTTCAGGCGGAAAATGCCGGCTAAAGCCTCAACTCCAGTTTGTTTTAGTCACATCTCAATCATTCACACGATTCTAAACGAATCCACCAGCGTGCATCT
>CAYWWC010000013.1:0-29415 GCA_964461615.1 uncultured Anaerolineae bacterium
TGAACCTCTCCCTTCGTGATTTTGGAAGGTTTATTTTTCTGGAAGTTCCTTAACGATACCTTTGGCCACCAGGAGGGAGACCGGGCCTTGATCGAGGCTGCCGAGGCCCTCGAAGAGACCTTTCGTGAGTCGGACATCATCGCTCGCATTGGCGGGGACGAGTTCGTGGTTCTGGCTGTAGAAACCAATGGGTCCCCCGCCGAGGTCCTTATCCATCGGCTGCAAGAGAACCTGGCGGCCCGCAACGCCAGGGGAGGCCGTCGCTACGAGCTATCGTTTAGCGTGGGCCTGGCGCGCTACGACCCCGAACGCCCCTGTTCCATTGAGGAACTGCTGGCCCAGGCGGATAGAGTGATGTACGAGCAGAAACAGGACAAGAAGTCGTAGGGCTCGGCAGAGACCTTCGCCCAACAAGCGCGGGCGGCGTTCGGAAAGGTCTCGTTCGACTGAGCTCACGACGAAGTCCCGACTGCCGCCGCAGGGGTCTTGGTCGGAGACTCTCGCCCAACGAGGTGATTTAGGAGGTGCACGAGATGAAGGATGAACACAGGACTAAAGAGCAACTCGTCAATGAGCTGGTGGAGTTGCGCCAACGGGTCGCCGAATTGGAAGCGACGGATACCGAGCGAGAGCGGGAGGAGGAGGCGCTGCGAGAGAGCGAGGAGCGCTACCGCCTATTGTTCGACTCTTCCCCCGATAGCGTGACTGTTGTGAATACCGAAGGCGTCATCGCCGAGTGCAGCCAAACCGGGGTGCTGCTCTACGGGTATCCCAGGGAAGAGATGGTCGGCAAACACATCACTGAGTTTATGCATCCATCTTCGGTTGCCGTCTTTCGCGAAAAGTTCCCCCAACTGCGGCGGCTTGAGCCTGTCCAAGAGGAAATCCAAATCGCCAGGAGTGACGGCAGCATCGTCGAGGTTTGGCGCAAAGGGGTTCCCCTGACGGACGAGGATGGCAACTTTGCCGGCGTGCTGGTGCACGACCGCGCCATCACCGAGCGCAAGCGGGCAGAGGAGGCGCTGCGAGCATTATCCTCACGTCATGAAGCCATTCTGGCCGCCGTTCCAGACATCATCATGGAAGTGGACGGCAGCAAGGTCTATACCTGGGTGAACCAGGCCGGTTTTGAGTTTTTCGGAGAAGACGTGCTGGGCAAAGAAGCCGCGTTCTATTTCGAGGGCGAGCAAGAGACCTATGACACGGTCCAGCCGCTTTTCAACGGTGATGAAAATGTGATCTACGTTGAAAGCTGGCAACGACGCCAAGACGGTGAAAAACGTCTCCTGGCTTGGTGGTGCCGAGTGCTCAAGGACCCCAATGGGAATGTAACAGGAGCCTTATCCACGGCACGCGACATCACCGAGCGCAAGTGGGCGGAGAAGGCGCTGCGGGGAAGTGAGAAACGGCACCGATTGCTTCTGAGTTCAATCACCGATGGGTGCTGGGTTCTCGACGCGGAATGGCGCTACACGCTGGTCAATGAGGCTGGTGGCCGCCTTGTGGGTATGTTGCCTGACCAACTGCTGGGGCGCAAATTGACGGTGTTGTTCCCTGGAATCGAAAAATCGGAATTCTTCGCTGCCTACGAGCGGTCAATGAGAGAACGAATTGTGGAAAGCGTCGCCGCTCCCTTCACATTCCCGGATGGGAGAGAAGGGGTCTATGAGGTCCAAGTGTACCCCGTTCCCGATGGGATTCTGTGTATGGGTAGGAACATCACCGAGCGCAAGCAGGCGGAGGAGGCGCTGCAGCGCTCGCTGGAGGAGACGGCCCGCGGACACCGCATGCTGCTGGCCCTCAGTCAGGCCGCCCAGGCCGTGCAGCGCGCCCGCACGGCCCAGGAGGTCTACCGCACCGTCGGTGACGAGGTGGTCAAGCTGGGTTACCACGCCGTCGTCTTCACCTTGACCAATGACCGGCAGCATCTGACCATACCCCACCTGACCATCAAGCCGTCTTTGCTGCGGGCAGCGGAGAAACTGACGGGCCTCTCGCTGCAGACCTTCCGGATCCCGCTCGTGCAAGCCCCTGTCTTCCAGCGGATCCTCACCGAGGGAGAGGTTTCCTTTGACGAGCCAGCCGCCGATTTCATGGCCGGGGGCCTGCCCGAGCGCCTACGCTCGCTGGCTGGGCGGATTGCGGCCATGCTGGGATTGGAGCAGTGCATCACTGCTCCGCTCACGGTCAGCGGCGAGACGGTCGGCCTGTTGCAGGTCACCGGCGCGGGCCTAACTGAGGCCGACGTGCCGGCTGTCACCACCTTTGCCAACCAGGCAGCCATCGCCATTGAGAACACGAGTCTGTACGAGGCGAGTCAGCGAGAGCTGGCCGAGCGCAAGCGGGCGGAGGAGGAACTTCGGCGTACTCTGGAGAAGTTGCGAGAAGCCCTGGGCGGAATCATCCAGACTGTGGTCTTGACGGTTGAAACGAGAGACCCCTATACGGCCGGTCATCAACGTCGCGTGAGCAACCTTGCCCGTGCCATAGCAGATGAGATGGGTCTTCCCCAGGAGCAGATTGATGGAATCCGTATGGCCGGGCTGATTCATGATCTCGGCAAAATCAGTTTACCCGCTGAGATTCTCAGTAAGCCCGTTGCGTTAAACGACTTCGAATACGGTCTGATTAGGGCTCACTCCCAAACCGCTTACGATATATTGAAGACCGTAGGATTTCCATGGCCGGTAGCCACAATCGTGTTCCAACACCACGAAAGGCTGGATGGTTCTGGATATCCTCAAGGTCTATCGGGTGAAGAGATTATCCTGGAAGCAAGGATCCTGGCTGTAGCTGACGTTGTCGAGGCCATGGCCTCTTTCCGACCATACCGGCCGGCTCGCGGGTTAGATAGGGGCCTGGAGGAAATCACGCAGAACAGGGGCATCCTTTATGATGCTGAGGTGGTGGATGTTTGCTTGAAGCTCTTTACTGAGGAGGGGTTTGAGTTCGAGCGAGATGAAGGCAGTAATTCCACCTAGCGGGCCGGGGGCAAATACGGCGACCGCTGGTCCAAAGGGTCGGTGCATATCGAAATCGAAATTAGGAGGTGAAAGATGGCTGTTTTAACCGAAGATGTTCGCAGCAGCGTGCAGAAGGAGTTCGAGGAATTGTCAGGAAAGGTGAAGCTGGTGGTGTTCACTCAGGAGCTCGAGTGTCAGCACTGTCGCGAGAACACCTCTCTCGCTCAAGAGGTGGCTTCTCTCTCGGACAAGCTGGATATCGAGATGCACGACTTCGTCCTGGACAAAGAGGCGGTCGAGCGCTACGGGGTGGACAAGATCCCGGCCATCGCCGTGGAGGGGGAGAAGGATTATGGCGTCCGCTTCTACGGCGTGCCCGCGGGCTACGAGTTCAGCTCGTTCGTCGAGGCCATCAAGTCTGCCTCGGCGGGGGAGTCGGGCCTGGCACCGAAGACCAAGGAGACCCTGGCGGGGCTGAAGGATCCCCTCCACCTCCAGGTCTTTGTCACCCCAACCTGACCGTACTGCCCCATGGCTGTGCAGTTGGCACAGAGAATGGCTATCGAGAGCGACATGGTGCGGGCGGACATGGTGGAGAGCTCGGAGTTTCCCCATCTAGTGGTCAAATACAATGTCTTCGGCGTGCCCAAGACAGTGGTGAACGATGATGTGGAGTTCGAGGGCTCCTTGCCCGAACCTCTTTTTCTGGCGCAAGTCATGAAGGCAACGGAAAAGTAGAGCTCAGAAACCAGGTTTTGGGCTGGGGCCTTGGCTCTTTCGCATCACATAGAGTCCCCAAAAAGCGATGAGTTGTCCATTCGGACAAGAAAAACTGGTTTCTCCAACAAGCCGAAAGGAGAACAAAAATGGATAAGTGGGAATGTTTAGTCTGTGGGTACGTTTACGATCCCGCTGTGGGCGACCCCGATGCTGACATACCGCCGGGCACGCCCTTCGAGCAACTACCCGACGACTGGGTCTGCCCCGAGTGTCTGGCAGAAAAGGACATGTTCGAGAAGCTCGAATGAAGTTTGTTATCATCGGCGAGGAGGAGAATACTTGTTGGGGGGGGAGAGTTCCATGATTGATCCCGAACTTTGCACTCTTACTCTGGAGGAACTTGGCCCCCTGCTGCGGGACAAGCGGGTTTCGCCCGTCGAAGTGACCCAGGCATACCTGGAGCGCATTGATGCCCTGAACGAGGCGCTCAACGCCTACATCACCGTGACCGGTGACCAAGCGCTGGCTGATGCAGTTCGTTGCGAAGAGGAGATCCTACGTGGCGACTACCGAGGGCTTCTGCACGGCGTTCCTGTAGCTCTCAAGGACCTTTACGACACAGCCGGTGTCCGCACCACGGCGGCCTCGAAGATCTACGCGCAGCGTGTGCCCGACGAGGATGCTACCAGCGTGGCTCGACTGCGCGCCGCTGGTGCTGTGATCATCGGCAAGACGAACCTACACGAGTTCGCCTACGGCGTGACGACCGATAGCTCATACTTCGGGCCGACGCGCAATCCGTGGGACATGGAACGGGTGACTGGCGGCTCTAGCGGCGGCTCTGGGGCGGCCGTCGCCGCCGGCCTCTGTGTGGCGGCCACCGGCTCCGATACGGGCGGCTCGATCCGCATCCCCGCGGCCTTGTGTGGCATCGTCGGCCTCAAGCCCACCTACGGCCGCATCAGTTGCCACGGTTTGCTGCCCCTCTCCTGGACTCTGGATCACCCCGGCCCGATGGCCCGCTCTGTGTACGCAGCGGCGGTCATGCTGGCAGCCATGGCCGGCTACGATCCCCGCGACCCCGCCTCGGCCGATGTGCCCGTTCCCGACTGCACCTCTGGCTTGCGCGATGGTGTGGCGGGCTTGCGCATCGGCGTTGATCCCCGGTGGGCGCTCTCCGGGATTCACCAGGAGGTGCTAGCCGCTTTCCAGGAGGCCCTGGTGGTGCTCAAGGGCCTGGGGGCCGAGATCGTGGATGTTTCCGTGCCCCGCGTTCAAGAGGGCATAGAGGCCGCTCTGACCATTGTGACGGCCGAGGCGACCGGCATCCACGAGGAGTTTCTCCGCACCCGCCCTGATGACTACCGGCCCGACGTTCGCGCCCGGCTGGAGAAAGGCTTCGCCATCAGTGGCAGCGATTACGGACACGCCCGGCGTAGCGGCGAATTGCTGCGCCGTGACCTTGCCACCTTATTCAAGAAGATAGATCTCTTGGCCACGCCGATGTGCGGCATACCGGTGCCGAGGCTTGGACAGCAGGAGGTTACCATTGACGGGGAGACCGTCTCCGTGATGGCTCCCCTCACGCGCTACACCCGCGTCTTCAACCTGACGGGGCTGCCGGCCATCTCCGTGCCTTGTGGCTTCTCGTCTGAGGGGCTGCCCATGGGTCTGCAACTGGCGGGCCGCGCCTGGGACGAGGCCACGGTGCTGCGGGCGGCCTATGCCTACGAGGCAGCGACGGAGTGGGCACAGCGCCGCCCGTCGCTTTAGGACTTCGGGGTGGAAAATTCTTGACAATTCTCTCTATTTGTGCTACAGTATGTTCACTTCTCCTAAATACGCAACCAAACGCCCGGTACGGTGTTATATTAGACGAGCAGTAGGCACAGATATCATAGAGCACGTCCTGTGAGCACTTTTGGCCCGGCCCTGTAGAGATGGCCTCTTCGCGAAGGGGAGCAATGGAGCGAGTCTACATCGCTGACTGCAGTCAGTACGACGCACAGATCGTAGAAGCGGGAATCCGGGCCGCTTCAGAGGCATTGGGCGTAGTCCTCCCTCAAGGCCAGCCGGCGTTGCTCCACCCTTCTTGCCCCTGGGCACATCCTCGCTTTGCTCCACTCGCTTTCACCAACCCAACTGTCATCGAAGGCGCGGCACTGGCGCTGATGGACAACACCCTCACTATTGCCACCAACAGCCTGCCGGGGTTTCCCACCCGTTACTCCTACCGCAAGGCCGGTTACGTTGATCTGGCCCATCGCCTGGGCGCCAAACTTGTCGCCGTGGACGAGACTGCTACCCAGACTGTGCAGTTGCGGGCAGAGTCTGCGGTGGATAAAGAGGCCGCGCTGCCTAAGATCGCGTTGAAGGCGGGCTTCACAGTGGCACTGCCCAAACTTACCGGCAGCACTTTTGTGTCCTTCGCTGGCGCTATTCGACATCACCAGGGCCTTCTCCAGGACGATGCTCAGATACGGGGGCATCACCGCCTGCACGCGAAGATGGTGGATCTCCTTGAGGCAGCGCCACCTGGCTTGATCGTGGTGGATGCGATCACGGCCACGCATAAAGGTGGGGAGCTATCGGGGCAGCCCGTCGAGTTAGGCGTGTTGATCATTGGGACCAATCCCGTTGCTGTGGATGCCGTCTGTGCGGTGGCCTATGGCTTTGACCCGGCCGATATCGAGTATCTTCAGCTTGCCGCCGAGCGTGGCTACGGCCCCATTGATCTGGCGCAGATACAGGTATCAGGTGATCTGACGCTTGATGCGTTGAGAGAGCGTGCCAAGCGAGTTGAACACGTTGACCCCTACCCAGAGCACTATTCACTACCGTCCCAAGTGAAAGTCATGCGTTCAACTAAATCAGGATTGGCCGGGACGTGTGGAGGGCTTGCCGAGGTTTTCCTGATCTTGGAGCGCGGCGGGATTAGCCTGCAAAAAGCCCGTGAATCGGTCATCATAGTTGGCCAGGTGGATAATGTGCCGCCAGGCAAGTCGGAGACAGCCACGATCATTTTCTTGGACGATACCGCGCGCGCGGAGTACCAGGGCTACAGCCGCGTCGTCCGCCTGCGGGGGCGCTATGTGCCGCTGAGCACACTGCTCAACGACGTGCCCTATGCTATGAAGGTCAGCAACTTGCGCAACGCACTGGGAGGAGAGATGGTTACGGCCAGCTTCTCGTCCAAAGTAGCCCGTCTCATTGGCCGCCTTATCGGAGGAGCAGGGTAGCGGTGGTAAGGCAATCCCCGCGCAAGTGAGAAAGGGGGTGATACAAGAATTTAATGGACCACACCGTTTGTTATTGACCGCAGAACAATAATTAACACAAAGGAGGAAACGTAATGTTTGCTACACTTCAGAGAATTGGGCGCTCGCTGATGCTCCCCATCGCGGTGCTCCCAGCAGCAGGTATCCTGCTCCGCTTCGGGCAGGCCGACGTGCTCAACATCCCCTGGCTGGCGGACGCAGGTGGGGCCATCTTTGGCGAGCTGCCGCTGTTGTTCGCCATCGGCGTGGCCATCGGCTTCACCGCCGACGTCGGTACGGCAGGCATCGCCGGAGCAGTCGGCTACTGGGTGTTCACCAAAGTGCTGGGTGACATCAGCACGACCGTCTACCCCGACAGTGCGGTTAACATGGGCGTGCTGGCGGGCATCCTGATGGGCCTGGTGGCGGCGTATCTGTACGAGCGATTCCACACCATCAAGCTCCCTGAGTGGCTCGCCTTCTTCGGCGGCAAGCGCTTTGTGCCCATCGTGACCGCCTTCGCCGGGCTGGTATTGGGCATCATCTTCGGCCTGGTGTGGTATTGGCCAGAGCAGTTGCTGGTGGCGATCGGCGACTGGGTGACCGGGGCCGGCGCCATTGGGGCGGCGGTACACGCCTTCCTGAACCGGCTACTGATCCCCCTCGGCCTGCACCACGTCATCAACAGCATCGTGTGGTTCGAGTTCGGTGACCTGACCAACTTCTTCGACACAGCCGGCGCCCAGGGCGGCCAGTTCATGACCGGCTTCTTCCCGATCATGATGTTCGGCCTGCCGGCGGCTGCGCTGGCGATGTACACCACCGCCAAGTCCAAGAACAAGAAACTCGTCGGTGGCGTGTTGTTCAGCGCCGCGCTGACCTCCATCATCACCGGCATCACCGAGCCCGTCGAGTTCGCCTTCATGTTCGTCGCCCCGCTGCTCTACCTGCTCCACGCCCTGTTGACCGGCGTCTCCGCGTTCATCACCATCACCTTGGGCATGCGTCATGGCTTCACCTTCTCATCGGGGCTGATCGACTACCTCCTCAACTACGGCATCGCCACCAATCCGATCTTGCTGCTCATCGTCGGCGTGATCTTCGGCGTGATCTACTACTTCGTCTTTGTGGCGGTCATCAAGGCCAGAGACATCCCCACGCCGGGCCGCGAGCCGGAGATTGAGGAGTAAGCGGGGAAATAACAGCCGCAGTATCTCCCATACGGGAACCCTGCTCCTCGTAAGATCAGGAGGGGATGGTTCGGGTCATCCGGCCCGACATCCCCTCCCCTTCCTGTAGAATAGCACTCAATTCACAACAAGGAGGTACACAACTGTGCGTGACAAGGCACTCCAGTTCATCGAAGCTCTGGGTGGAGCTGACAACATAGTGGAAATCGAGGGATGCATTACCCGCCTGCGGGGGACCGTGGCGGACCCCAGCAAGGTAGACTTGAAGAAGCTCCAGAAGCTGAGAATCATCGGGCGGCCGATCTTCATGGGCAAGGGCATCCAGGTCGTCGTCGGCACACACGCCGAGCTGATCGGCACCGCGATGAATGAGATCATGAGGGGGCAATGAGCGGTGTCCTGATGGTCCGACAGGCTCACCACGGCGGCTTGTCGAAGGGTCGTGTCGAGGTGCTGGCCCCCTTCAGCGGCCGGGTGGTGCCGCTGGACGGTGTGCCCGACCCCGTCTTCGCCGAGAGGATGCTGGGCGACGGCCTGGCGGTGGATCCGGCCGAGGGGATAGGGGTGGCTCCTGTGACGGGCAAGTTGGTCGTGTTTCACCGCGCGGGCCATGCCTTCGCCGTGCAAGCCACGGACGAGGTCGGCGTCCTCGTGCACGTCGGCCTCGATACGGTGCAGATGAAAGGCGAGGGCTTCACCCGCCTGGCCGAAGTCGGCGATGAGGTGGTAGCAGGGCAGGAAATCGTCCACTTTGACCTCGCCGCCATCGAAGCAGCGGGCTACTCCCCTCTCTCACCAGTCATCCTGCCCGACCTACCTGAAGGCTACCAGGTGGAGAAGACCATCGCCACCACCGTCCGCGCCGGGCAGGACGTCCTGTTCACCGTAACCCGGCCAGACTGATCAACGATGCGCCACGTACAAAAGATCTCCGTACAGGCCGTGTTGTTCGACCTGGACGGCACGCTGTTGGATAGCTCCGAGCAATATTGGCGGGCGTTGACCTCCGCCCTCGAGGATTTCGACTTCGAGCCGCCTCCAGCCACGCGTATCCGCCAGTTTATGGGACTGCCCGGCCTCGACACCGTCCGAGCAGTGGGGGTGCCGCCGGAGCAGGCTGAAGAGGTCTGGTGGCGCTGGGCCGAGTGGGAGGGCCGCCTGGCCGATCTGGTTCACCCCTTTTTCGGCGTGGTGCCCCTGCTGGAACGACTGCGGACCGCGCGCTACCGCCTGGGCATCGTTACTTCACGTCGTAAGATAACCCTGGATGCCATCCCGGCCGCCGTTGACCTCTTGCCATACGTGGACCTGCTGGTGACGCGCGATGACACCGCCGAGGGCAAGCCCCACCCCGCCCCCCTGCTCCATGCCTTCGAGTGTCTGGGACTGCCTCCATCACAGGGCGTCTACGTGGGCGATACTCCCTTCGATATTGCAGCAGGGCAGCGAGCAGGTTGCCTGACCGTGTTGACCATCTGGGGCGGGGCTGACCACGCATGCTCTGTCGAACCCGTGCCGGACTTCGTGGTCGCCTCCCCGGAAGAACTTGCTGCCTGGCTGTTGGATTGATACTGATGACTATGCGTGTGGCGATCATTGGACTGGGCGACATCGCCCGCAAGGCTTATCTGCCGCTACTGACGGCCTGGGAGGAGATCGAGGTGCTGCTATGCAGCCGCACCCCCGCCACGGTCGAGCAGTTGCAGGCCCAATACCGCCTGCCGCGGGGCACCACCGACCTGGACGAACTGTTGAGTTGGGAACCTCAAGCTGCCTTTGTGCTCACTCCTTCCCCCACCCACCGGGCCATCGCCGGGCGGATGCTGGAGGCGGGGGTGGACGTGTTCGTCGAGAAACCGGCGACGATGCACAGCGCCGAGACGCAGGAACTGGCCGAGTTGGCCGACGCGCGAGGGCTGGTGTTGATGGTTGGCTTCAACCGGCGTTACGCCCCCCTCCACTGCCAGGCACGGGAACTGTGGGGCGACCGGTCAGTGGGGCTATGCGTGCTGGAGAAGCACCGCGCCAGCGCTGCCCACCCCGATCTGTTCAGCAATTACATTGACGACACCATCCACATCGTTGACCTGCTGCGCTTCTTCTGTGGCGACGGAGGAGTGGTGGCCACCATCCAGCAGGTGCGCCAGGGACGGCTGGTCGGCGCTGTCAGCACGGTGGCGCTGCAGGGCGGTGGCTATGGGATAGTGATCACCAGCCTGCAGGCGGGACGCTGGACCGAGCGATACACGCTCCACGGCAACGGAGCGTCTATGTACCTGGATGCCTTCTCCAGGTTGCGCCTGATCAATGGCCAGGAGGAACAGATCTGGGGGGAGGGCTGGGCGAGCACCTGGACACCAACGTTGGAGACTCGCGGCTTCGCCGACCAGATCGCGCACTTCCTCGACTGCGTTCGCTCCCGTCAGCAGCCGCTCACTTTGGGGTGGGAGGCGCTGAAGACACAGCTTCTGCTGGAAGAGATGGTCGCCAAAGCGGAGGAGTAAACGATGGTCAAACGTCTGCTGGACGCCAACCGATCGGACTTCGCGGCGATGAGCGCCCGCGACCTGGTGGAGAGCATACGTCTCTCCGAGGGGCGCGTAGTGGCGGCCGAGGTGATCGCCGTAGCTCCGGCGCTGCTGGACAAGGTATCCAACGCAGAGTTGGCGGCGGGGATGGGCGCTGACCTGATCCTGTCAAATTACTACGACGTAACCGCGCCGCAGGTGACCGGCTTCCCTGATCAAGACGAGGTCGGCCCGACGGCACCCATCTTCGGCCGCATGTCCTGGGGGCACGGCGTGACCCTGGCGCAGGTCAAGGAGTGGATCGGCCGGCCGGTGGGACTCAACCTGGAGCCGGTGGAGAATCTGGAGGCGCTTGCCACGAGCGGGCGGCTGGCGTCGCCGGAGAACGCACAGGCGGCAGTGGCCCAGGGAGCGGACTTCATCGTCATCACCGGCAACCCCCACACCGGTGTGACCACTGCTGGCATCGCCCGTGCATTGGCGGCTATCCGGGAGGCCATAGGCGACGAGGCGGTGTTGCTGGCGGGGAAGATGCACGCCGCTGGCGCAACCGAGCCAGTGGTCACCGCGGCCGACATAGACGCTTTCGCCTATGGAGGGGCCGACGGCGTGGTGCTACCTGCCCCTGGCACGGTGCCGGGCATAACTGTGGACATTGGTCACGCCCTGGTGGAAGCGGCCCACGACAGAGGGCTGCTGGCCATGAACACCGTGGGCACTTCCCAGGAAGGGGCCAGCGTCTCGACCATTGAGCAACTGGCGTTGATGAGCAAGATGACGGGGGCAGATATTCACCACCTGGGCGACGCCGGCACCATCGGCATCGCCGTGCCGGAAAACATCACCGCCTGGTCGCTAGCCTTGCGAGGACGGCGACACACCTGGCACCGCATGACGGCCTCGCTGCGGCGCTAGAGTATGGAATTAGGCACCCGCATCACAAATACGCTGGGCAGCCAGCAAGGGAATCAGCATGTGCACTGGCATATTGCTCCTCTGCCGTCAGGTGTACCCTGTGAGGAACAGCAACCAGCAACTCTCAGCTTGGAAGAGAGGTGTTCTCAAACTATCTGAGGAAAAGATCGGTTCCCTGGTCTTCCGAATTCATCGAAGAATAGGGCAGTTGAGAACAACGGAGCAGACCTAGAGATGGAGTTCCGTGCCTTGGTCCAAAGAGCCGTGGATGTACGGCAACAGTATGCGGAGTTTGAGGAAAGAAAGTACGGTCGTGCGTGGACGAGAGAGGAAGTTGTACAGGGTTTTGTTGGAGATGTTGGCGACTTGGTGAAACTGGCTATGGCGCACAGCGGAATACGCAACATTCCAGACGCTGAGCAGAAGTTAGCGCATGAACTAGCCGATTGCCTGTGGTCAGTCCTGGTGCTATCCGAGATGTATGGTGTGGACATTGAGCATGCCTTTCTTCAGACGATGGATGAGCTTGAACAACAAATGGCATCACAGGTCTGAGGTGAGGTAGGACGTGACCTTCGCCCGATACTTGCACCTAATGGAGAACGGTGTGCTCGTCGAGGCAGGTGACGTCGTAGCTAGGGGCGATACGATAGCACTTAGCGGCAACACCGGACCCACCACACCTCATTTACATTTCGATGTCAAGAGCGGATGTGCCCCGCCGGAGTGGCTGTAAATGTAAAGGGCATGCTATGAAAGCAATCGTCAACGGAAACGTGTACACCCCTGACCAGGTTCTCGCCCCAGGAACTGTGCTGATCGAGGAGGGACATATCACGGCGGTGGGATCGGCTGATACGTTGGTAGCGCCGCCCGAAGCCGAGATCTTTGATGCGCAAGGCAAGGCAGTCGTGCCCGGCTTCATTGACGTACATACGCACGGCCTGATGGGCCACGACGCCATGGGGCCCGGCCTCGCTCACGTGATTCGCGACCTACCCTCCTTCGGCATCACTGCCTTTCTTGGCACCACCCTGACGTTGCCCCGCGACGAGACCTTTGCCAGCCTGGAAGCGATGGCCGCAGTGCTGGACGCGCCGCTGCCCGGTGCCCGATGCCTGGGCATCCACCTGGAGGGGCCATTTCTGTCTCCAACCCGGCCCGGGATGGCCACCTCTGACTGGTTCGAGCCGCTGAGCTGGGAGAGCTTCCAGGCGTTTCAGCGGGCGGCCAGGGGGCACATCCGCATGATCACCTTTGCCCCGGAAGTAGACGGAGCGATGACGTGCCTCCCACGCCTGATTGAGGTGGGTATTGTCCCCGTCATCGGCCATTCCAATGCGACCTTCGAGCAGGTGGCTCAGGCGGTACAATTGGGGCTTTCGCACGCCACTCACACCTTCAACGCCATGCGCCCGTTGCACCACCGCGAGCCCGGCGTCGTGGGAGCGGTGATGTACTTCGACGAGATCGTAGCCCAGTTGGTTGCCGACGGTGTACACGTCCATCCGGTGGTGATGGCGATTCTGCTGCGGGTCAAGGGAGTGGAGCGGGTAGCGCTGGTGAGCGACTCCTCTCCGCTGGCGGGGCTGCCCGACGGCGAATACGAGTGGGAACACAAGCCGATCTTCGTCCGGGATGATTCCTGCCGCCTGGCCGACGGCACCATCGCCGGGGCGCACGCGCTATTGGATAGCGGGGTGCGCAATCTGGTCAGCCTGGTAGGGCTGCCGTTGGAGCAGGCATTGGTTCCAGCCACTCGTGTCCCGGCCGATGTGCTGGGTCTGCGCAAGGGCCGCCTGTCCCCCGGCTACGACGCCGACGTCGTCCTACTTGATGAGGGTTACAGGCCGGTATTCACCATGGTGGAGGGGGAGATAGTCCATCGTGCCTGCTGAGCGGTGTCCTGAGCTTGACTTCGGCGAGCCCAGTCGAGCCGTCGAAGGGCTGGCGAAAAGATACTTCGCTGAGCTTTATCGGCTGCTTGAGAAAGCGGAGCGCTCCCAAATGGACTGCATCGTGCAGGCGGGCAAGGTCATCGCCGACGCCATCGCCCAGGGAGGCACACTCCACATCTTCGGCACGGGGCACTCCCACGTGTTGGCAGAGGAGCTCTACGTTCGCGCTGGTGGCCTGGTCCACGTCAACGCCATCTTGGAGCCCAGTCTCATGCTGCACGAGGATCCGGCGCGCGCCACCGAGCTGGAACGGCAGGAGGGGCTGGCCGCCGAGATACTGGTCAGGCACGAGATGCGGGCGGTGGACGTACTCATCGTGGCCTCCAATTCGGGGCGTAACCCCGTGCCCATCGAGATGGCGCTTTTGGCCAAAGAGAGAGGCCTGGTGGTCATCGCCCTCACCTCGTTAGCCCATTCCCAAGCAGTGGCGTCTCGTCACTCCAGCGGCCGGCACCTTTTCGAGGTGGCTGATGTCGTCCTCGACAATGGTGGTGATGTGGGGGATGCTATGTTAGAGGTGGAGGGACTCCCGACAAAGGCCTGCCCCACCTCGACGGTCATAGGGGCAGCCATCCTCAACGCTGTCGTGGCCGTTATTATTGAGGAGTTGCTCTGCATGGGCGTTGTTCCTCCCATCCTCGTCAGCAGCAATGTGGATCTCCAGGAATAGATTATGTGGCATCTACACAAAGAGATGTTCGAGCAACCGAGGGTGTTGGTTGAGCTTATTGAGGCCGAGGAGAATAATGCCGCGCGGGTAGCCGAGGAGATACGCCGCCGTGACGTCCGATACATCGTCATCGCCGCGCGGGGCACGTCGGACAACGCCGCCCGCTACGGGCAGTATCTTTTTGGTGCGTACAACCGCCTGTCGGTGGGGCTGGCCACGCCGTCCCTGTTCAGCATCTACAGCCAACCGCCCCGCTTGGAAGGCGGCCTCATCATTGGCATCTCTCAGTCCGGCCAGTCGCCCGACATCGTGGCGGTACTGGAGGAAGGACAACGGCAGGGCGCGCCGACGCTGGCCGTCACCAACGACCCTGACTCCCCCCTGGCCGCGCAAGCTGATTACGTAATCCCCCTACACGCTGGCGAGGAACGGGCGGTGGCTGCCACCAAGACATACACGGCGCAGTTGACTGCTTTGGCCTTGCTTTCCTGCGGCCTGGGAAACGATCCTGCCCGCCTGGAGGCGCTGCGCCGCGTTCCCCTGGCTGTGGAGCGTGTGTTGGATGGTGAGGAACTGATTGCAGAGGCGGTAGAACGTTATCGCTACATGGAGACGTGTGTCGTACTGGGCCGAGGCTACAATTACGCCACCGCCTTTGAGATCGCTCTCAAGCTCAAAGAGCTCAACTACCTCATCGCCGAATCCTACTCCTCGGCCGATTTCATGCATGGCCCCATCGCTGTGGTTGGCAGCGGCTTCCCGGCGCTGGTCATCGCCCCCAGCGGCAAGATGTTCGACACTATGCGCGGTTTTTCCCTGGAGCTCAAGTCCCGCGGCGCTGAACTTCTCATCATCTCTGATCGTCAAGACCTGTTGGCCGAGGCCGTCACGTCGTTGTCATTGCCTGAGGGCGTGCAGGAGTGGCTCTCGCCCATTGTCTGCGTCGTTCCCGGTCAACTCTTCGCCTACCATCTGACCCTGGCCAAAGGCTACGACCCTGATTGCCCCCAGGGCCTGCACAAAGTTACCTTGACGCGGTAGGAACATTCTTGTCGCTCAAGAAGAAGGTAAGAAGGAAGAAGGACGCCTGAAAAGGAATCTCCGGCGTCTCGCATTTTGGTTGGTGCTACTCAGCCTGTCATTGCGATCTGCTCCATGTCGCGTTCGCGCCACTCATAACGGCAGAGACTCCAACTGTCATCACGAGGCGGTGCTTTTCCGCCGCCTGTCCTGAGCCTGTCGAAGGGAAGCGATTCCCATTCGCGAGGTGGAGATTGCTTCGGCAAAAAACGCCTCGCAATGACACGGTCGTGACCTGTTTCTTAGTAGTCTTCCATGGCGCGATGCGCCATCTGTAGGGGGCAGAAACTGGGCGAGCTTTTGTCATTGCGAGGCGGCGCTTTTCCGCCGAAGCAATCCCCGTTAGAGTTTGGAACACGGAATCACGGAAGGTACGGAGTCACGGAACTTCCGTGATTCCATGTTCTCCGTGCCTCCGTGTTCCCGCGCTCCCCGGATATGCCTGAGTAATCACTTTGGTTGCTTGTTAGTCCATCTCGTGCTATACTTAATGACAACTTTGCGGAGACAAGTGAGGATCTTATGCAAGAGGTTACCCTAACCATTCGTAACAAGGTAGGTTTGCATGCCCGTCCGGCGGCTCTCTTCGTTCAGACGGCCAGCAAGTATAAGTCGAATGTATTGGCGATCAAGGATGGACGCGAGGTCAATGCCAAGAGCATCCTCTCCGTGCTGACCCTGGGAGCCGAGCAGGGCGCAGTGGTGACGGTCAGGGCTGAGGGGGAGGATGAGGTGGAGGCTGTTGAGGCCCTGAAAGAGCTGGTGGAGAACGACTTCGGCGAGGAAGAGGTATGAGAACGCTCAAAGGCATCGCTGCCTCAGCGGGGATCGTGATGGGAAAGGCCTACGTCTATCGACCTGTTGAGCTGACTGTTGAGCGATGGAGGGTGGAGGACACCCAGGTGGACTTGGCTCGCCTTCAGAGGGCCCTGGAGGAATCCAATCAGCAGCTCCACGGGATTCACGCCAAGGCCGAGGTTGAGGTTGGAGAGGACACAGCTCGTATCTTCGAGGCGCATCTCTTGATTCTCGATGATCCCGTCCTTTTGGAGGAGGTAAGGGGTAAAATCGAGCAGGAGCGCGTCAATGCCGAGGCTGCTTTTTCCGATGCCATTGAGGGCTACGCCGCCATCTTCGAAGCCATGGAGGACGAGTACATGCGCGCTCGCGCCGCCGACGTCAAGGACGTGGGCCGGCGGGTGCTTCGTAACCTACTGGGCAGCAACGAGGGGGCGTTAGCTGAGCTCGCTTCCCCCGTCATCGTTATCGCAAAGGACTTGACGCCCTCCGACACGGCGCAGATGAACAAGGAGATGGCGCTGGGCTTCTGCACCGCCACGGGCGGCGCCACCTCTCACACGGCAATCATGGCTCGCACCCTGGGCATCCCCGCCGTGGTCGGGCTGGGCGATGTTGTCTTCTCCATCAACAACGGCGACACGCTGATCATTGATGGGGGTGAGGGGGTTGCCAGGGTTGCTCCTGATGGGGAGACGATGGAGAGGTACGCCAGGTTAGGGCGGGAATTCAAGGTGCGGCAGGATGAGGTGAAGGCAGCGGCTCAATTGCCCGCCCGCACGCGCGACGGGCATCGAGTGGAAGTGGTGGCCAACATCGGCGATGTGGATTCGGCCAGGGTAGCTCTGGAGCATGGCGCCGAGGGGGTGGGGCTTCTGCGCACTGAGTTCCTATATCTTGATCGCACCACCATGCCCAGCGAGGAAGAGCAGTACAGGGCCTACCGCGCCATCGCCGAAGTCATGGAGCAGCGGCCACTCATCATCCGTACCTTGGACATCGGCGGCGACAAGCAGTTGCCCTATTTGGACATCGGGGAGGAACAGAACCCCTTCCTGGGGTGGCGGGCCATCAGGCTCTCTCTGGAGCAGACAGACCTCTTCAAGGCCCAATTGCGGGCCATCCTGCGAGCTGGTCATGGGCACAACGTCAAAGTGATGTTCCCCATGATCGCTGACGTGGATGAGGTGAGGCGGGCTAAGGCGTTCTTAGCCGAGGCGAGGGCTGAGCTGGAGGCCACCAACGTTCCCTTTGCCTCCGATGTGGAGGTGGGGATCATGGTGGAGGTCCCGGCGGCGGCGATAGTGGCTGACCTCTTGGTCCAGGAGGTGGATTTTTTCAGCATCGGCACCAACGACCTCATCCAGTACACCATGGCTTGCGACCGCACCAACGAGAAGGTCGCTTATCTCTACCAGCCGTTGCATCCGGCCATTCTGCGGTTGATCAAGCGGGTGATCGTGGCTGCTCACGAGGCCGGCAAGTGGGTTGGTATATGTGGGGAGATGGCTGGCGAACCATCGGCCATCCCCATACTGTTAGGGTTGGGGCTTGATGAGTTCAGCATGAACGCAGCGGCTATCCCTGAGGCGAAGGCCATCATCCGCTCCCTGAGCCTGGCTGAGGCGAAGGGCATTGCCACGCGGGCCGAACTATAGAAGGAGTAAGTGTCATGGCAAAGAAATACGCAGCAGCAGTAGACCAGGGAACCACAGGAACCAGGTTCATGATCTTTGACCAGACGGGCCAGCCGGTCTCCGCGGCCTATGAAGAGCACCAGCAGATCTACCCCCAGCCCGGCTGGGTGGAGCACGACCCGATGGAGATCTGGGCGAAGACCCGGAAGGTGATCAAGACCGCTATGGAAAAGGGCGGGATTGAGGCCGAGGAGATTACGGGCATCGGGGTCACTAACCAGCGCGAGACGACCATCGTCTGGGATCCCAGGACGGGCCAGCCCTACTACAACGCCATCGTCTGGCAGTGCACCCGCACCCGCGACATCTGCCAGCAGCTCATTGATGATGGCTTCGAGCCCTACGTCAAGGAGAACACTGGCCTGGTCAGCGCCACCTACTTCTCCGGGCCCAAGATCAAGTGGATCCTGGACAACGCCGCTTCGCTAACGGACAATGTCGAGGGCGTGCGGGAGAAGGCCGAACGGGGCGAGGCCATCTTTGGCAACGTTGACACCTGGGTGATCTGGTGGCTGACCGGCGGCTCCAATGGCGGCGTCCACATCACCGATTACACCAATGCCTCCCGCACCATGCTCATGAACCTCAGGACCCTGGACTGGGACCAGGAGATGCTCGACTATCTGGGCATCCCGCGCCAAATGCTGCCGGGAATCAGGCCCTCCAGCGACAGGAAATTCTATGGCCTGACCCCCAGGAGCGGGCCGGTGGGCGGTGAGGTGCCCGTCTGTGGCGACCTGGGCGACCAGCAAGCCGCGCTGGTGGGCCAGACCTGCTACGGCGTGGGCGAGGCCAAGAACACCTACGGCACCGGCTGCTTCATGCTGCTGAACACCGGCCGCGACATCGTCCCCTCACCCAGCGGGCTGCTGACCACCGTGGCCTATGGCATGGAAGAGGGCCAGGCCACCTACGCTCTGGAGGGCTCCATCGCCATCACCGGCGCGGCCATCCAGTGGCTGCGGGACAACCTGAACATAATCGAGAACGCAGCGGAGACGGAGCGGATCGCGCGGGAGGTTGGGGACGCCGGCGGCATCTACTTCGTGCCTGCCTTTTCCGGGCTTTTCGCCCCTTACTGGGACATGTACGCTCGCGGCGCCATCGTCGGCCTGACCCGCTACGTCCGCCGGGAGCACCTGGTGCACGCCACCCTGGAGTCTATCTGCTACCAGACAAGAGACGTGCTGATGGCCATGCAGAAGGACTCCGGAGTGGAACTCGCGGCCCTCAAGGTGGACGGCGGGGCGGTGAAGAACAACTACTTGATGCAGCTCCAGGCCGACATCCTGGGCGTCGAGGTGGTGCGGCCCACGGTGGACGAGACCACGGCCCTGGGCGCTGCCTACGCCGCCGGACTAGCCACGGGTTTCTGGGAGAACCTGGACGACTTGCGAAAAAACTGGGGCATTGATCGCGTCTTCAAGCCCCAGTGGGACGAGGCCCGGCGGGAGGAAGCTTACGCCGGCTGGAAGCGGGCGGTGGAACGAGCTCGCGGCTGGGTGCAGTGATTGACGACACTTGTGGAGGAACCAGGACATGACAGAGAAGACGTACATTCCCGTCAACGTTGTGGAAAGCTTTATGATGGACGTGTTCCAGGGACTGGGCGTGCCTCAGGAGGACGCCATGATCTGCGCCGACGTGCTGATAGCTTCCGACCTGCGGGGCATTGAGTCCCACGGCGTGAGCCGTCTTAAGTACTACTACGACCGCATCCGGCGTGGGCAACACCGTGTCAAGACCGAGATGGAGATAGTCAAAGAGACCGAGACCACCGCTTTGGTGGATGGCCATCACGGCATGGGCCACGTGATCGCCTACCGCTCCATGCAGATGGCGATGGACAAGGCGCGGCGCTATGGGCTGGGCGCGGTGGCTGTGCGCAACGGCACCCACTTTGGCATCGCTGGTTACTACCCGCTGATGGCAGCCCGCGAGGGGCAGATTGGGTTGGTCGTGACCAATGCCCGACCGTCCATTGCGCCTACCCTGGGCACGGAGCCGATGCTGGGCACAAACCCCATAGCCTTCGCCGCGCCGTCCGATATGGACTATCCTTTCTGCTTTGACGGTGCCACCTCCATCACGCAGCGGGGCAAGATCGAGGTGTTGGCCCGCGCCGAAAAGCCCGTGCCCGAAGGCTGGGTCGTGGATACTGAGGGAAACCCGATCACCGATCCGGCACAGATCATCCGCGACCTGGGCAACGCCACAGCCGCGCTGCTGCCGCTAGGCGGAGCAGGGGAATTGATGGCTGGCTACAAGGGGTACAGCCTGGCGACGATGGTCGAGATTCTGTCGGCGGGGTTGGCGGGAGGCGTGTTTATGAAGGACTTGCTGGGGTTTGCACCCGACGGCTCGCATCGGCCCTACATGTTGGGACACTTCTTCCTGGCGATAGATGTGGAGCACTTCGTGTCGCTGGAGACCTTCCGGCGCATCACGGGGCAGATCATGCGTGAGTTGCAGGCTTCGCGCAAAGCGCCCGGCGAAGACCGCATCTACGTGGCCGGTGAAAAAGAGCACGAGATGGAGCAAGTGCGCCGGGAGCAAGGCATTCCCGTTAATCCCAACCTGTTGGATGAATTGCGCGCTATCCGAGATGAGTTGGGTATTGAGGGGTACGAGGCGTACTTCCGGTAGCCACTTCAAGCAGAGGACCCGTGGAGTGGAGATGGAACGGGAAAACCCAGCTCCCCAGGTGACGATCCGACAGCGCTCCCGGATACCGGGAGCGCTAGCTGTGCTTCTGGTCCTGCTGCAACTTGTCTCTCCTCACAGGGCCTGGGTGATCCTTCTCTGCGGGGTGGGCGGGATGATGCTGGCTGCCTATTTGTGGGCCCACTCCCTGGCCCAGTCGGTGCGGGTTACTCGGTCGCTGCGCTACGTCTGGGCGCAGGTAGGAGACCTGCTGGAGGAGCGGTTCGCTCTTCACAACCAGGGGATGTGGCCGGTTCTCTGGGCCGAGGTGGATGATGAATCCAATCTGCCTGACTATCCATCGGGACGGGCAGTGGCGGCTAGTAGCGGGCAAACATTCGGCTGGCGAGTGAGCACGGTCTGCAAACGACGAGGGTTGTTCACCCTGGGCCCGTGGACGGTGCGTATGCAGGACCCCTTCGGGCTTTTCTCCATCACCCAGCGCTACGAGCAGACCCGTAGTCTGCTGGTAGTCCCCCCGATCGTGGAACTACCGTCGGTGATCCTTCCCCGCGGGGTGGCAACGGGGCGGGCGGTGGCCCGGCAGCCAGCGGTGGATCTAACCCTCAACGTTTCAACCACTCGCCCCTACGCGCCGGGGGACCCCCTGCGGCGCATCCACTGGCCTTCCTCAGCCCATCACAACACCCTGATGTCCAAAACCTTCGACGCAGAAGTATCCGGTGACCTGTGGATCGTCCTGGACTTGGACGCTGAGGTGCAGGCAGGGGAAGGGGAGGAGTCCACCGAGGAGTACGGCGTGATCCTGGCCGCCTCCCTGGCCGACAGGATGTTGCGTCAGAACCGGGCGGTGGGGTTGGTGGCCTACGGGGCTCAAGATGCCTATCTCGTGCCGGGCCGGGGAGAGGGACAGTTGTGGCGTGTGCTGCGGGCCCTGGCCCTGGTGCAGGCTGGGGAGCGACGTCCTCTGGCTACGGTGCTCACCGAGATGCGCGCCGTGCTAGGACGGCGGACGACGGTGGCGGTGATCACCCCTTCTGGCGACCCGGCTTGGGTGGAGGCCCTGTCGCCGCTGTTGCGCCAGGGGGTGGCTCCTACGGCCATCCTGCTGGACCCCGCCTCTTTCGGCGGTCAGGGAGACCTCTCTGTGGTACGCAGCATGTTGGCCAGGCTGGACATCCCCGCCCATGTCGTCGCTCAGGGGCATCCTTTCCCGCTCTCTCCCCGCACCCGTCGGCGGGGTGGGACATGGGAGTTCAGGACAACCGCCACGGGGCGAGCCATTGTGGTGCAGCGTCCTCGGTTAGCGAAGCGGCGTCCTCGGGAGGCGATGCCATGAGGCTGATGGGTTGGCTGTGGCGGCGTTTTCGTCCATCGGAAGGGCGCTTTGTTTTTCTTCTTCTCTCTCTGGCAGCGCTGAGCGCGGCTGTGGGGGGCATTGCCGCCGGATGGGTTCCCGGCGATGAGCTGTTCTGGCATGTGGCCCTGGTGGGGGTTCTGATCGGAAGGGGGGTAGAGCGCACCCGGATGCGGGGGTGGTGGGCAGCGGTGCTTCTGGCGGCGGGTGGGGCGGTCTACGTAGGGTGGTGGGTGACCAACCTGACAGCCCCGTTATGGGCGGTGCTGGGGGCGGCTTGGCGGAAGGACTGGTCCCTGGCGTTGACCTGGCTGCAGGAGGCGGAGGTCCGGGTGGCGATGCTGGCAGGGGAGGTAGCCGCTTGGATCGGCTCCTGGGTCGGACATGGAGGGACACCTGGGTCAATGGTCTCCCTTTTCTGGATGGCCCTGCTTCTCTGGGGCGGTGTGGCCTTCGCCGGCTGGGCGTTAGCCCGAGGGCGGCATCCTCTTGTCGCCTTCTCCCCCCTGGGCGGAGCATTTACCCTGAGCGTGTACCTGGGGGGCGCGGGGATGGAGTACCTGCTGCTTTTCATGGCCTGCGTCGTGATGATGACCCCGCCGATGACCCTACGCCGGCAGGAGCAGGAGTGGGATTCTCGGCAGTTCAGTTATTCGGAGGAGTTTCGCTTCGACGTTCGGGTGACTGCCCTGGTCGCGGCTGCGATCTTCCTCGCCGCCGCTATCACTTTCCCCAACGTCCGGGTCTGGACGGTGGTGGATTGGTTCTGGCAGCGGGTTCAGGGGCCACAGCAGACGGCGGGGGCAGTGCTGGAACGGGTCTTTCCGGGCGCTCGCCCGGCGACAGGGGGGGCGCCATGGGGCGGCGGGGTAGGAGCAATGTTGCCCCGAGAACACCTCCTGGGCGGTAGCCCAGACCTGGAGCGGACGGTGGTGATGCAGGTTGTCACCGACGATCCGCCGCCTGGTGATAAGGAATTCCCGGACGAGGAGGCGCGTCCCCGGCAGACCTTTTACTGGCGGGGTGCGGTTTACAGCGAATACGTGGGGGCCGGATGGCGACAGGGGCCGACGGAGACTGTGCCGCAGCCGCCCTACGCCTCGCTGGGGCCGCCGGGACGGCCAGGGCGGCGCCCCCTTCGGCAGGAGTTCACCCTGTTGGTTCCCCACGGCGGGACCCTCTACGCCGCCGGCGACCCCCACAGCGTGGACCGGGCGGTGACGGTTCGGCATCAGCGGAACAGCGACGACTTGGTGGCCCTGGAGGGGCGAGCCGACAACTATCACGTTCTCTCTCTGGTCCCCCGGGTCACGGCGCGGGAACTGGCCGAGGCCCTGGAAACTCATCCGTCTCAGATTGTGGAGGTGTACCTGGCCCTGCCCGACGGGCTGCCGCAGCAGGTGGTGGAGATGGCGGAGGAAGTGGCGGCAGCAGCGGAGACCCCCTACGCGCGGGCGTTGGCTCTGGAAGCATACCTGCGTTCCTTCCCTTATGATCTGGAGGTAGCGAAGCCCCCAGAGGGGCGAGACGTGGTGGATTATTTCCTCTTCGATCTGCAACGAGGGTACTGTGACTACTTCGCCTCGGCCATGGTGGTGATGGCCCGCTCGGTGGGCATGCCGGCCCGGCTGGCGGTGGGCTACTCTATGGGTAGCTACAACTTTCGGCAGGGGGCCTACGTGGTCACCGAGAGGAATGCCCACGCTTGGCCGGAGCTGTATTTCCCCGACTACGGCTGGATTCCCTTCGAGCCGACCTCTGGCTTGGGGCCACTGGAGCGACTGGAGGAGACCGACGAACTGGAGATTTCCCCGCTCGCACTCCCCTCCTTGCCCGAACGTCCCTGGTGGGTGCAGATGCAGGTGGAAGCCCGGCTGGCCTGGCTGCGATGGCGGTGGTGGGCACTGACCGTAATTGCAGGGCTGGTGATGGTGGGGGTTGGATGGCGGGCCTGGCGCCGGCGGCTGACCGGCCTGAGCGGGGAGGAGCGGGTGGCGCTGAGCTATGCTCGGTTGCAGAGGATGGCCTCCCGCCTGGGGGTGCCGGTGCACCCGTGGGATACACCTGCCGAGTTCACCACTGCGATGGAGCAAGAGCTGGGGCGTCGTCACCCCCACGGGGCATGGCTGAGGCAAGCAGTGCGAACAGGGGTAGAACAGACTCTGGCCGGTGCCTTCCTGGTGACGAAAGCGTACGAGCAGGTCAGCTACGCCCCGGCCCCGCCGGACCCGGCTCTGGTGCATCGGGCCTGGCAGGAGGGGCGGCGTCTCCGTTGGCGGCTGTGGGGGCTATGGGCGCTTTCCAGGTGAGTAGAGAAGGTACCCCACTGATCCACTTGACTTCTCCGCTGATAGTGGGTAAAATTGTGTCGAGTAAGGTATCCAGATTGTTTCTGCCGCTGAATTCGTTGCGCGCTTCGCTTGATTTACAGCTTGGACAGAGTGGGGAAGGACTCTTCGTCTCATGATGAAGCACCGGTGGGAATTTCTATTCGGCGACCTGGCGCTTGCTTTGATCGTTGCTGGGTGGTGGCTGTACAATGGCCGACAGCGTGACCGCATCCCCAGCCGCGAAAGCCTGGACGACCCAGAAGTCGTGCGAGCCTTTGGGCGGGTGGCGACGATGCCGCAGATGCGGTTGTTGCGCTGGTTTGTGGCCCGCCATGCCGTCGCAATGACCGGGTGCGGGGAGGCTGTGGATCTGGGGTGCGGCCCAGGGCAGTTTGCCATTGAGCTAGCGCGGCGATCGCCCGGCCTGCACGTGACGGGCATTGACTTGTCGGACGAGATGCTGACGCAGGGCCGGGACAATGCCCATCGCGCCGGCGTGGCGGACCGGGTCTCGTTTCGCCAGGGAGACGCGCAGCAGATTCCGTTCCCCGACGCTTCACTAGACTTGGTCGTCAGCACGCTGTCGCTGCACCACTGGAGCGATCCGGTGGCGGTGTTGGATGAAATCACCCGTGTCTTGCGTCCCGGCGGTTCCCTCTTGATCTTTGATCTGCGCCGTGACATGGCTGCACCGTTCTGGCTGCTGCTATGGTTTGTCACCCGCGTTGTCGTGCCGGCGGCGTTGCGCCGGGCGAACGAACCGTTGAGTAGCCGCGATGCGGCCTACACCCCTCAGGAAGCGGCGCAATTGGCGGCGGAAAGTCTCGCTGGGCAATCGCACTTGAGCGGTTGGCGTGTCACCCGTGGGCCGGTGTGGCTAACGATCGAGTAGAGATTTGCCAAATTCATAGCTATCTGTTATAATTACTCTGACGGGGCGTAGCGCAGCCAGGTAGCGCACTTGAATGGGGTTCAAGTGGCCGCCGGTTCAAATCCGGCCGCCCCGACTGTGACTTAGATGGCCGATGGCCTCACGCTGTCGGTCATTGTTCATATTGAGGAATGAGTTAACAAGGCAACGAGTTCAAAGGCGAGCTATCATGGACGAAGTGGTCTACAGATGCGGTGACCTAACCGAAGAGGACATCGCATTCCTGCAGAAAATTGAAAACGATATGCCCATCGTGTCCGACATTAGCCGCGCCGACCTGCTGATCTATTGCTCGGTCTCGCCAAATAGCGCGGCGGTGGTGGCCCAGGCTTGGCCTCACTCCATTGCCCCTATTCAGCCAGAGCCCGTCGTCGGGCGGACAATGTCGGCGGCTGAGGAGCCTCTGGTTTGCCAGGCCCTGGGCGGGGGGCGCTCGCTGCGCGGCAACAGGACGCTGATCCCCGGTGGCGCTCCTGTGCTGCAGGAGGTTCGCCCTATCCGCAACGAGGAAGGGAAGGTGCTTGGAGTGCTAAGCATCGAGACCAACCTCATTGAGCACGAGCGGCATCGCCGGCGCAGTAAGGTCTTCCAGCGGGCCTTGGGGCAACTACAGGAGATGCTGCTGCGCGGGGAGATCGAAGGCGCTGCGCAGCTTTCTCCTTTCGGCGAGCACGACGGCATCATGGTCGTGGATAGCGAAGGAGGGATACGATATGCCAGCGGCATTGCTACTGGCCTCTATCGCAAACTGGGTTATCTGGATAGTTTGCTGGGGAAACGCATCTCCGAGCTGAAGACAGAGGATGAGGCTCTGGTGGTAAGGGCTTGGCAGGAAAAGCGTTGCCTCGAAGAGGAGACCCAAGAGGGACAGCGTGTTTGGATCAAGAAGACCATTCCTCTGGTCTCTCATGGCGAGCGGTCGGTCGGTTTACGTCGTTTTCTGGGCTCGACTCCCCTCGAGTCCCATCCGGTAGGAGCGCTGTTCACGATCCACGATGAGACCGAGGTGCGCCGCCGGGAGCTGGAGCTCAAGGTCAAGTCGACCATGATCCAGGAGATTCATCACCGGGTGAAGAACAACCTGCAAGTCATCGCTGGCTTGCTACGTATGCAGAGCAGGCGCAGCGAGTCGGAGGAGGTTAGGCGAGCCCTGAACGATAGCGTGGCGCGTGTCCTCAGCGTGGCCGTCGTGCACGAGTTCTTCGCGCAGCAAGAAACGAGGGTCATCAACATCACAGATGTGAGCCAGCGCGTCGTGAACCACACACGGCAGGGGATTCTACAGCCGGATAAGCCGATTCGCTTGACATTAACTGGCCCGGGCATTTATCTGCCTGCTCAACAAGCGACGACCTGCGCCCTGATCATTAACGAGCTTGTGCAGAACGCGGTGGAGCACGGATACGAACGCAAGCCCGGCGGCGCCATCTCGGTCAACCTCCGGGACGATGGCGATAGGGTGGTCATCACCGTGGCGGACGACGGGCAGGGGTTGCCAGAGGATTTCAGCTTGGATCAAGCCGACACTCTGGGTTTGCAGATAGTCCAGACCTTGGTCCAGGACGATCTCAAAGGACAATTCGAACTGAGGGAAGGAGATGGGGTGTCAGCTATTGTGACCTTCCCCAAACAAACACTGGGAGGTGAAGAAGCGTGGAGCGAACGAGAGTGATCGTTGCCGACGATGAATCAATTATCCGCATGGACCTCAGGGAGATGCTGACCAACCTGGGTTACCTCGTCATCGGCGAGGTGGGCGATGGACGCAGCGCGGTGAATTTGGCGCGGGAGCTGAAGCCCGATGTGGTGGTTATGGATATCAAGATGCCAGATATGGACGGCATTGATGCAGCCAAGATCTTGACCGAGGAGAGGGTTTCCCCCGTTTTGCTGCTCACTGCCTATAGTCAGCAGGAGCTGATTGAGCGGGCCAAGGATGCGGGCGTAGTAGGCTACATAGTCAAGCCCTTCCGAGAGTCCGATTTGGCGCCGGCTATCGAGGTGGCTGTGGCCCGCTTTGCCGAGTTCCGGGCTCTGGAGAAAGAGGTTGGCAACCTGAAGTCGGCTCTGGAGACCAGAAAGCTGGTTGACCGGGCCAAAGGCATCTTGATGGATAGCCAAGGCATGACCGAGTCCGAGGCCTTCCGCAAGATCCAGAAGATGAGCATGAACACCCGCAAGCCTATGCAAGAGGTCGCGGAGGCCATCATCCTGGCGCAACAGGCATCAATAGCTGATAGCTAATAGCCTGGTACCCAGTATTCAGCATCCAGCGGCGAGAAGAAGAAGATGAGAACTGCCGAACGCATCAGTACTTGGATCAGGGAAAGGGTCGAGGAAGCGGGAGCCAGGGGCGTCGTGCTGGGGATTAGCGGGGGGATTGATTCGTCCCTGACTGCTGTCCTGGCCAAGATGGGCCTGGGCGATGGGGTGCTAGGTGTGATCATGCCTTGCCACAACAGTCCGACTGGCGAGGAGCACGCCCGAATGTTGGCCGCCAAATTCGGCATTGAGACCGAATACGTGGATTTGACTCCAACCTTCGACGGCCTTTTGGCAACACTGCCACCTGGTGACCAGCTGGCCGTGGCCAATCTGAAGCCCCGGTTGCGCATGGCCGTGTTGTATTACTACGCCAACAGCCGCAATTATTTGGTTGCTGGCACGGGGAACAAGACTGAGTTGGCTATTGGCTACTTCACGAAATACGGCGATGGCGGCGCTGACATCTTGCCCCTGGGCAGCTTGCTCAAGAGGCAGGTGCGAGAGTTGTCCCGCGAGCTGGGCATCCCGGAGGAGATCATCGTCAAGCCCCCCAGCGCGGATCTGTGGGAGGGGCAGACGGACGAGGGAGAGATGGGCATCAGCTATGATGAGCTGGATAGCATCCTGGTGGCCATTGAGTCCGGAGATACCGGTGAGTGCGATCAGCAGGCCTTGACCCGCGTGAGAGCCATGATGGCTGCGTCCCAGCACAAGAGGGACCCGATGCCGATTTGCGAGCTTTGAGGTCTAGCAGGACAATGTCGAGAGAGAGCAATGAGTCGAGGCCGCCTCGTTGAGGTGGCCTCTTGTCGTTAAGATTAGAATCATGAAAGGGGGACACAATGTCTTCAGATAAACAGGAGGTTCTGGAGAGGGTCAAAGCAGATAACGTGAGGTTCGTCAGTTTGCAGTTCACTGACATCGTAGGCACGATCAAAAACGTCGCCATCCCGGCAGGCCGATTGGGGGAGGTCTTGGAAAAAGGGGTCTGGTTCGACGGCTCCTCCGTCGAGGGTTTTGCTCGCATCTACGAGAGCGATATGGTTTTGATGCCCGACGTCAACACCTATCGCCTTCTTCCCTGGGAACCCCAGGCCAGGAAGGTTGCCCGCATCATCTGCGATGTCCATCGGCCCAATGGCGATCCCTTCGAGGGAGACCCGCGCTACATCCTCAAACGGGCCATTAGGGCGGCAGAGGAGAGGGGCTATAATTACAACGTAGGCCCCGAGCTGGAGTTCTTCTTGTTCAAGATGAACTCCGAACCCAAGATAAGGCCCGTTCCCCACGATGTGGGCGGCTATTTCGATTTCTCGCCTCGGGACCTGGCTTCTCAGGTGCGGGGGGATATTGCCGTGACGTTAGAGAGCCTGGGTATGGAAGTGGAGATGGCGCACCACGAGGTGGCGGCGGGTCAGCACGAGATTGACATTCGCTACGCCGATGCCTTGACCAGTGCTGACAACGTCATGACCCTGCGTTACACCGTTAAGGCCGTCTCGCAGACCTTTGGTCTCTATGCCACTTTTATGCCCAAGCCCATCTTCGGCATCAATGGTTCGGGCATGCACACCAATCAAAGCCTTTATACACTAGATGGTGAAAACGCTTTCTTTGACCTGAGCGATAAGTACAATCTCACCAAGACGGCCTATGCTTTCATGGCCGGCCAGATAAAGCATGCTAGAGCCTTGTCCGCCATCGCATCGCCGACTGTCAACTCCTACAAGCGACTGACGCCCGGCTATGAGGCCCCGGTCTACGTCTGCTGGGGGCAGATCAACCGCTCGGCGCTGATCCGCATTCCCAGATACTCCCCGGGCCGGGAGCAGGCCACCCGCCTTGAGCTGCGCTGCCCCGACCCAAGCTGCAACCCTTATCTGGCCTTCGCCACCATGCTTTGGGCGGGCTTGGATGGCATTGAGCGGGAGTTGGAACCACCTCCGCCAGTTGAGGAGAACGTATATCATTTTGATGATGCTAAATTGCGGGAACTTGACATCGCCACTTTGCCGAGCACCCTGAAAGAGGCCATTGATGAGCTGGAGAAGGACGAGGTCTTGCGGCAGGCGCTAGGGGAGCACGCCTATCA
>CAYWWC010000014.1:0-29255 GCA_964461615.1 uncultured Anaerolineae bacterium
TTTATCGCATTTTATGTCTCAGCCGGGCAATTCATTGCTCTCGGCCAGGGCCAGCAACACTCTACGGGGGGACCACCAGCATTTGGAGATGCCGATTTCTAGCTCCTGCGCCTTCTGGCCAACGCAACTGTGACAGCGGCGAGTGAAGCCAGCGCTGCCAGCCCCAGCCAGGGGGCAAGCAACTCCAGCTTGTTTACCGGCGCGACGATCCCGCCAACGAGGGCTGGCGGCGGCTGGACCTCGTACGCCCCGATGTCACAGATGGCGGTGCCGTCTTGGTCGCCATCCGCTGGCCGCGGTTCCCCTCGCTGGTCCGTGGCTTCACAGGCTGCGTCATTGCCTGCATCAATGGCCGGGCTACCAAGAAGCAGGGCATGGATCTCGGTAGGGCCGCCATTGTTGGCCAGGGAGCCAAGGATCGGGTCTTGTCCAGTGATGTTGCCCGTGGTGTCTCCAACGATGTTACAACCTGCAGAGACCGTTTCAATGAGGTTGTAGCCCTGAGAGGCCAGCGTGCCGAAACAATCCGGATCGCTGGTGGGGTCGCTGTTGTTGGCGATGAGGGTGTTTTGAACGTTGAGTGGCCCGCCGAAGCTGTCGTCATGGTAGATGTCGCCGCCGTCGCCGGTGCCGTTGCCGTCAGCGTCGGCGACATTGTTGACGATGGTGACATTGTTGAGCGAGACCGGCCCCTCACTGAGGTGCAAGATGCCGGTGCCATGGCCGTTGGTTCGGTTCCCCGAGATGGTGCTGTTGACGACGGTGAGCGCTACGCAACCGAAGAGATAATCGCTCACAAAGATGCCGGCGCCGGTGAACGGCCCACAGAGCCAGCTTTGGTCGTCGCAGGCATTGACGTTGTTGCTGATCGTCGTTCTCTGGATCTCAATCGTCCCCTCCCCCATAAGAAACAGGCCAGCGGTATCGCTGAAGCAGGGAAGGCCGGTGCATGTGGTGGTGTTGCCATCAATGGTGCTTTCGATGATGTTAGACGTCGGAAACACCTCCAGGTCTATCGTCGCGCCGGCAAAGCACTCTAACCCCTCACACGTGGCCGTGTTGCGGGCGATAACCGTGTTGTTGATGTTGACCGGAGCATCCGGGCCAAGAAACGGGCCCAGACAGAGCCGCGGGCCGACGGTACAGACATCGTCGACCGCGGGTGAGTAGTCCCCCACACACGATTGGGTGTTGTCCACGATCTGACTGTTGTTCAGCGTGACGTCCGAATCTACCATGAAGAGCAACCCAAAGGCACCAATTCCAAGTGAATCCGAACCGCACGCATCACCCGTGCAACGTTGGGTGTTGCCGCTGACGGTCAGATTGGTGATGTTGACCGTGTCGGTTCCGTACGTAAACAACAAAGGATCAATATCGCACTCCCACTCCCAAGGCAGCGTCCCCGGTTCGCCGACGCAGGATTGGGTGTTGTTCGAAATCTGGCTGTTGCTCATCGTGATGCTGGTTGCAGCGCTGATCGAGAGCACTTCGTCCGTATCACAGAAATCCCCGTCACAAGTGAGCCGGTTGTCGAGGATGGAGAGGCCGGTGATGATGACGACGTCCGCTTCGTCGAACTCGACCAGCTCCTCGGTCTCGCAAGCCTCGGCCGAGCACGAGATCGTGTTGCTGAAAAATGTGGTATTCGCGATGGTGACATCCCCTTCGGTCTCATAACTGAACACCTCCTCCACGTAACAGAACGGCGACGTGCAACCCACCACATTGCCTCTGATGACACTGTCGCTCAACACCAGGTTGCCGCGGTTGGTTTCCTCGCTTTCCACGATGCCACCGCCGATGCAGGGCTCGGTGTCTCCGTCACAACTGGTCTCGTTGTTCTCGATCGTGGTATTCTGGATGGTGAGGTTGCCGCCCCCGGTAATCATCATCGGCGCGACTTCGCAAAACGTGCCTTGGCAGGCGCCACTGTTGCCGGAAATCCGAGTGCCGATGATGGTCAGCGACCCGGTCCCCATAGCGATCAGCGAGTCGACATCGCAGCCTCCATCCCCGTCGCAGAACTGGGTGTTGCCCAGGAATCGGCTGCTCGTCAGCGAGCGGTCGCCCGCGCCGAACATGGAGAGGATTTCATCCGTGCTGCAGGTATCGCCCGTGCACTCGAGCGTGTTGTTGCTGACCGTCAGGTCGGTGATCGTGACCGTGCCCGCACCGTTGAGGTCGAGGAGTTCATCGGTATCGCAAGCGTCGCCCGTGCACTCGAGGGTGTTGCCGCTCACCGTGGTGTCCGAGATCGTGGCCGTGCCGGCTGCGCCGATGCCGTAGTAGATGAATTCGGACACACCGCAATCGTCCTTGTCGCAATTGGCGGAATTGTTGCTGATCGTGCTGCTTTCCAACACGAAATTTCCGGTCGCCCCCTCCATGCGCACCAGCACCGATCCCGCCTCGCAACCGCCTACGCTGCACACAGCCGAATTGCCTGTGAACGTGGTGCACCTGATTGTCAGATTGCCACCACTGGTGATCAGCAAGCCCGCCGTATTCTGTCCATCGCCGCAGTCGGCCCCAGTGCACGTCACGCTGTTGTTGAGCAAGGCACTGTCTTCAATCGTCAAGAACCCCGTGCTTTCCTTGTAAATGGCGCCAGCGCCGGTTGTGCAACTGGCGACGGCGCAGCCCACCGCTCCATCTTGGATCGTCATCCCGGTGAGAGTCACATCCACTGCGCCCACTGCGCCACCGGGATCAATGTGGAAGATGCGGTCCCCATTCACTCCTGTTCCATAGCCGTTTCTGATCGTCACGCTGCCGGCGCCCGCGCCACTGATCGTGACGCTCTCCCGGATGTCCAGATCTCCCTCAGCGTTGGTATCATCGCCGATGCTACCCAGGTCCAGGGTATAGGTCCCTAGCGGCACCACAATGGTGTCCGCCCCGGCGCTGGCGTTGGCCCAGCAGATCGCCTCGCGCAGGCTGATGTCGGAAAGCGCGCCACCGTCGTCATCGTAGTCTGCAATGTCGGCAGAGGTGCAGTTACCACCATCTGCGCCATCCAGTAGGTCAGTGGTGATGTTGACAGTTACGGTCGCCGCGTGGACTGCGGGTACGGGCATTATGCCCAGTGCCGCGACCAGCAGGGCGAACACCAGCGCCACTCGAACGGGGACAGACAATAGAGAATGTTTGCGGATCTTCATTTTTCGGATTCCTTCTTCTCTCAAGACTTGCCACCCAGGCGGGCTCGAATCTGTTGCCGCTCTGGGCATTGCAAGATGTCGGATGCTGGTCTGTCAGTGTAGTAGCACGATGGCAGGGACACCCGCCCCACAAGGTGAATATGCCTACCATCGCTGTATGCGCAAACAGGTGGGCAAATCAAACGCAGGACGCGACCGTTGCCGTGCTCCCATGCTGAGGGCTGGACGTCACACCGAGGTTTGGGTCAGACAGGCCCTCGTCAACACAACCAATGGTACGTCATCGTCAGCTCTAGGTTCAGCCTATTTCTTCATGCTCAGCCCAATCCGCCCCCGCTCAATATCAATGCTAACGACCTTAACCTCCACCACGTCGCCCACTGAGACCACCTCCAGGGGATTTTTCACGTAGCGGTCGGCCATCTTGGAGACGTGCACCAGGCCGTCCTGCTTGACCCCGATGTCCACAAAAGCGCCAAAATCCACCACGTTGCGCACCGTGCCCTTGAGCATCATCCCCTCCTGCAGGTCTTCCATCTTAAGAACATCGCTCCGCAGAATAGGCTTGGGCAGTTCGTCGCGGGGGTCGCGGCCCGGTTTGATGAGGTTATCGAAGATGTCCGTCAGTGTGGGCAGGCCAACCTCCAGAACCTCTGCCAGGTCAGCCAAATCATTTTCCACCCGAAAGGCCCTGACCCGCTGAACCAAATCGGGATCGTTCCCTCGCGCGCCCATCAGAGTGAAGAGACCCTCCACCACGGGATACGACTCCGGGTGGATGAAGGTGTTGTCCAGCGGGTTATCCCCGGCGGGGATCTTGAGGAAGCCCGCCGACTGCTCGAAACCCTTGTCCCCTACTCCCTTGACCTTCCTCAATCCGTGGCGGGACTCGAAAGGCCCGTGCTTATCCCGATGCCTGACAATGGCTTTGGCCACCCGCTTGTTGATGCCCGAAACATACTGTAGAAGGGCAGGCGAAGCGGTATTGATATCAACTCCCACGTGGTTGACCGCCGACTCGACCACGGTGTCCAGAGTCTCGGCCATCTTCTTCTGGCCCACATCATGCTGGTAGAGGCCCACGCCGACGGAGCGGGGTTCGATCTTGACCAGCTCGGCCAGAGGGTCCTGCAGGCGGCGGGCAATGGAGACGGCCCCGCGCATAGAGACGTCCATGTCGGGCAGTTCCTCCCTGGCCAGCGGTGAAGCGGAGTAAACCGACGCGCCAGCCTCGTTGACCATGACGTAGGCTCCCTGCCCGGCCTCAGCGATGGCCTCAGCAGCCAGGGCCTCGGTCTCACGAGAGGCGGTGCCGTTGCCAATGGCGATCACGTCAACGTTCCCCCTGGTAACCAGGTTGACTAGAATGCTCTTGGCCTCACCCCATTGCTTCTGCGGCGAGTGGGGGTAGATGTTCGTGCCGCCCTTGAATTTTCCCGTCTCATCCACCAGGGCCACCTTGCAGCCAGAGCGATAGCCCGGATCAATGCCCATCACCACCTTGCTGCGCAGCGGCGGCTGGAGCAGGAGACTGCGCAGGTTGGCGGCAAAGACCTTGATGGCGTGGTCGTCCGCTTCATCAGTGGAGTCGCCTCTCAACCCGCGTTCGATGGAAGGGGCAATGAGTCGCTTGTAGCCATCGGCGGCGGCGGCTCTCACCTGAGGGGCGAAAATAGAGCGCTTGTTCTTCAGGTAGCGGCCTTCGACATCGGCCACGATCCTATCCACCGGCGCTTCCACTTTGACCTTGAGCACGCCATCTTTCTCACCACGGTTGATGGCCAGCCGTCGGTGGGGAGGGATGGCCTTTAGCGGCTCGGCGTATTCGTAGTACATCTGGTACTTGCCCTGGGGATCGAGGGATGCATCGGCCTCGGCGCAAATCAACAAGCCCTTGTCAAAAGTACGCTCTCGCACCACTTTGCGCAAATCAGCGTCTTCGGAGACGACCTCGGCCACGATGTCCCGCGCCCCGGCGTAAGCATCCTCCACGCTGGGCACCTCTTCGCTCAGGTAGTCCTGGGCGAACTGCTCCAGCGTCCCCCCGGTGACCTCCTGGGCCAGTAGGAGGTCGGCCAGCGGCTCCAGCCCCCGCTCCTTGGCGATGGTGGCCCGCGTGCGCCGCTTGGGTTTGTAGGGCAGGTAGAGGTCCTCCACCTCCTGCAGCACCATAGCCGCTTGTATCTTGGCCTCCAGTTCCGGCGTCAGCTTGCCCTGGTCGGCGATGCTCTTCAGCACCGTCTCCTTGCGCTCCGCCAAGTGGCGCAGGTATTTCAGACGGGCCTGGATAGCTCTGAGCTGCTCCTCATCCAGTCCGCCGGTGACCTCCTTGCGGTAGCGGGCGATGAAGGGCATGGTGTTATCCTCGTCAAACAGTTGGACCGCGCTGGCGATTTGATTGACCTTGAGGCCCAATTCTTGGGCGATGGTGGTTATGATCAGATGCTTGGACATGATTTCTCCTGGTCTTATTGATTCTCCACAGACCGCGTCATCAGGTCCTGTCCTGAGCGCAGTCCCTTTTCGTATACGGTGATCTGGCGCTGCACGTACATGCCGGCCTTCTCATACACGCGGGTAGCGTCGGTGAGGCTCTGCGCGTCTACATCCAGGCTGACTTTTCGCTGGCTCCGGCGGTGAGGCGTCCATCTTGATGATCATGCGGAATCCGTAACGCGCCATTTGGAGCTTATATCATAATTCCAGTGTAAGTTTACCACGTTTGGGCCGATTTGTCACGAAAGAAAAATCAAACCCGAAACGGCAGCCGCAGCCGGCGCAGCAGAATCCCCAGCGGCCCAGCCGGTGCCCGCCCCGGCGTCACATCCCCGTCATCGTCCCGGTTGCCGTAGACGTCGTAGTGAACGATCTCTGACAGCGGCTTGCGGGACGTCGGAGGTGGATCATCGGCCGGGAACCCCACCGTCAGCAGCCCCACGACTTTCAGGCGCTCAGGCAGCTTGAGAGTGGCAGCAATCGCCTTCCGATCTATGCCCCCCAGCCAGCACGTCCCCAGCCCCAGAGCTTTGGCCTGCAACATGATTTGGCTTCCGGCCAGGCCGATGTCCTCGTGGAGGAACCTACGATAGGCGGGATTTCTAGCATCTCCACACAGGATGATGAGCAGTGGGGCCTCCTCTACGTGCGCCCATTTTATGAAGTAGAAAGCGGCGTGCTGGGCTACCTGCTGGCGAACCACCTCATCGCGGACGACAATGAAGTCCCACGGCTGCCGGTTGCTGGCCGAAGGCGCCCAGCGGCCAGCTTGCAGCAGTTGTTCGATCATCTCGTCCGGCACCGGGTCCGGCCGGTAGCGGCGGATGCTGCGCCGCCCTTTGAGCAGGGCCAGCAGCGATTCGGCGGAGGGAAGATTATCTGTTTGAGGCATTCAAGCACTCCTTTCTCAAATATCCGGCACTCCGACGCCCAACAATCCCATCATCAGGAAAATCTCGCCCCGGTGATGGATCTCGTGATCGAGAATGTGCCAGAAGATCCAGCGCAACGAGAAAGACTGTTCCCATTGCTCCCGCGTCTCGTTCAACCACTCGACATCATGTTCGTCCAGCAGCCCCTCGGTGGCGGAGTGTACCTGTTCCATCTCGTCCAGGATGCTCTTCACTGTGGGGCAGCGCTCCATCGGGTACTCAGGCCACGGCTCGTCCTTCCCCAGCACCACCAGGTCTATCCAGCCGGCCTCGGCGTCAATGATATGACGGGCCACGTCGCCGATGGTGCGCAAGCCCTCTCCAGGGGTGAAATCGAGCTGCTCATCGGTCAAGCGACTCAACGCTTCCACCAAGTCACGGCGGGCCAGGTTCCAGTAGGGGTAGATGTCTTTAGCTTTCATTGGTGCATTCTTCTTCTATTCGCCCGGTTCACGTTCCAGGATGCCGGTAGCGCAGCCAATGCCGCCGGCTGCTTTGTGAATCTCGTCCATCTCGACCGTCTGACAGGTTATGCCGGCGTTCTCGTAGAACGCCTGGGTGATGGGATTACCGGCCGCCATCAGAATCCGTCGGGGGCCTAACGTCACAAAATTGAGCGCCATCCCTTGCACCGCTTCCCTCTCGTCCGGTATGAACAGAACGGTGTAGCCCCGGGCTCGCAACGCTTCCACGGCTGCATAGGGAATATGCCGTGGCCAGGCGATAGCCAGGGCTCCATCGGCAAAGCGCAACTCCCCCATCAAGTGCATCGCCCCGTAGGGAAGCCCGACCTGGATCACACAAACTCCCATCTCCCGCAGCAGGTCCGCCACCTGCTCTGCGCCCTCGGCATTGGTCCGCATCCCCGTCGCCACCAAAGCGGTCTGCGGATCAATCCAGAGCGCATCCGCCCCCTCGAAGGTTCCCCGCCCGCGCACGCTGCGCAGAATAGGTGCCCCCAGGTCGGCCAGCCGCCGGGCGACAAATCGCTCCTCACCGGCCCGCACAGTGGACGCCGGTCTCCCCACGATGGCTCCCTCCGGCGTCATGAACATCAGGTCGGCCACATAAATCAGATTGGGGGTCGGAGTCGCTGCCGGTTCTACGTAGTGCACGGTGACTCCGGCGTCTCGATAAGCCTGGGCCAGGGCATCGTGCTGCTTGCGCGCTCGGTCGGCGTCCAGCGGGGCGAGCATTTGAGCCGCGTCCGGGTCGGCTACTTCTTCCAGCTCCGGGCCAGGCCGGTGGAGCAGCACTGCCTTGAGCAGCGACCACTCCAATCCCACGCCGCACGCCCCCCAGACCCCTCCGATCTCCTGGCGCAAGGAGGCCGTGCGTGGCGACCAGCCTTCGCCGCCGTAGGCTGCCGCCTTAAAAATACTTGTCATGGTAAACCTCCCTTCGTTGTTTCAGAACTCGCAGCGCGCGCAAGGTAACCCATTTGCTGGGCTTCCCCTTCTTCTCAATGTCGGCCCACATTTTGCCGCTGAGCGCGTTCTCCAGCTTCCAGCGGCCCTGGGCGTCCTGTTTGCTCAGGATGAACTGTAGCGCATTGTTGAGCCGTGGATCGTCTCCATAGCCCAGTTCCGCCAGCACTGCTGTGGTTTCCAGAACGTCGCTCCAGTAGCTCAGCGGGAAGCCGAACTTGAGCCAGGTTGAGCTAACTCGCTTGGTGTAAGGGTAGTCGGCCACAGCCGGGTCGCGGCTGAACAGGAACTCGGCGCCGACCTCGATGGCACGCTGCACGGACGGGGTGCGCCGCTCCCCTGGAATCGCCAGCAGCGCCTTCATGGCTTTGTTAGCGCCCCAACCGCAGGGCTGTCTATCGTTGACGCTGCAGGCAAAGCACGGCCCGCTGGTGCCCGACTTGAGGTACTGGAAGTCACCCTCGCCGGTGATGGCCTGCGCCAGCCAGCCCAGAGCCGCTTGCACGCGCGGATCGTCGGCGTAGCCCAAGCGCGGCAGAGCGTACAGCAGGTTGCCGTTCAAGCAATGTAGGGCGCCGCTGGGCACTGGCTTTCGATAGACCGAGAAGGCACCGTTGGCAGCGATAGAGTGGCTCAAGAGGTACTCGCAGCCTTGCTGCACTCGCTCGTCAGATGGATCGGCCCCCAGCTCGGCCAGGAAGATGATCTGCCAGACGGTGCTTCGGTACTTGGGCGAATAGCCGCCGCCGGGCTTGACCCAGTAGCCATCGGGGTACTGGGCGTCCAGAATGGCCGGCACCGGCCCCGTCGTCATGATGGCGGCTCGTGCCGCTTGAACTTCGGGATCGTCCGCAGGTCTGTCCAGCAGATCCCGCAGGGCGAAGTAACGCGTGCCGGGGTTATCTGGGTCGGACTCCAGTAGCCAGGGGATAGGATCGTCGTTCAACACGTCTTGCCAATCCGTCATTCCATTGCCTCCTTTGCACCAGTAGCGTTACGTCATTGATTCGTTGACTCGTTACCCTGTTGACTCGCGACTCACCAACAAACTCCGGACTTGTCCAAAAACTTCATCCAGCATGGCCTCAGTCAGACGCCCCGTCTGCGTGTTCTGGCGGCTGGGGTGATAGGAAACGGCCAGCGTGGGCAGGGGCGGCTCGAACTGGTAGCAGGCGCCATGGCCGAAGGCCAGACGCAGCGCGTCCACGCCCCTCTCTCGCAGCAGTGCCAGGTAGCCATCGAAGGCGATGCGCCCCAGGGCCAGCACGACCCGCACCGAGGAAAGCAAATCCAGCTCCCGCGCCAGGTAGCCCCGGCAGTTGTCCTGTTCCTGGCGGGTTGGGCGGTTCTTGGGCGGGACACACCTTGCCACAGCGGTTATGAAGGCATCATGCAACTCCAGGCCGTCGCCTCGATAGTGTGACGTGGGCTGGTTGGCGAACCCGGCGCGATGCAGGGCCGCGGCCAGTGTGTCCCCCGAACTGTCGCCCGTGAACATGCGCCCCGTGCGGTTGGACCCGTGGGCCCCTGGTGCCAGACCCACCATCAGGACTTGGGCGTTACGGTCGCCGAAGCCCGGCACGGGACGACCCCAGTATTCCCACTCTCGGAAGGCTCGCCGTTTAGTGCGGGCCACCTCCTGGCGATAATCTACCAGACGGGGGCAAGCCTCGCAGTCCACGATTTGGCTGTTCAGTTCCTCCCATGATCCCATGACCTAAAGGATAGCACTAAGGGCCTGATTCGTCAAGTTCGCAGTTTGCGCAGATTCGAGGAGCCGGGTATAATTGGTGCAAGCGCACGCTGAACGCACCGTTGCGCCAGGCCACACTGAATTCTGAGCAGTTTTCTCCACCCATATCAAGGAGGAGCCAATGCTGACTCTCCGCCTCACCCAAACCACCGAAGGCCAGGACAGATACCGCGTTGAAGTCGCCCTCGAAGGCGGCGGCCTACCCCGGCAGACCGCCACTACCTCCGTCGAGTTCGCTCTCACCGCCCAGGAGCAAGAGAACCTGCGCTGGTATCTCGAAGATTTCTTGCAGCATCCCCACGACCCAGCCCCCAAGGTCGCGGCCCGCATCGAGGGGCGCATGGCCGAGATCGGAGTCGAACTCTTTCGGGCCGTGTTCCACGCCGACGACGACGCCCGCGACCTGTGGGCCACGCTGCGCACCCGCCTGAACGACACCCGCGTTGAGATCATCGCTGGAGTGGGGGAGGCAGCGGCCATCCCCTGGGAGCTGATCCGCGACCACAAGACCGACACACCGCTGGCCCTGCGCGCTCAGGCCTTTGTGCGCGCCCAACCCCAGGCCGCGCAACGCCCGCAACTTCCGGAAATTGCCTCCGGCCCCATCCGCATCCTGCTGGTCATCTGCCGCCCCGGCGGAGGCGAAGATGTGCCTTTTCGGTCAGTCGCCAGCCGGCTCATCAAAGGGCTGGGCGAGGATGCCCGCACCATGTTTCAACTGGACGTGCTGCGCCCACCCACCTTCGAGCAACTGGGGCGTGTCCTGCGCCAGGCCCGGTCCGAGGGCCGGCCGTACCACGTCGTCCACTTTGACGGGCACGGCTTATACGAGGAAGTAGTGGAGCCGAGCGCGGTGGCGCAAATGCTCAGGAGGTTGTCCCCGCTGATGCTCTCCGGTCCCCGCACGGGAGCGCATGGCTACCTGGCGTTTGAGAACCCCCAGATGGAAGAAAACCTGCAATTGGCGGACGGGCCAGCGTTGGGCAAGTTGCTGGTCGAGACCGACGTGCCGGTGCTGGTGCTCAACGCCTGCCGCTCGGCCCATGCCGAGGCGGCTGAAGCCCGTGAATCTGCCGAGACCGACCCTCACTCCCAGGTGCGCGCCTTCGGCTCCTTGGCTCAGGAAGTGATGGACGCGGGTGTGGCCGGGGTGGTGGCCATGCGCTATAACGTTTACGTGGTCACCGCCGCGCAGTTCGTGGCCGACTTGTATACTTCGCTGGCCCAGGGCCACTCGCTGGGCGAGGCGGTGACGCTGGGCCGCAAGCAACTGGCTGCCCAACCCCTGCGCACCATCGCCTACGACCCGCTCCCGCTGCAGGATTGGCCCGTGCCGGTGGTGTACGAGGCCGCGCCCATCGCCCTCTTTCCTAAACCTGGGCGAGCACACGACTCGCCCCTACGGATACATCTGGAGGCTGGCGACGCCGCGCCTGAGCGCGGGACGCTCGACCCTAGCCTGCCGCCCAGTCCGGACGCGGGCTTCTTCGGGCGGGACGAAACCCTGCTGGCCCTGGACCGCGCTTTCGACACCCAGCCCATCGTTCTGCTGCACGCCTACGCCGGCAGCGGCAAGACGGCCACCGCCGCCGAGTTCGCCCGCTGGTACGCGCTGACCGGCGGCGTGAAAGGCCCGGTGCTTTTCACCTCGTTCGAGGGTTACAAGCCGCTGGCGCGGGTGCTGGATCAGATCGAGCGGACGTTTGGGCCGATGTTGGAGGCGGCGGGCGTCAACTGGCTGGCCTTGTCTGACGATGCGCGTCGCCAGGTGGCCCTGCAAGTGATGCAGCAGGTCCCGGTGCTGTGGATCTGGGACAACGTGGAGCCGGTAGCGGGCTTTCCAACCAAACCTTGCGAAGGTTCGGAACCTTCGCAAGGTTCTGCTTGGAGCGAGGCAGAGCAGCGCGAACTGGTTGACTTTTTGCGGACCGCGCGGGAGACGCGGGCCAGGTTCTTGCTCACCTCCCGCCGCGACGAGCGTACCTGGCTGGGCGACCTGCCGCGGCGGATCACCATACCGCCCATGCCCATGCAGGAGCGGGTGCAGTTGGCGCAGGCGCTGGCCGAGAAGCACGTTAGAAAACTGACCGACGTGGACGACTGGCGGCCGCTGCTGCGCTTCACCCAGGGCAACCCGCTGGCCATTACCGTGCTGGTGGGCCAGGCGCTGCGGGATGGGCTGAGGACCAAAGAGCAGATCGAGGCATTTGTGGCCCAACTGCGCGCCGGGGAGGCCGCGTTCGAGGACGAAGAGAGCGAGGGCCGCGCCAAATCGCTGGGAGCTTCGCTGAGCTACGGCTTTGAGCACGCCTTCACTGAAGATGAGCGCAAGCAACTGGCCCTGCTGCATTTTTTCCAGGGTTTTGTGGACGTGGATGCGTTGTGCCAAATGGGTGCATTGGAAACCGTGACTGGCGAGGATTTTTCCTTGCCTGAAGTGCGCGGCCTGACCCGCGAAGCGGGCATGGCCCTGCTCGACCGCGCCGCCGAAGTGGGTCTGCTCACCGCCCACGGCGGCGGCTACTACTCCATCCACCCCGCCCTGCCGTGGTATTTCAAAAGTCTATTCGACACCTACTACCTCGCAACCCCAGATCCGCAATCCGAAATCACAAATCGGCAATCGGCGGCCCGCGCCTTCGTCGAAGCGATGGGCGAGTTGGGGAACTACTATACCGAGCAATACGCATACGGAAACCGCGAGGTGATCGGTGCGCTGACTGCCGAGGAAGCCAACCTGCTGCACGCCCGGCACCTCGCCCGTGCTCATGGCTGGTGGCAGCGCGTGATTAGCACCATGCAGGGCTTGCGTGTGCTCTACGACCACACCGGCCGCTGGGCGGAGTGGGGACGGCTGGTGGAGGAGATCGTGCCCGACTTTGTGGACCCGGCCAGCGACGGCCCGCTGCCGGGGCAGGAAGAGGATTGGGGCCTCGTCACCGCGTATCGCGTGAAGCTTGCCCTTCAAGCGCGGCAGTGGGCCAAGGCCGAGCGCCTGCAACGGGTTTGTGTGGACTGGGACCGCCAACGCGCTGCTCCCGCCCTGGTCGCGCCGCCGGAAGCTTTGGACGATGCACAGCGCAACGCCATCCGGACACTGGCGGTGTCTCTAGAGCATTTGGGCCACATTCAGTGCGAGCAAGGCCAGCCTGACTGTGTCGAGTCATACCGAGAAGCCCTATCGCTAGCTGAGCGAATCGGCGACCAACCCCACGCGGCCAATGCCGCCTTCAACCTTGGCCATGCGTACAAAGGCCTCCCCGCCATCCGCGACCTGGCGCAGGCCGAGCGCTGGTACCGGCGCAGCCTGAACATGTCCGGGGAACATCACCGGCATGACCGCGCGCAATGTCTAGCCGGACTGGGGCTAGTAGCTCGTGAACGTTTCGCAGAAGCACGAGCAGCCAACAAACCGGGGAAAGAATTACTCTACCACCTCAACAATGCCATACGGCTGCACCACCAGTCAATTGAGCTTTTGCCCTCGAGCGCAGTGGACGATTTGGCAGTGGCACACAACTCACTTGGCAACCTCTACTCCGAGGGAGACGACCTTGACCACGCCCTGCCGCACTACCGCGAGTCCATCCGCTACGAAGAAGCGGCGGGCAATGTCTACGCTGCCGCCCAGACCCGCTTCAACGTCGCCCTGGCCCTGCGCGATGCAGGCCACCTGGCGGATGCGCGGGAGTATGCCTACGCTGCGCTGCGCAACTTCGAAACCTACGGCGATCGCGCGGCGTCGGAGATACAGCGAACACAGCAGTTAATTGCACTGATTGACAAGTGATGAGTGAAACGTAAAACGTGAAGGAGGTTGATTTTATGACCACATCCACATGGTTCGACGACCTGCCAGTGTTGGGGGCCTTGCCGCCCCAGGAAGCGGCGGCCAAACTGCGGGAGGTGGGGGAGGTTGAGGCTGCCACGGCGCTGGAGGCTGCGCCAGGCGAAGTGATGCGTGGCACAACGTTTGGGAAGCGCGGGATCAAGTGGCCCTTTGGAGACAAGGCCTGGCAGCATACCGCCCACGCCTTTGGGTATCTGGCTCCGGCCCCGCCGGGCAGCGACCGTGGAGGGGAGGAGGTCTTCCCACGACTTCCCGCGCCCATCCAGCACGCGGGCAACATCAAAGCCCACGCCAAGCTGAAAAACGCCCGCATCAAAATCACTCTGGACCGGCTGCGCGTGGCGGACTATCCGGGCGGCAGCACGCACCGGGTGCTGTTCGATTTCTACGCCCAGAACCAGGTACCGGGCAAGGTGGAGCACCTGCACTTCAACGCCACCCACAGGGTGCGCGAGGGGGAGCAGGCCGCCATCCTGGGCTATCCCATCTTTGTGGGGCTCAACGTGGGCACTGAGGGCGTGGCCTTCAAGTGCTTCACCGTCAACGTGAGGAACGAGGCCGACGAAGCCTTCCTCAGCTTTCTGGAGTCGGACGTGTTCAAAGAGGGATTGAAGCTGGCGTCCACGGTGCAGCCAGCCATCAGTCTGTTCTCCGAAACCGCCCTCGGATTGACCAAAGCCATCGCCAGTCGCAATAGAAACGTGCCGGTGCAGGATTTCTACCTGGGCCTCGACTTTAGCCACATCGCCACCCGCGCTCGCCTGGCCGAACGCTCGTACCTGGCCGTCCAGATTCCCGAAACCATTCAGACCGTCTGGGACTGGAGCGAGTGGGTCTACAATCCAGCCAATGGCCGGGTGGCGAACAAGGCCAATCCCACCCAGTTGATCCCGTACAACTACATCGTCTTCAGCATCAGCTGCTACGAGGGGGATTAGAGCCTGCCCAGCGCCGCCGTGGAACAGACGGCGTGGGAATGAATCCCATGCGCGTCAAGCTAAAGATGGGGTCGTGCTTGCCGGGGCCGCACGGCCATGAAGTGGCCGTGCTACAGAGCTCCCGCCTGATGAATCAGGCTCAAGAACCCCGTTCACGGGGTGGCAGCTCCGTAGCCGTGGCACTTCATGCCACGGCGGGGCTGTCCATAACCATTTCCCCTTAGGCTGCCATCTTAGCTTGCCGCGCATGGAATGAATCCCCGCGCTGAGAGAACAAAGCCCCCCCTGCAACAAGCTCATGACATGCTTCGGGGCTGGATTTTAGCCCGTAGGGCTTCGTTCTTTCAGCCCTGAGGTTCAGCTCAGGGCGACGCTTACCTTGCTCGGCCAGCAAAGCACTCGGCTCTTTCGATGAAGCGAACAAGGCGGGCGCGAAGCTCGGCCAGATCAGCGACGGGGCGGGTCAGGCGCACGCGGTCTGGGCCGTGGTGTTCGCTCCACAACCATCGCAGGATCAGGAAGGGCCAGCGCGTCGCCCGAAGACGGTCCCACACCGCCAGCCGCTCCTCAAAACTGTGATCACCGGCTGGGCGGCGGTAGTTATCGCGCAGCCAGGCGTGCTGCGCCTCGCTCAACTCAACTGACGCCGCGTGCCAGCGCAGCTCCGCTATGTCTATGGCCGGGTCGCCCCACCCGCTGAATTCCCAGTCCACCCACCGCAGCCGGCCATCCCCACTCCACACCGTGTTTTTCAGATTCGGGTCCACACGGCACAGGCGCAAGAACACACTCTCGCGGCCTGGGTTCGCAGTTGTGGTCAGGACGACTTCGGCGCAACCGTCCACCAACCGCGCCAGCCGATCGCGCAAATCTCGCCCGTCCGGATCGGTGGTCGCCAGCCAGGGCCCATACTTGGCCAGGAAATCGTGTAGCTCAGCCAGGTACAACTCGAAGTCAAACCAGTGGGACCAGGCGTCGGGGAGATCGTGGTCCTCAAAGTTGCCCGGCTGGAGGGCGTGCAGGCGGTGGAAGCTATCAAGCAGCGAGGCCAATTGCTGCGCCGTGGGCGATGGGCTGAGGGGTTCGCCAGGCAGCCAGCGGTAGACGACAGCGGGGAAGGGAACGACGGCGCAACTTTCGTCCAACCAGAGGGGCTGCGGCGCGATGTCCAGCCCTGACGCTTGCAGCAGGCTCAGGGCGGCATACTCCCGGGCAGCCCGGCGGCACTCATCGGCGACGCACAGCTTGCAGGCGTAGTGTTGCCCATCGGCCTCCACTCGGTACAGCGCATTGTTGAACCCGCCGGTCACGCGGTGCACCGTCACGCCGCCCGCCGTCCGGGTGTCCGCTCCAGCGGCGTACGCGGCAGCAACCACCCGCAGCCAGCCTCGCCCTTCCCTCATTCGATCTCCCCCATCAAGTGCCAGGCCAACTCGTTGGCACGCGGTTCATGAACTCGACGAGCCATCGGTTGCCAATCCAGCGCAGGCCGTGAAGCCCGGTGGGGTCCGTGTAGACGCCGAAGCTATGAGCCCCCAGCAGACACCGCACGATGGTCCCGACAGTGCCGCCGTGGGCTACGATCAACACGGTGCCTTCTGGATGGGCCTCCAGGATGCGGCGGGTCGCTCGTTGCACCCGGGCCTTGAAGGGCAGGTAGCTCTCGGCGAGGTAGGCTGGGAGTGCGGCGCCGTCGTTGATGCACGGCGGGGCGTAATCATCGCCGTCGTGCCAGTAGCCCACCTCGAACTCGCGCAGGTCGTCGTCGAAGCTCACTGGCAGGTTCAGCTCAGCGGCGGCGATCTCGGCGGTGTCTCTGGCGCGGATGAGGGTGCTGGCGTAAATGGCGTCAATTCCCTCTTGGTTGGCGGCCAGCCAGCGGCCCAGCAGGCGCGCCTGCTGGCGACCTTTGTCGGTGAGAGGGCTGTTGAAGCCAGCCTCATCACCGCGAACCATCCACTCGGATTCACCATGTCGGGCCAGAAGAAGATTCATGGTCATGTATCCTCCTAAAAGCTTGGGGGGATGGGTGACGAGGAACGAGGCATACTCGTCACTCATTCCTCGTTACTCCTCCGTCCGGCGGGCCACCCACACCTGCTCCGGCGACTCTTCATCGAAAGGACGGCGGTCGAAATCCCCGTAGAGCGCTTCGACCTGGAAGCCAGCCTCCTCCAGCAGGGCGCGAGTCTGCTCGGGATCGAGCCAACTGAAGCTGAGACGGCGGTACTGACGGCGGAGCACAACACCGTCGTCGTCCAGTTCGTCGGTCCAGGCGATGATGCGCATCGTCTGCGCTTCGAAATCATAGAGGGTCGTCACCCAGAGGAGCACATCGTGTCCCGTCGCGGCGTCGGTGTACTCGTTACGCAGGCCGACCCCCTGATACCGCCGGGCCGACTCTGGGTTGAAGATGAAGTGATCGAAGATGAGCCGGCCGCCAGGGGCCAGTTGGCCGTGAATGTGGCGCAGGCCGGCCCGCTTGTCGTCCAGTGTTGCCAGGTGGCCGATGGTGTGAAAGGGGATGGCGATGAGCTGGGCTGGTTCGGGCAGCACGAAATCGCGGAAGTCGGCCTGGATGAGAGTGAGCAGGTGGGCCACGCCAGCGGCCTCCGCCTGCTCCCGGCACAGCTTGAGCATCTCGGCCGAAGAGTCCACGCCGATGATGGCCTTCCCCTGCCGGGCCGCTTCGATGGCGATGCGACCGTTGCCCACTCCCAACTCAACTACCGGTCCCTCCGCGCACGCGTATTCCTCAACGTAGAAGGGTAGGTTGCGCTCCGTGATCGGCGCCCCCTTCACCCAGATGTCGTAAATGTCGGCAAAGGCGTCATACTCGACAGTTTTGTGCATGATCATCCCCCTCGCAATTCTATCCTCCGCCGTGCTGTCGGCAGAAGGCAATCTGCTGCTTCAGGTGGAACCGCGCCTTCTCCTCGTCTTCCGCCTCCAGGGATTTTGGGTTCAATTCCACCGTGGCGATGCCGTCGTAGCCATCCTGGGCCAGCCGACTGATGAGGGCATCCAGGGGCAGGAAGCCGTCCTCCAGACGGCGATGCTCCCGGACACGCCGCCCCTCCCGGCGGGCGTTGGACAGGTGCACGTGCGCCACCCGATCTCGCACGCGCTCGTAGAACATCAGCGGATTCAGCCCCTTCGTTCCCAGGTGGGTGACGTCCAGGGTCAGGTGAGGAAAAGCGCCCCATACGTCCAGACTGTTCATCCGCCACATCTCTCTCGGACCAAAGGGCCACCAGCGCACCCACTGCACCGGCATATTCTCCACGGCGACCACCGGAGTGGGATTGGCCCGCTGCCAGGCCGCCAGATCGTGGCGGAGCCAGCGGGCGTAGGCCCCTTGCCTCAAGCGGGGCAGGTGGATGATGATGACTTCCGCGCCGACGGCTCTGGCCAGCTCCGCTGTGGCAGCGATGCTCTCAGGGCGAGTGCGGGGCCAGGCCGCCAGCCGCTTGGGGCGGAAGGGAGCGTGGACGCTCACGATGGGCAGACCGTGCCGCTCCATCAGCCGTCGTAAATAGACCGGCTGGCGGGTATCGAATCTCCGATCAACGAGCACCTCGATGCCATCGAAGCCAACCTCGGCGGCCAGGGCAAAGACGCGGTCCAGGCCATAGGTGTAAAGGGAGCCTGCAGAAAGGGCAAAACGCATTGGTAATCCTCCTAGCGATCGATTTTACCGCTCTTGAGCCCGGTGCGCAGCTTGTTGTTCACCTCGCGCACCACGCGAGCGGCCAGAACCTCGCGATTCTCCTCCAGGTAGGCGGCCACCCGGTTGGGGTGTGACTTGGTCATCTCCCGCAGCGCCCAGGAGACGGCTTTGGTGATCATGGGATGCCGTTCTTCTTTGACCCGATCAACGAGTTCCAGGGTCAGGCCGGGGATGGTGAAGCCTGTGTGCCCTCGGTTTATCGGCGTGGTGGCCACCAGCGCCAGGCGGCGGCTCCACACATTCTCGTCGGCGATCAACTGCCCCAGATAGTCCAGCCTGGTGTCTGGATTCCCCAACAGCCAGAGGGCCATCACCCATCCCAAACTGTCGGTCGTCTCCCAGTTGTCGAGGGTCTGTCGCCAGCGCTCGAAGTCAGCTCTGGCCAGGTCGGGAACCAAGTGCTTGTAGTGTTCGAGCAAATAGGTGAAGAGCATCCGTTCCTCGCGCGACTCCCCGTTCCACAGAGAGTCCACTAGAGCCACCAGGTCATCGAATGCGACCTGCTGGTGGGCACGCCCCCAGGCACGCGCGATGTCCCGAAGCTGGGGCACTCGCAGACCGTACATCCTAAGCCCTGTGGGAACCGTCTTCCTAACCTTGCTCTGGTACTCAGGATCAGCATACTGGCGGATCTGCTCCAGCAATTGTTGTCTTTCGGCCTGAATGTCCATGGTTAGCCTCCTCACTCTGGCACAGCCACGGCGATAAGCCCCGCCCGCTGCTTGGTACCAGGGCCATCCGGCAGCACCTCCCGATCGAACCGCTCGCACAAGTCCAGGAAGTCTTGGAACAGAGCTTCATTCTGATGCTGGTGCGCCTGCTCCACTGCCTCCGGGCCACAGAAGTTCGCCAGGGTGCCCAGTCCGCCGCAGCGCAGGACTCGCATCCCCGCCTCCTCCAGGATGGCCCGCAGCTCCCCCGGCAGGAAGGCCCTGAAACCCGGAAAGTAATCCTGGGTCACGCCCTTGCTCAACAACGGGTTCTCCGGGAACTGCTGCTGATGCCACTCCCCTCGCTCGAACATGGCCTCCACTGCCGGCAGGATGCGCCCGGCCACCTTGACGCTGGCGGAGACCCAGATGGGAATCATCCAGGCCCGGTGGGAGACGGTGAGGATCAGCTTCTTGCGGGTCACGCGGCAAGTCTCCCGGAGGACCTGCTCTGCCAGGGAGCCGCAAAAAGAGATCGCGCCGTCCATGTTCAGTACCAGGTCAAAGGAGTGGTCGGGGAAGGGCAACGCCGCCGCGTTGGCTTCCACAAACTGCATGTTTTGCAACCCCTCCGCTTTCTCGCGGGCGAGGTCCAGCATGGCCGGCGAGAAGTCCACGTGGGTGACGGCGAAGCCCCGCTGGGCCAGGGGGATGGAGAAGGCTCCGGTGCCAGCACCGACGTCGAGGACAGTGTGGACGCCTGCCAGATGCCGCTCAATCTCCCGCCAGCGCAGCGCGCGATTGACCGCCTCGTCGCCCAAGTCATGTTCCTCTTCGGGGGACTTGGCTTCCCACCATGCCTTCTCGCGGTTGAAGTCTACGTCCATACAGCTCTCTCAAGGCCTCTCATCCGATATAGGTCGCGCAGGCAGCCGATCTCGGCGCCCCGTGGTGCAGGTCACGGTTCGATGCTGCGCGGCTACCTCTGCACTCGCCACGGCCGAAACTCCTCCAGAATTGAACCGCCGATGAACTCCCTCAGAATGGAGTTGCTGGGGACGATGTCCGAGGAATAGGGCAGGAACCAGTCCAGGAAGGCCAACAACCGCCGCCCTTCGACCCTGGCGCGGCTAGAGGGCTTGACCTGGAACAACAACGGCTCGGCCAAGGGTTTCAGCACCGCCAACTCGTACACCAGCGCCGAATTGAACATCACGTCGGCGTTCTCTTGATAGGGGAAGATGTGGCGCTTCTCCCCCCGGCGCACGCTCTCCCACCGGGCAATGGTCTCCTGGGCTGAGTACCCACGAGTCCTGGCATCTCGCACCATGCGGCGGATCAAGCGGCTATCGGTGGTGGAAACGCGGTTGTGGCGGTCAATGTTCAGTTGGGTCAGGGCCGAGACGTAGATCCGATAGATGTGCTGTGGGGGGAGCGCAGGCACCAGGGCCGGGTTCAGGCCATGGATCCCCTCCACCAGAAGGACGTGGTCGGAGCCGAGGAACAGGGTCTCGCCTGCCTCCCGTTGGCCGGCGCGGAAGTTGTAATAAGGGATAGACACCGACTCCCCTTCCATCAGACGCAGCAACTGATCGTTGAACAGGGCCAGGTCCACTGCTTCCAGCGCCTCGAAGTCGTATTCACCGTGCTCATCCCGCGGGGTGTCCTCCCGCTCCAGAAAGTAGTTGTCCAGGCTGATGGCCACCGGGCGGATGCCAGCGGCCAGCAGTTGCACCGCCAAGCGACGGGTGAAAGTGGTCTTTCCCGAAGCGGACGGGCCGGCGATGAGCACCAGCCGCACCTCCCCCCGCCGCTGGGCTATCTCCCCGGCGATCTGGGCGATCCGCTGCTCGTGCAGTGCCTCGGCCACCAGGATGATCTCCGACATCCGTCCGGCTTCGATGGCTTCGTTCAGTGCGCCCACGTCCTCGACGGCCAGGCGTCGCACCCATTCGCCGTACTCCCGAAAGACGGCCACCAGTTGGGGGAATTCCTCGAAGGGGAGTAGTTCGGTGGGGCTGTAGCGGCGAGCGAAGTGAAGGGCGAAGCCAGGCGGATAGGAACGCAGGGCAAAGAGGCGCAGGTAGCCGGTAGAGGGCGCCATGTACCCGTGGAAGCAGTCGCGCACCCCGTCCAGTTGGTAGAGAGTCAGATAATCCTTGCGACGGTAGGCGAGCAGGCGGACCATCTCCTGTTCCCCCCAGCCGCGAAAGAGGGTGACTGCCTGCTCCAGCGGCACTTCCTCCTTGGTGATGGGCAGGTCGGCAACGACCATTTCCCGCATCCGTGCTTCCAGGCGGTCGAGTTCCTGGGGAGTAAATGGCTCCCGCCCCCGCACCTCGCAGAAGTAACCGCCGAAGGGAAGGGGGTAGTCCACGTAAACTTGGGCCTGGGGAAAGAGTTGCTGTGCCGCAGCCACCAGGAGAAAAGAGAGGGAGCGGCGGTAGATTCTCTCGCCGTCGTTATCGGCTAGGGTGACTGGCGCGGCCTCCACGTCACAGGCGACCGGCCAGGTCAGCTCTTTCAGTTTGCCATCCACCAGGGCGGCCATTACCGGAACCCGGGGGGCGGGGAACGCCGCCCGCGTGAAATACTCCAGCGGCGTGCCGATAGGCGCTTCGAAGACCCGCCCGTCAGGGAAGCGTACCTGGGCGGCTCGCCGAGGCGGGGCCGGTTTTACCGGTCGTACCTCTTTCACTGGTGAAACGTTTTCCATGTTTGTATTCCTATTCTTGCCGTTGTCGCTGTATCTGCCACCGACTGAGTATTATACCACAAAAGCGAGATTGACCACAATCTGCGGCAATTTTGCGGTTGCTGGCCTCCTTGCGCCCACAGCCAACCTGTGATACAATTCCTTTGGTAGACTCAGCTTCTGTCCCCGATTCGACCTATCCCGGCCACGGAACGGCCACAGAAGCATGATAGAATCTGGAGCAAGATGAGCACTACTATTCTGGTCGTAGACGACGAGCCGTCCATCGTGGACGTGCTGACCTACAATCTGGAAAAGGCCCATTACCGGGTGCTGGTGGCCCGCGACGGCGTAGAAGCGCTGGCTCTGGCCCGTCGAGAGCGCCCGGATCTGATCATCCTGGACCTGATGCTCCCCGGCCTGGACGGGCTACAGGTCTGCCGCACCCTGCGCCAGGAGGGGGATATACCCATCATCATGCTCACCGCCCTTGACGAGGAGGTGGACCGCGTGGTCGGGCTGGAGCTGGGAGCCGACGATTACGTGGTCAAGCCGTTCAGCGTGCGGGAGCTGATGGCCCGCGTCAAGTCGGTGCTCCGCCGCGTCCGTCCCACGCCCACGGCAACAAGCCGCTGCCTGCGAGTAGGAGGCCTGAGCCTGGACCCTGATCGACACGAAGCCCACTGGCAGGGGACGCCCCTCTCCCTGTCCGCACTGGAGTTCGAGTTGTTGCGGATCTTCATGCTCCACGCCGGCCAGGTGCTGACCCGCGAGCAACTTCTGAACCGGGTGTGGGGCTACGACTACTACGGCGACCTGCGGAGCGTGGACACCGCCGTCAAGCGACTGCGGGGCAAGCTGCGGGGCGCCGACCACGCCGCGGCCGAACTCCTGGTCGCCATCCGCGGCGTGGGCTACAAGCTAGCAGATGAACTACCTTGAGACCCAGGGCTCACCCTCACCCCAGCCCTCTCCCTGGTAGGGAGAGGGAGTTGCACGGAGACCACATCATGATCCGCAGCTTGCGATCCAAACTCATCCTCAGCCACCTGGCGGTCATTTTCGTGTCTATGACGGTGGCGAGCTTTCTGCTCCTTTCTATGGCGCGGGGCTACTTCCTGGCGGCGATGGAGCAAAACCTGATAGCTCAGTCTCACCTCATCGCCCAGGCTTTGATCCCCGGCGCGACCGTAGCCCTCCAGCCCCAGGAGTTATCCTCGGCTTACAACACTGTACAACAGCAACAGTCCTCCAACATCTCGGTCCAGGTGGGCAGCAACGCTTCCCCTTCCTCTGATCTGGAGCGCGCCCCTCTGTCCTACCTCAACGAGGCTTCGGTGGAGCTCAGCGCTGCACTGGAAACACGAATCCGTGTGCTAGACGAGCTGGGCGTGGTGTTGGTGGATTCGGCTGGAGGCGACGAGGGGCAGAACTTAAGCGAGGAAGCGGCTGTGGCCGCCGCCCTGCGGGGGGAGCAGCAGACGTACCAGCGGACGATGGATGGAGAGGACTGGTTGTTTGTGTCCATGCCCGTGCTGGTCGAAGGGAACGTAGCCGGTGTAGTTTATCTGGGCCAGCCCCTGCATGATGTGGCGGCGGTGCTTTCGGACCTGCGCTGGCGGCTGCTGCTGGCAGCGGCCGTCGCCCTGCCCCTTTCAGCTGTGGTGGGGCTGGTGCTGGCGCGCACCATCGCCCAGCCGGTGCGCGCGCTGACCGCCGCCGCTGGGCGGTTGGCCGATGGCGATTTCGACTACCCGCTGCGCCCCACGGGCCAGGATGAACTGGGCCAGTTGAGCCGCACCTTCATTGTCATGCGAGACCGGTTGCAGGCCGTGGAGCGGATGCGTGCCCAGTTTGTGAGCGACGTCTCTCACGAGCTGCGCACGCCCCTGACGGCTGTCAAGGGCTTGGTGGAGACACTGCGGGACGGCGCGGTGGATGATCCGGCGGTGCGCGAGCGATTCCTGGCCTCCGTCGAAAGCGAGACCGACCGCCTGATCCGCCTGGTCAACGACCTGCTGATCCTCTCCCGCGCCGATGCCCAAGCCCTTACGTTCCGTCGCCGTCCGGTGGACTTGCGCGCCGTGGTCCGCTCCACCGCCGAGAAGCTGACGCCCCGGCTGGTAGCACAAGGACTTCATCTCACTATCGAACTCCCCGACACCCCCCTCACTGCCTCCGCCGACCCGGACCGTATCGAGCAGGTGCTGGTCAATTTGCTGGACAACGCCCTCAAGCATACGCCCGCCGGCGGAAAGGTAACTATTGCTGGTTGTGGGTTGAAGATTGAGGAGGGACGTGCCGAACCATTAACCCCTGATCTCTGTCCCCCAACCCCTCCACCTCTGCCCGATGGAGAGTGGGCCATCCTCAGCGTGGCCGACACGGGCGAGGGGATCCCTGCCGCCGACCTTCCCCACGTCTTCGAGCGCTTCTATCGCGCCGACCGCTCCCGTTCGCGGGAGCGCGGCGGGAGCGGTCTGGGCCTCTCCATCGCCAAAGCGCTGGTCGAGGCCCACGGTGGCCGCATCTGGCTGGAGAGCACTGGGAGGGCGGATGGGGCGAGTGAAGGGGAGTCGAGAACGACGGCCAGCTTTGCCCTGCCCTTGCTCTAAGACCGTGGCTTCCAACGCAGACTACACCCTCCCCTAACCCCTCCCTGCCAGGGAGGGGAACCCTCGTACCCCTTCACCGTGCCCGCGTTGCCCCCTGTTTGTGCCTTTTAAGTCCCCGCATTGTCACCCTCCTGCCACATAGTTTTGCTATCATGGGAGCAGATCCACAGAACCCACTACAGGAGGTGTTCCCATGAAACGCAGAACGAAACGCAGAACAATATCCACCCTCGTGTTGGCCCTGACCCTGAGCGGGCTACTGGCCCCCGCCGCCCTGGCCGATGGGATGATGATCCCTTTCCCGTCAGACGTGGGCTACCTGCAGGTAGATTACCACCAGGTGACGGTGACCATTGACGGCCCCCACGCCCACACCAGCGTCGAGCAGCGCTTCTCCAACCCCTACCTCTCGCCCGTGGAGGCCCGCTACGTCTTTCCCCTGCCCCCTGGCGCGACCATTCGCGGCTTCACCGTGCAGCTCGACGGCGCGCCTCAGACGCTGCAAAACATGAGCCGCGCCGAGACGGAGGCCTACCTCCAGAAGACCATCTCCGACCGGCAGGATCCGTCGCTGCTCCAGTATCTTGGTTGGGAAACCTATGCCGTGGACCTGACCCTGCCGCCATCGGGGGCCACGACCATGATCCTGGAGTACGAGGAACTGCTGTTTCCCCAGGGCGATCTCTACCGCTATTTCTACACCCTGGGCACCGAGCGCTATTCCTTGACCCCACTACGGGAGGTGTCGGTGAAAGTGGACGTACGCGCCGACGATGGGGTAGCTGGGCGAAACGGCATTTCGCATGTCTACTCGCCAGGCCACCAACTCGCCGTGGACCGGATCAGCGCTGGACACGTACGGGCCTCCTACCATGCCGAGAACGTGCTGCCCACCGAGCACTTCGAGCTGTACTACGCCCTGACTGGCCAACCGTTCGGCGCTGGCCTGCTGACCCACGCCGATCCGGAACGGGCTGGCCAGGGCCACTTCCTGCTCCTGCTCTCTCCCAGTTCCAGCGTGGCCGAGACCGATGCTGCTCCCAAGGACATCGTCTTCGTCGTTGACCGCTCCGGCTCCATGGCCGGCGAGAAGATCGAGCAGGCCCGGCAGGCGCTGCAATTCATCCTGGGCCAACTGGAAGAACGGGATCGCTTCGCCATCGTCAGCTTCGACGACCGCATCGAAACCCAGGCCGAGGCTCTCCAGCCGGTCACTGGCCAGGCCATCCGCCGCGCTCAATCCTACGTCGCCACCCTCCGCGAGCGCGGCAATACTGACATTGAGGGCGCTCTGCGGCAGGGGCTGGAGATGCTACCACGCTTGCGTGGCGATGGCCAGCCTCGCCTGGAGGCAACTGCCGCTTCATCAGATGTACGTAGCGGCGCTTCATCAGATGTACGTAGCGGCGTACGTAGCGGCGTCATCGTCTTCCTCACCGACGGCCTGCCCACCGCTGGCGTCACCGACGAGGCGGCCATTGTGGACAGCGTTCGACTGGGGAATGATGTGGTAGGGGCCAGCATCCACGTGTTCGGCGTGGGATACGACGTCAACACCCACCTACTGGACCGCATCGCCGCCCAGAACCACGGGGCTGTTACCTACATCCAGCCCGGCGAGAGCCTGGAGCGGGCGCTGACGACCTTCTATAGCCAGATCGCCCATCCGCTGCTGACTGACGTGGAAGTGGAGATCGAGGGGCTAACGGTCGAGGACGTGTACCCCCGCCAACTGCCCGACCTGTTCGTCGGATCGAGCCTGGCGCTGGTCGGGCGCTACTCCACGGCTGACTCCACAACTGCCACGGTGCGGCTGCGGGGTCAGATGGACGGAGAGGTATGGGAGCAGGTCCACAGCTTCGATCTGACAGAGGCAGGCGATCGCCCCTTCGTGCCCCGGCTGTGGGCCACCCGCCGCGTCGGCGAGCTGCTTGATCAGGTGCGGGTGGAAGGAGAGACGGCGGCGCTGGTCGAGGAGATCGAATCTCTGGGGCTGCGGTACGGGATCGTGACGCCATACACCGTCGGTATCGTGCAGGGACAAGCGGGCGGGGCAGCATCGATGGCCAACATGCAGCTCTATCAGCAGGATTTGGACGGCGACGGCCTGCCGGACATCAACCAGGCGTCCGGCGCGGCGACGGTGGGGGCGCGGGCGCAGAACCTGGCCTACCAGCAAGCAACGCAAGTTGGCCTGGCCGCCGGCGCAAACGTGGTGAACGTGGGAGACAAAAGCGCGGCCCAGGTGGGACGCTACGCTTTCGACCTGAGCCTGGTAGTTAGCCTTGGCCTGGACTCCCTGCCAGTCGCCGGCGAGGGCTGGCTGGAGGAGAACGCGGACCGCATCGTACGCTTCGGCTCAGAAGAATACTTCGAGCTGGCGAAGGACGCAGCGGCCAACCAGCTCTTGCAGGCCGGGCCGAACGTGGTGTTCGAGCACGAGGGGAAGGTGATCGCAGTCCAGGCCGATGCGCCACCGGCGCAGCAGGCCCCGGCTCCGCAAGGCGTGAGTCGTCAAGAGCCAGAAAAGCTTGGAGGTCTCGACAGTTTCTTGCTTGACCTGATGCAGTGGTTGGGGCGGCTCGTGGACCTGGCGAGGCTTGTCAGGTGACGTCCCATCTTTCATACCGCACCAGCTCAGACAACGCTTTGCGCTTTTTCGGCCTGAGCTGATCAGCCGGATACCCCAGCGGCGTGAAGGCGATGGGTTCCACCCCTGCGGGTCCAGCCCTGAGCCGGGATCCCGCAAGCGCAGATGACCAGCGACGCTTGGATGTATCCACGTCGCTTCTCTTCCTGCGAAAACAAGTTTGTGGTACTCACTTTAGTGCGAAAACGGGCCGAAGCCCGCACTATAGGCATTTGTTCATCTTGGTACGCGACCAAGAAAAAGAGACTCCAGAGTATACGCGTCCTTCAATCGAATGACGTCCATCGAATTCGGGTGTGGATTATTGGCTCTTCAGCCCCAACAAGTCCCACAGATTCCCATACAAGTCCTCGAAGACCGCCACTGTGCCGTAAGGCTCGATTTTTGGCTCCCTCACGAAATGTATCCCGAGTGAAACCATCTCGTTGTAGTCACGCCAGAAATCGTCAGTCTTGAGGAAGAGAAACACTCGGCCACCGGTCTGGTTACCAATAAAGGCTTCTTGCTCAGGAGTTGAGGCTCTCGCCAGCAGCAAGGTCGTGCCGGTTGAGCCCGGAGGAGCAATCAACACCCAACGCTTATCCTGTTCAGGTTGGTAAGTGTCTTCGACCAAGGTGAAGTGGAGTTTCTTGGTGTAGAATTCAATGGCTTCGTCATAGTCGCGAACGACCAGGGCTACATGGACAATAGACTGTTTCATTACTTCCGCTATCCCGTCAAATCGCAGATGAAATCTGCTGCATAACGACCGGGTTCAGCCGCGCAGCGGAGCAACGTCGGCTGCAACCGCTTGTTGGGCGGCGCCCCCTCTTGCATTGGTTGCGATTTAGTTTCTTTAGTCATTTACTATTGACTGTACGTTTGCTTACTCTAGCTGGATTATCAATAGCGGGAAGTTCTAATGCGTCGCACAGGAACATTACTTCCGATCCTTGGTAGCGATCAGCCGCGCTATAGTGTAGATTATAGATTATAGATGGGCAGTTGACGTACATATCTCTTATCTTGGGGGTGTTGTCGTAAGTTACAATCCATCGTCGATCGACTTCAGTTATCAACTTAGCGATTTGCTCGTGATCTCGATGTTCATAGAAGTTCTTGTAAAGCCCCTTGCCCTTGCTATAGTAAGGCGGATCTAAGTAAACAAGTGTTCTATCGGGTAAGATGGGTATAGTGTTTTTGATGAGATCAGCGGCGTCTTCATTGTAGATAGTGATTCGGCTCCGGTAGCGCCCGATGCGTTTGATTCGTTGAATTAGGTTACTTCTGTTGAATCGTGCATCAATCTTGTAGGGACCATCTTGACCTTTCCCGCCAATGACGCCACCCAAAATGATACCAGATCGATTTGTTCGATTGAGAAAGAATGTCGAAAAACCCAGGGTGAGCAGAGAAGTGTCATCTGCTTGTTCTTGAATTTCTCTTTGACGATACCACTCATCCATTGTTACACTGACATCTTGAATTCGCCCACACAGTTCTTCAGTCTCATAGAGCGCAGCATGCCAAAAGGCATAGATCGCTCGATCGAGATCGTTGATGTGGATGTGGGAGACAAACTCATCGAATAGGAGTTCTAGTGCAACTGCCGCGCCACCGGCATAGAGTTCGATGTAGTGACCGTCAGATAGTCCGTTTTTCTTGATTACTATTTTGAAGAAGTTGGATAGTTTTCTTTTGCCGCCCGGATAGCGAAGAGGAGTATAGAATGGCATAGTTTTCCTCGTTTCTGATAATGGTCAGTTGCGTTTCATTATAGCATTCTTCGGAGTAAATGGCCACTATTCGCGATTAGTTATGCACTCCACATTGCTTCGATAAGAGGGGCTAAATTGTCCCACGCTGCATTCAAGTCACTGGGAGCGGGAGTAAAGTAGGGATTATGAACGTACTGATTGAAAGTTGTGATAGCTGCGGCAAGAAAAGTGTCTGGTTGTGAAGCCCGACGGACGGCTTTCCACTGTTGCTCGGTGAGCTTGTTCTTGTTTTTCAAGTCCTCTCCTACCTTCTCCAGCTTAATGCGGAGTTTAGATCTCTCATCTATTCCCAATCTTTCACGCATTACGTAATCATCCAAGCTCAACTCCAGAAAAACCCGAAACAGGACTGCAACAGCATTTGAGTAAGTTTCGACGCTCAGTTTTTTCAATTCACGGTAGATTTCATTGATACGCGGTGGGTCAATTTCCAATATACAACCCCTTGGAATGAGTCTTTTACGTTCCCTGCTTGAGGGTTTGCTTCTTCTGGATGCTTGAGAGGATGTCCCCTTGTCTTCTGATGATGCGGCGAGAGGTCTGAGGTCACCGGTGGGCTTTGAGGTATCTGGAAGGTTTTCTTCGTCAATCTGATTGA
>CAYWWC010000015.1:0-28610 GCA_964461615.1 uncultured Anaerolineae bacterium
GATTATACTTCCCAATCTTGGATTTGGTCAAATTTTTAAGCGAACCGAAAGCAAAGGGTTCAAAAAACCTGCTTTCTGACCGTACGGAGGGGCTATGCCTCTAAAAGTTCCGAGTCGTCATAACGAGAAGCTCTCGCAGTTGTTGGTGCGAATCAACGAGGATCTGGAGTTGCATCAATTGTGGAAATGCGCCAACATCAACGCTGTGGATCGCGCCGGCATGAGCGATCATGGGGAAGTGCACATCCGAATCGCGGCCAACGCTGCCCTGAAGATGCTGCGCCTCCTGGCCGATGCCGGAGTGGAGACCAACGTCGTCAAGGATCACGGCCTGACGTACGAAGACGCCGAGGTGATCGTCGTTCTGGCTGCCTGTCTCCATGACGTGGGGATGGCCATTCATCGCGACAATCACGAGCAGCACAGCTTGGTACTGGCTGCTCCCAAGGCGCGAGAGCTGTTGGCCGACATCTACGAAGAACCGGCGCGGACCATCGTGGTCTCCGAGGTGCTCCATGCTGTCATCGCTCACCATTGGGACACCCCTTGTAACACCATTGAGGCGGGGATCCTCAAAGTTGCTGATGCCCTGGACTTGACCCAGGGGCGGTCGCGGATTCCCTTCGAGGCCGGCCAGACCAACATTCACTCCGTTTCGGCCATGGCCATTGACAGCGTGGCCCTGGAAAAGGGCGAGACGGCTCCCATCCGGGTGGTGGTCACCATGAGCAACTCCGCTGGCATCTTCCAGGTGGACGAGCTCCTGAAGCGGAAGCTCAAGAACTCCTCTATCGCCCCTTACGTCCAGGTGGTGGCGCGGATCGAGGGCGAGACGGAGAAGCGGCTGGTGGAGTTCTACAGCATTGCCCAGGAGCCGCAATGGGAGGGGGTGGTCACATGACATGAATCAGGAAGCAAGTGGTTTAGATTTAGAGGAGAGAGTATTCGTGTTTCAATACACATTCTACTTTAGGAGGTAGAACTATGCTTACCGAACGAATCATTGGTGCGTTCACGTTCCGCAGCGGAGTTTACAAGGAGGTCGAGAAGGATACCTCATTCACCCAAACAGCCTGGATCTTGGTGGCAGTAATTGCATTCCTCGAAAACCTCGGGTCAAATGTGTCCGACAACGTTGGCACTTGGCTGATCGGGGCCGTGGTGGGCACGATCGGTGCGGTCATCGCTTTCGCCGTGTTTGCCTTCATCATCAACTGGGTGGGGCGTACGGTCTTCAGCGCCGATGTCACCTTCAATGAGTTGGTGCGTACCCTGGGCCTGGCCTACGTCTGGCATATCGTGGGAGTCGTTGGAGTGCTGACGGCCTTCTCCGACACCTTAACGTGCCTGTTGGCTCCAGCCTTCTTTATCGCCGCGATTATGGGATTCATCGCCTGGTTCGTGGCGACGAAGGAGGCCTTGGATCTGGAGTGGGTTCAGACCATCGTCACTGTCATCCTGGGCGGGATTGCCTGGCTTGTGGTCCTGCTCATTTTCGGAATGGTGGTGGCCGCGCTGGGCCTGAGTGTTGCTGTGGTGGGAGGGCTCATCGGAGGATAGCGAAACTTGACTGATTCCTAAGCTGCCTCAGGATCGGCGCAAATAGGGTAATGGCGGGGTGGCTATCAAGGTAGCCACCCCGTCTCACATGATGAGGAGTGGATATGGACGCCAAAGAAGCTGCCGGCGCCGCTGGCCAGATCCTCGATAGCTATTCTCCCACAGACCCCGGCCCAACGGCTTTGGCCTTGCGCGGGGTTTGGCTCCGGGCCGTGCCCAAGAGTGTTGATCTGGTCAAGGCAGAACAGCGGGTGCAGCTCAAGCCCGCTGGCACGCCGGTGGCCGTTCTCAAGGCTATGGGCAAGGAGATAGGCAAGACAGCCAAGAAACAGGTCGCCGATTTCATGCCCCTGGCCCGTCATCTCTGGGATGACTACGGCCGCGAGGGACGGATCGTGGCCTCTACCTTCCTGGGACCGATGGAGCTGGCCGCGCCGGAGGAGATCATCCCACTTATCTACCAACTGGCTCAGACCTGCATCGCCTGGGAGGACTGCGACCAACTGGCCATGACCGCCCTGGAGCCCATCGTGAGGAAGGGCCCTGAGGGCTACCTGGATCGTGTGGCCGCCTGGGTGACCGATGAGAACAAATGGGTACGCCGCGCGGCCATCATCGCCATCGGACGACTGCCCATGAAGCGCGCCGACTACACGGCCCGTTGCCTGGAGCTGGTCGAGCCGGCGCTGGGCGACCCGGATATCGACGTCAAGCGAGGCCTGAGCTTTGCCATCCGCATCAGCGCCCGAGGCCAGATAGAGCCGGTCCACGATTTTATCCTCTCTCACCGAGATGCGGCTGACCCGGCCAGTCTATGGGTGCTGTGCGACGTCATCCGCAGCATGACCAAGTCCTTCTTGCCGCAGTTCGTTGACCTCTCGCCCGTTTACGAGTCCTGGCTAGAGACTGCGGACGCCCGAACCAAACGCAGCGTGGAGAGCGCCATCAAAACCTTGAAAAACGCGAAAAGGAGATAATGCCTTTGGGAGAACAACGAACACTGCTAGCTGTTTTGGCCCACCCGGACGATGAGAGCTTCGGAATCGGGGGGACGCTGGCCAGGTACGCCGCCGAGGGGGTGCACGTGGCGCTGGCCTGTGCTACGATGGGGGAGGCGGGAGAGATAAGCGATCCCAGCCTGGGCGCCGTGGAGCAACTGGCGGAGATTCGGGAGCGCGAGCTGCGCTGTGCCTGCGACGTCCTGGGCATCGGCGAACTGCACCTCCTAGGCTACCGCGACTCGGGCATGGCGGGCAGTCCCGACAACGACGACCCGCACGCCCTCGTCCAGGCTGATCCCGCCGAGGTCGTGGGTAAGATCGTGCGCGTGATTCGTCAGGTGCGTCCCCAGGTGGTTGTCACCTTCGAAGAGGGCGGCGGCTATGGCCACCCTGATCATATAGCAATCCATCGCCACACGGTGGCTGCCTTTCAGGCCGCTGGTGCTCCCAGCCAGTATCCTGAACACCTGGCCATGGGACTGGAGCCTCACCTTCCCCAGAAGCTCTACTTCACAGCTATGCCGCGTCGCTTCTTCCGTGGGCTTGCCCAGCGTTTGAAGGCCATGGGTTTTGACCTTAGCCACTTTGGAGATTTCGACTGGGAGTCCATGGGCGTGCCCGACGCATTGTGTGTCGCTGAGATTGATGTCAGTGTCTACCTGGACATCAAGCAGCAGGCATTCCAGTGCCATCGCAGCCAACTCTCGCCCGATAGTCCCTTCAGCCTCATCCCGCCGGAGGTGCAGCAGGAGTTCATGAACACTGAGTGCTTCTCTTCGCCCGACTCTCGGCTCAAGCCGGGGCAGGAGCCTGAAACTGACCTGTTCGCAGCAGTGAGGTGACATAATGGTTGTGAAACAGAAACCCTCGCTCGACCAACAATCTCTCAATCCCAATGAGATCCTGGTAGCCGAGTTCGAGTACATCGCTACGACCGCCTTTCAAGCCAACGAGGATCGGGCGCGGGTATCGAACTACTATCTGATGAGTGCTGGCGCAGCGATGGCGGCGATTCTGGGAGCCAAGATTGAGGGGGAGATGCAACCAGTTGGCTACTGGGGCTTTGCGGTGGTGTTCGGTGCATTAGCCTTCATCGGCCTCCTGACCGTGCTGCAACTGGCGCGTCTGCGCAGCGTCTGGAGGTCAAGCGCGCAGGCGATGAATCAGATAAAAGACTACTACAGGGAGCGCTGCCCCGATGCGCAATTGGAGAAGGCCTTCGCTTGGACTACCGCGACCCTCCCTCTGGGGCAAAAGCGCAATAGTGTGGCTTTCCTGTTGGCCCTCTCGGTCATATTGGTAGATGCTGGCGCTGCTATGGCCGGTGCTGCCTTCATGGGGGTAGCGATGAGCTGGACACTGTTGCAAATATGGCCACTGCTGGTGCTCGTGGGCGTGGTATTCATCGGCATCCAGTTCAAACTCTACTTTGACTGGGTAGCGAAATAATGGCTTTCGATCTGGATCAAGCCGTAGCCAAAGTCGAGGAACGATTGGCTAACACCGACGAGACGACAGCCTGGCCAGTTCTCATCATGCTCTGTGGGCTACCGGCCACAGGTAAGTCATACCTGGCCCGCCGCCTGGTTGAACGGATGCCCTTTGTGATCGTGGAAACAGACTTCGTGCGCAAAACGCTGTTTCCCACGCCTACCTACTCGGCGCAGGAGAGCGGCCTGGTTCATTGTGTCTGTCACGCCCTCATGGAAAAGCTCCTCAGGCGCGGCGCACGAGTCGTCTTCGATGCCACCAATCTCGCCGAATTTCACCGGGAGAAAATCTATCGCCTGGCCAGATCAGCGGCAGCCAAGCTGGCTATCGTCCAGACGGATGCGCCAGAGGCGGTAGTGCGAGAGCGTCTGGAGAAGCGCAAGATCGCCCGCGACTCTGATGACATCTCCGATGCCACCTGGGCAATTTACAAGCGCATGGCCTCCGATCAGCAGCCTATCGGCCATCCCCATTTGATCATTGACACCAGTGGCGACCTCGGAGAGGCAGTGAACAAGATCATGCGAATGGCATAGATACTTCGACGAGGCTCAGTATAAAAATGAAAGCCATGCTCATCTTCAACCCTGTGGCCGGAGCCCGAGAGGTGGAGCGGGAACTGGAGCAGGTCATAGACTATTGGGAAGACCGGGGCTGGCAGGTGAATTTCAGGGAGACCTGGGGAGCAGGTGATGCCACGACCTTTGCCCGTGAGGCGGTGACTGCCGGCTGCCAGGCTGTGTTCGTGGCCGGGGGCGACGGGACGCTGGGCGAAGTGGCCGGTGGCCTGGCTGGCAGCGACGTTGCCCTGGGAGTACTGCCCGCCGGTGTGGGCAACGTGTGGGCGCTGGAGATGGGCATCCCCACCCCTTCACCGCTGCGAAGACACGCCTTGCTCGACGCGGCCAAGATGTTGACGGAAGGCGAAATCCGTCGCATTGACCTGGGCAGGGCTGGTCAACACCACTTCATCCTCTGGGCTGGCATTGGCCTGGACGCCCAGGTGACCGAGCGAATGGAACATCGCACCAGACCCATAAAACGCCTGGGTACCCTGGCCTACGTTGTGGCCGCTGCCCTGGTGGCTAAGGATTTTCGAGGTGCCTGGACGCGGATGGTAATAGATGGTCACAGCATCAACACTCGGGCCATCTTGGTCATTGTAAGCAACGCTCAGCTCTACGCCAGGCTGGTGCGAGTTGCAGCCGATGCCTATCTCGACGATGGGCTGCTAGATGTTTGCATTTTCAAGGGGAGCAACCTGGCCTCCACCGTCCAGCATGCCATCAAGGTATTTACCCGTCGTCACCTCCGCGATCCACGGGTCGAGTATTATCAGTGCCGGAAGGTGAGCATCAGCACTGCCACCCCCATACCCGTCCAGGTGGATGGAGACCCCATTGGCGTCACACCCATGGAATTCGAAATCGTGCCCCAGGCTCTAAACATCATCGTGCCGCAAAACTCATCCAGGCGGCTCTTTCTCAATGCTCAATGAAGTTTGACATTACCGCCAACTTGGGTTACAATTGCCATAAGCAAAGCGGCCGCTTCATCAATGCTGTGCACGAAGCAGCCGCTTCATCAATATTGTGCACGAAGCGGCGCCATCCACGACGACAAGAAGGAGGCAAGATGAAATTGCTGAAGGTTCTTTTCTCGCTGATCGTAATCATTGGGCTGCTGGCTGGCTGCAAGGAACCGCCAGAGCCGACACCTACACCAGTGCCAACCGCTACCCCCATGCCGGCGGCAGTGACGCCGGCGCCACCCACGGCCACACCAGTGTCAGAGACCCCTTATCCGGTGCTACCCACGTCTACACCGGCGGCGGCGACTCCCTATCCGGTGCAGCCCACGTCTACACCAGCACCGGCGACTTCCTATCCCAGCGGATAGGTGTCCCCGCTGCAGATGGCGGAAGTCCTCGCTTTGGATAAAAAGCTCATACTGGGCTTGCTTTTCATCTTGTTGGCAGCTCTCAGCAGTGGCTGTGCAGGCTCAATTGTCGAGACAGACAATATCCAGGAGAGACTGGACACGGCCGCGCCGCTGATTGCCGGTTCACAAACCGTGGGCCAGACCTTCGTTTCTCACTATTCCCGCCTCTCGGCTGTCGAGTTGCTTTTGGTCGTCTATCCTGATAGTGGGGAGGAGGGCTTCCCGCGCTCCCCCCCCGCTGCTCCGCGCCACCTCACTTTTCACCTCCGCTCCGACCCCCAGGATGAAACGGATATCGTCACCCTTACCGTTGACACATCTAACTGGAAACACAATGATCCGTACCGCTTTTCTCTTCCTCCTCAAGCTGACTCAGAGGGCGAGACCTACTACTTCCTCCTCGACGCGATGGAGGGGAACAGGACGACGGTTTGGCATAGTTCCTTGGATGCCTATGGTGAGGGAACGTTGTACTTGAATGGTCAGCCGGGAGAAGGCGACCTGCACTTCAAGACCTACTATGACTACAACCTGGCAAGCATGGCCCGCGATGTCTGGCGCGGTCTGCTCGGTGGGGCCTGGCTGATTTTCCCCCTGCTGGCTCTTTTCACCCTCCCCGGCTACTTGCTCCACAGCCTGATGCCGTTCGAGTCCGAACTGGATCCCCTGGAGCACTTGGCGCTCGCCGTCGGCCTGAGTCTGGCCCTGGCGCCGCTGGGGCTGCTTCTGTGCTCTGCCCTGGGCATTGCCTTGAATGGGACCAGGGTCTTAATAGCGGTGGTGGCGCTGAGCATCGGAGCTCTCTGGCGGCTGGCCTCCACGGGTTTCAGGGACTTGAGGCGGTGGCAATCCTCCACCGACAGGGCCTTCATCGTTGCTTTTCTCTTTATCTTCCTCGTCTCCCTCCTGGTGCGCTTTCTTCACATCCGCAACCTGGTCGTGCCCGCTTGGATTGATTCAGTACATCACACCTTGATCACGCAGTTGATAGTGACTCAGGGCGGAGTGCCGCAATCCTACGAGCCTCTCTTGCCGATAGGGGAGTTCATCTATCACTTTGGCTTTCACTCCCTGGTGGCCGCTTTCCACTGGTTGACGGGCCTGGATATAACCAGGGCGATGCTCATCGTGGGGCAGGTCGTCAATGGGCTCATGGTGCTCTCTGCCTATCTATTGGTGAAGTGCTTGACCGGGCGTCGTCTGGCGGGCCTGTTCGGGGCCCTGATCGTAGGCTTGATCTCCCTCATGCCTGCTTACTACGTCAGTTGGGGGCGCTACACTCAGTTGACAGGGCTGGCCCTTCTGCCCACGGCCATCGCATTAACGATGAAGGGTGTCGGCACCAAAACTGCTCGAAGGGGATTGTCAAATCCCCGCCCTCCAACTTCCAACCCTTCGGCCAGGCTCAGGGCAGGTCTCCAACTTCCAATCGCTGCCGTTAGCGTGGCGGGATTGTTACTCACCCACTATCGGGTGCTGATATTGTATGGTTGCTTTGTGTTGGCCTATCTGCTCTACGAGACCTTAACACGGAGTCACGGAGGAACACGGAGACACGGAACTTCCGTGTTTCCATGCTCTCCGTGCTTCCGTGTTCCCAAGCCCTCCGTCCCTTCGGCTACGCTCAGGACAGGGTTTCTGAGATATTGGGGCCGAGCGGCCATGATATGCCTTTTGGCTGCCCTGCTGACCCTGCCCTGGCTCGTTAATCTAGCTCGTGCTCTGCTGCCCCTGGCGACGCTGCCCTCCAGAATGCAAGGCGCGCCTTCGTATAACGTTGCCCCCTACGATCTGATCATGATCGGGCGTAACCGGGGGCTGATCGCTCTCTCCACCTGTGGCTTCCTCTGGGGCCTCTACAAGCGGGAGCGGGCCGTTATCCTGACGGCCCTTTGGGTGGCCCTTGCTGTTCTGATCACCAATCCCACCATCCTGGGCTTTTCCAGCACCTGGCTAATCAACAATGCCTCGCTGGCCATTGCCCTGTTCGTACCTTTCGCTATTCTGGGTGGCTATTTACTAGCCTCTCTCCAACCTCCGACCTTCAACCCTTCGACTAGACTCAGGGCAGGTCTCAAGCGGTTGATACTGGCCGTCATAATCGCTCTTGTCGCCCTGTGGGGAGCAGGCGGGATGTTGTCTGTTGTCAACCCGTCCACCGTGCTGGCGACCCGTGACGACATGGCGGCCATGGACTGGATCCGCCGTCACGCCCCCTCTGATGCCAGGTTCCTGATCAACGTGCGCCATTGGCAAGGCGGCACTCACGTGGGCAGTGATGGGGGCTATTGGATACCATTGTTGACCGGGCGCGACACGATCCTGCCCCCGGCAATTTACATCTATGGCTCTGCTGAGTACGTGAAGGGGATTAACGACCTGGCGGAGGAAATCATCGCCATAGAGTCTTTCGATGAGGTGGAGGGGAGGAGGTCTTCCCGCGACTTCCCGCGTACACGCCAACTCCTGGACGATAACGGCGTGACTCACATCTACATCGGCGCTCGCGGGGGGAGCATCACGCCGCAGATGCTTGGCAACCCGCGGGTTGCACACAGTTCCTATTATAGCCCTGTTTATTCTAATGGGGCTGTTTGGATCTTCCAGCTCGAGCGATAAACTTGTGTTGAGCCTGTCGAAACAAAAGACCCCCTGGGTGATGCGTAGCGAGCCCAGGGGGTCAGATTTGTAGGGGCTGTTTCTAAGTCAGCTTTTGCTTTAGATCAGTCATCTTCTCAATGATCTTGCTTATCTCCAACTCCTCGGCCATCTCCAGCGCCTCAGTGCATGCCTCTCTTGCCCGTTTGGCATCTCCTGTACCGTATTCGAAGTTCGCTATGTCGCTCAGGGTGTAAGCCACTTCTCCTTCGTCGCCAAGCTCCCTGAAGATGTCCAGTGACAGATTCAGGAGCCTTCTGGCTTCATCGGGATTGCCTGTCGCAGCTTTGATTTTCCCAAGCGCCCTATGGGCACAACTCTTGGCGTACTTGGAGTCTATCTCAACTGCCGATTCAATGGCTTTTTGGTAGTGTTCTTGCGCTTGGGCCACATCGCCTTGGCATAGGCTGATTTCGCTGAGGATTCTATATACATCAGACAGACCCTCTTTGTCCTCGAAATCAACGTACATCCTCAATGCTATGTCGAGATGCGCCCTTGCTCGATCATATTCACCTTTGCCCCTGTAAGCCTTCCCCAAGTTGTTATGTGTTATTGCCACTAGCGGTTTGTGTCCCAGCCGGTTGAATAGTACAAGAGCCTTGTTGTAGTGCGAAATTGCTTCGTCGTAGTTGCTCTTGACATCTTGTACAAAGCCCAGTTCACCATGTGAGACAGCAATGCGGGCAATGTCTCCGATTTCTTCAGATGTTGCCAGGCTATCCGCGTAGTATTTGACTGCCTTACCATATTCACCCTTGTATTTGTGCGCGATTCCAAGATTGATGTAGGATCCTGTGATGCCAAGTCTAGCTCCAATCCTCTTCTTTGCTTCCAGGGCCTTTCTGTAATGCTCGATAGCTCTATCGTGGTCGTCTTTTCGCGAATAGGCAAACCCGATAGCATCGTGGCAATCGGCAGTCTCTTTCTCATATTCTGTTCCTTCAACTATTTTGAGACCTTGTTGAGCGCTTTCGATTGCTTTCTCGTACTCTCCCTGGTTGGCATAAACCCAGCTAAGGCACTCATGAATTCTTGCTGTCTCAACTGAAAGATCCTCGCCCAATATTTGAATTCCCTCATGGAAGTGCATTAGCGCCTGATCATATTGCCCTTTCCTTTCATAACTGAGGCCAATCTTTCGCTTGACATCTGCTATCTTCCGAGTGTCCGATAGATGGAGCTTGGCTTCCAGAACGGCTTGGTAGCTTTCTATAGCGGCATCGAATTCACCTGCTATCATGCAGGCATCGCCCATGGCTATGCAGACTGATGCCCAGGTCTCCGCATCTAGCAAGTCGGGACCTAGTTTTCCCAGTTGCCCCACTATCGCGCCGGACTGACCAGCGTGAATCAGTTGGTCTAGATTCCCAATGATTGTTTCTGCCGATTTCTGATACTCCCTTGCTTCGAAATAATGGTGTGCTGCCTCGAGGTAATCTTCTTGGCCGTGGTAGTATCGGCCTGCATTTTTGTGCAATCTCGTCCTAAATGGGGCATCGGTCAGGAGCCTGTCGTGACAGAACTCCTCCAGAAGGGAGTGGAGGTATTTTTCCCCGTATTCAGACTCTTGCACCGCATATTTGTGCACGAGAGCGTCCAAGACGTGGTCAACGTCTGCCATGCTTTCTTCAACTAATACTTCGCCGATTGCTTCTGTGTCCACAGGTGCTCTGAAGATGGAGATTGCTTTGAGTAGTCTCTGTTCTTCCCCTGATAGAGTTTCGTAAACGTTCTTCAGCAGATAGTCTTCGACCTTTTCCCCAAGCGCTTGGTTGATGAATTCACTAACCTCATCGTCCTTCCGTGTCTTGTTCTCCCTCCAAGTGATGAATAACTCCAGGAGCTTAGGGTTTCCCAGGGTCTGCTCGTAGAGTTTGGCGAAGAGCTCTGCACCCAAATGGATAGCACTTCTATTAAGCAGGACTTTGGCATCGGCTTCATTGAGGCCCGTTAGAGGCTCATAGTCTAAGCCGATCGCGTCGGCGAAGTGGGGTCTTTGGCGGCTCAGCACCATGACTCTGGTGTCTTGTAGTCGGCCATTGAGTATCTCGAACAAGGAATTGATCTTTGCGTCTTCATCGGCCACCTGAAAGTCATCGAAGCACAGCAAGTAGGAGCCCTGCTCCAAGCTGTAGATCAGGAGGTTGATGGCCTCGCTTACCCGATATCCTTCATCTTTTAGTTTCTCAATATTGAGGTCGAGGAATCTCCGCAATGCGTCATCATGATTTGTGGCCAGGAATCCTCCCAGAGCCCAGATGACCGATTCCAGGTTGTCGTTCAAGCCTCTGTGGAAGGTATGCCAGAAGATATTTCTTTGAGATTGATGGGTCGCTATCTGAGCGCCCAGCATGGTCTTGCCCACACCGGCTGTACCCCCGATAACCACCATGCTCTGAGAATCGAGCCTATTTCGGTATTCGCTAAGCTCCCTCTTCCTTCCGATGAAGTTCCCGCTGCCGGGGATGGATTCCAGTCGTAGTGGCCTGGCGATGGGTTTGGTGAGTTTTAGGATAACCCCATCCGGAGATCTCATGAAGAGTACAGGAATGCCCCAGTCTCGTCTTTCCGCCCCACAGTCAATGTAGATCCCTCTGCGGGCCTCGGATATGGCCGCGTCCACGGGGAAGCCTACCGCCAGGGTGCGGTAGAACTCCCTCGAGAACTTGATGGCTGTGTCATCATAGATGCTGTATTGCATGGCTACCACTGCGGGCAGCCCTCGGCGCACCAAATTGGGAGCCAACCCCACCATTGGTTGCGTTGATGAAGCAGTCGCGCTCTGACAGGCGTTGAGAACCACCAGCTTGGTGAAGTCGCTGCCGAGGAAGAACTCGCGGAAGGTTCTGTCACTGATCAACCGCAAGCGGTGGTCATCGTCCTCGATAACCAGGTACGCTTTGTCGTCTTCGGAAGTACCGTGCCCGATGAAGTGGAAAATGTGCGGTTGGTATCGGCGCAGTTTCTCCCGGATTTCGCTGGCAATAGCGTGATCGAGGATTTCTAACTGCACCAGGCCTTCCTGTTCCCATTCCTCCAGAGCCTGATTCAAGACCCGTTTAGCGTTCTCTATATCCAGCTCTGGCAGACCATGTTCGGCCCGGTTGACAGGATTGGAAATGACCGCTAGCACTCTAAGTGTAGGGTAGATGGTGATAGGGCGGGGAGGCTCAGGCACTGGGATGTATCGAGTGATAGGGGTTTCTGGCGACACGCCCAGGAAGAAATCGTTTAGTTCATCATATAGATATTCCCAGGGGATGACGCCAATTTCGGGCGGTTCGATGCGTAGCCTGATACGTAGGCCTTTTCCTTGCGCTCTGGCATATCCCAGACTGGCTCTATAGACATCCTCTATGCCGTCACTAAATAGCTTGTTGAAGAGTGTTCTGCCCAGATCAATGAACAACTCCTCGTCGGTCTCTTCAGCCTCGATCCTTGCCAGAGCAGGCTGGATGTCGTCGGAGGTGGAGTTGAAAGAGAGGATTCCCTGTGCCTCGCCTGCGGTCGCCGAGATCACTCGCATGGGGTACCCTTCGGTGCCTTTTTGCATTACCAATAGCTCGAAGTCGTCGTATCTCATTTTGCTGCGGGGTTAGATGGTCGGGCCTCTTGCCCCTTGTCTCCTGCCCCCTTGCTCCTTATGATTATTTCTGAAACGTTATGATGGGTAAGTAGACGCCTCACTGGATGGGTTCAATACCATCTCTTGGCCACGGCGGTGTAGGTGTGGGTGTGGGTACCGAAGTAGAGATACCCGAATAGTAGGTGACGATGAACTCATTGAAGTCCATCTAAATCAATATAATTGTACCATAAAATCACTAAAATTGCAAGAGGCAATTCTATGAAAAGTTGAGCAGAGTTGACTTTCTTCTAACGTGCTTACCTAACACCTTATGTAGTAGGTGGATGGGCATTCACGCTACTCGGTGTAGTGTTACACAGCACAAAGTAAACCCAAACTGGCTTGAAAACTCGACCTGGCGGCAAGCAGGGGGCCTGGGTTTGACATTATGGCTAACTTGGGCTAAAATGATGCCGTTAGTGCAGGAGTTGAGCTTCGAACTCCACGATCATAGTTTACAGGGGAGAATTGGCCATGTCAATGACCAGCACAGAGATCAGGCAATCGTTTTTGGATTTTTTCGCCAGCAAGGGACACACCATAGTGTCCAGCGCCTCGTTGGTGCCTGGCGATGATCCTACGCTGTTGTTCACCAACGCTGGGATGAATCAATTCAAGAACATCTTCTTGGGTTTGGAGAAACGGGAGTACACGCGGGCTGCCGACACCCAAAAGGTCATGCGGGTTTCCGGTAAACATAATGACCTGGAGGATGTAGGGTACGATACTTACCACCACACCTTCTTCGAGATGCTCGGCAATTGGTCCTTTGGTGACTACTATAAGAAGGAGGCCATCGCCTGGGCCTGGGAGTTGCTCACGGAGGTCTGGGGGTTGCCCAAAGACCGGCTCTGGGCTACGGTCTTCAAGGACGACCAGGGTGAGTTGGAAACCGATGAAGAGGCGGCTCGCCACTGGGCGGAGGTGACGGATGTAAATCCTGACCACATCGCCTATTTTGGCCGCAAGGACAATTTCTGGGAAATGGGCGATACCGGCCCCTGTGGCCCTTGCAGCGAAATACACATCGACAGGGGGGAGGGGGCCTGTGATCTTCAGGATGACCCCCATCACATTTGCGGGGTGAACAGCGGCTGCCGGCGCTATTTCGAGTTGTGGAACCTGGTCTTTATACAATACAATAAGGATGATGATCGAGTACTCCACGATCTGCCCGCCAAGCACGTTGATACTGGCCTGGGCTTTGAGCGGATCGTGGCCGTCATTCAGGACGTCGTTTCCAATTACGGCACCGACTTGTTCACGACAATCATGGACAGCGTTCAGGAAATGCTGGGCCACAGCGACGCTGAGCGCGAGGCGAACATCGTGGCTTATCGGGTGATCGCGGACCACGGCCGGGCAGTGACTTTCCTGGTGAGCGATGGGGTATTACCGGGCAATGAAGGGCGCAACTACGTGCTGCGGATGATCCTGCGTCGCGCTGCCCGCTTTGGTCGCAAGATCGGCTTCCCCGGCCTGTTCTTGAGTGAGGTCGCCAAAGTGGTGATCGAGAAAATGGGGTCCTATTTCACTGAGCTAGGGGCCAGGCGGGAGTTCATCCTACAGACCATCACCCAGGAGGAGGAACGCTTTCAGCGCACGCTGGATGTGGGACTGAATTTGCTTGATGTCCTGATTGATGAACTGCGCGCGCGGGGAGAGTCCGTGATTTCGGGCGGCGAGGCTTTTAAGCTGTACGACACCTATGGCTTCCCGTTTGACTTGACGAGGGACGTGGCCAAAGAGCGGGGATTCACGGTGGACGAAGAGGGCTTCGTAGAGGCGCTGGAGGAACAGCGAGAACGGGGCCGGGCCGCGCAGCATTTTGCTTTAGAGGTGGGGGAGAAGCTAGAAGTCTACAGCGATCTTCTGGATGAACTGAAGCGGACGGGGAGGCTACCCGGAACTGGCGTGGAGCATCTCTACACCGAAGGAACGGAGGCCGAGACTGAAGTCGCAGCCATAGTGCGGGATGGGCAGGTGATGGACTCGGCGCGAGAGGGCGATGAGGTCGAACTGGTGCTGATTTCGACTCCCTTCTACGTGGAGAGTGGCGGCCAAGTCAGTGATACCGGCGTGATTGTCCGGGGTGGGGAATGGAAGGTGGTAGTCAGCGATGTTCGACAGCCTCTCTCAGGGCTTATCGTCCACATTGGGGAGGTTGTGTCGGGTGAGCCCCAGGTGGGCGACAGTGCCCAGGCCGTGGTGGACGCCGAACGACGCGCGGACATCGCCCGTAATCACACCGCCACCCACCTCTTGCACAACGCGCTGCGCCGCGTGCTGGGCCAGCATGTCCAGCAAGCCGGCTCCCTGGTGACCTCCGATCGCTTGCGCTTTGACTTCACCCACTCGGCCATGCTGACTCAGGACGAACTGATCCTGATCGAGCAGTTGGTCAACGAGGCCATCCTGACCAATTTCCCCGTGACGGCAGTCCACAGGAGCTACAAGGAGGCTATCGCGGCAGGGGCTATCGCTCTGTTCGGCGAGAAGTACGGCGAGCGGGTGCGAGTGCTCAGAACCGGTGCCCCCCACGCGCCTTTCAGCCAGGAGCTTTGCGGCGGCACCCACGTGAGTCGTACCAGCGAGATCGGTTCCTTTCGCATCATCTCCGAATCAAGCATCGGGGCGGGCCTGCGTCGCATCGAAGCGGTCACGGGCCGGAGTGCTAAAGAGTTAGTGCGAAGGCGACTGCAGGTTCTGGAAGCTACCGCGGCATCCCTTGTCTGTTCTCCCGATGAGGTTGATCAAAAGGTGCTGGCGCTTCAGGACGAGCTCCAGGGGCAGGCTAAGGAGGTTGCTCGCTTGCGTCGGCAGATAGCCCAGCGAGATTTCGAGGAGTTGCTCTCTCAGGTGCAGGATGTGAGCGGGGTGAAAGTCCTGGCGGCCCAGGTTGAGGCGGCTGATATGGATACTCTGCGGGAAATGAGCGATTGGTTCCGCAAGCGTATGGGGTCTCGGGGAGGAGGACTTCCCGCGCAAAGCGGTGTCATCGTCCTGGGGGCGGTGATGGCAACGAAGCCCAGTTTCGTGGCTGCTGTCACTCCCGATTTGGTGGAGCGGGGGCTTCATGCTGGGCGGCTCGTAAAGCAGGTGGCTCAGGTAGTGGGCGGCGGTGGGGGAGGTAAGCCAACTCTGGCCCAAGCCGGTGGCCGGGACGCGGGCCGCATTGGGGAGGCATTAAGCCTGGTGCCTGATCTGGTTGAGAGGGGGCTTAGTTGACGGCTGAAAACATGGCAAAGACTGAAAACATAGCAACGCAGGTCATTCATCTGGAAGTTGACGACGATATCACCGCCGTGCGAGCCCGTTTGGAAAAGGCCGAGGTCCGACGGGTGTTGCTGGTGGTGCCGCCAGGGTGCCAGGCCCTCGACAGCCTGCTCGATTTCAAGCTGCTTCAACGCTACGCCGAGTACTTGGCGCTGGAGGTAGCTCTGGCCACCAACTCCAGCAAGAGGCGGGTTCTGGCTCGTCAGTTGGGCTTTTCGGTCTTCGTCTCGGCAAGGTGGGGCCAGAAGAGGACCAAGTGGCGCCGACCGAAGGCCACTCCGAGGTGGGGGACTCGCTTGAGCTGGGGTGAGCGGATCTTTGGTGCTCTTGTTTTCCTCATAGCCCTCTCGTCTTTGGTAGCCATTGCTCTTTTGATCGTGCCCAGTGCCGAGATCACCTTGGTTCCGGCCAATGAGGCGGTTGATGCCACAGTGCAAATTCAAGCAGACCCCGAGTTGGAGATGATTGACTATCAGGCGGGCCAGATTCCGGCCCGAGTGGTGCAAGTTCAGATTGATGGCAAGGCTCAGATTCCCGTTAGTGGGACAAAAGACGCTCCCGATGAGCCAGCCAGGGGTCTGGTCTACTTCATAAACAACATAAACCAGCCGGTGACTGTGCCTGAGGGGACGGTAGTCGCTACTTCGGGTGGGGCCACTATTAGGTTTACGACCGTTGAGGAAGTGACTGTGCAAGGGACAGTAGGAGCTATTGGTGAGGTAGAGGCGGTAGCTGTTAATCCAGGCCCCAGCGGCAATGTGGGGGGCAACTTGATCAATAGGATTCATCATGAAGGCTCTCTTTCCCTGGAAGTCAGAGTCACTAATCCAGCGCCAATGGAAGGAGGTAGCGTCAAGCAGGTGGGGATGGTCACCACGGCCGACCAGGAGCGTCTCAAAGGCGTTCTTTTGCAGCAATTGCAGCAGGCAGCCTTCTCTCAACTGGGCGGGTTGCTCGAAGAGGGAGAGTTCTTGGTCTCCGAGTCCGTGGCGCTGGATCATATTGTGACCGAGGAGTACGACATACCTGTTGAGGAGCAGGCCGACGTCCTCACCCTGGAGATGGGGGTGATGTTCCGGGGGACGGCCGTCGAGGAGGAGAACGCTAACGACCTGGTTTTGGCGGCCCTCGAGTCCATGGCGCCTGCGGGCTTCGCCTTGGGGAGTCAAAGCCCGCAATATCAGAGAGGTGAGATCTCTAACGTGGAGGATGGGAAGGTGTCCTTCGTCATGAAGGGGGCTGTTTCAGTGATGGCTGAGGTTGATGAGGGGGCTATCAAAGAGGCTATCCGGGGCAAACCTTTGGATTTGGCCGAGGAGTATCTAAGGCAGAACTTGCGTCTGGAGGAGGTCCCCTTCATTGAGGTTACACCCACCTGGTGGCTAGAACGAATGCCGTGGTTTGGCTTCCGCATCAACATCCAACGCGCCAACGCCGTTTCATCACATGAATGACGTCACGCCGTTTCATCACGTGAATGACGTCACGCCGTTGGCGCACACCCAGCAGGAAGAGTGATGCGCATTTTGGCCTTGGATGTGGGGGATAAGCGCGTTGGCGTGGCTATCAGCGACTTGACTCGGTTCCTTGCTCGCAGTCTGAAAGTCATCCAGAGGGGCCCTCATCAGAAAGACTTCGCCGCTGTGGCGCGTTTGATTGAGGAGTACGACGTAGAGAGGGTTGTGGTCGGCCACCCTCGGAGTCTGGATGGGACGGTGGGTGAGCAGGCCAAGAAAGTCGAGCGTTATGCGGAGGGTTTGGCCAAGGCGCTGGACGTGCCGGTGGTTTTGTGGGATGAACGTTTTTCCACCGTCAGTGCCGAAAGGCTGATGAGAGAAGCGGGTCTGAGAGGCAAGAAGAAACGAGAGAGAATTGATGCCGTAGCTGCGGCGGTGATTTTGCAGGATTATTTGGATTCGTGCTAGAAACTGTAAAAACCTCATGACTATGAATAGTAACGAAGAAAGAGCGAGGCTCGTTATGAGAAAGAGCATCCCAATGTTGTTTTTTGGGTTAGCAATACTAATGCTGCTGAGTGTGGGGTGTAGCCAGGGAGAGGGCGATGTTGCTGAGGCACTGGACGACTTGCTGTTGAGGGCCTACCTGGCCTTCCACCAGAGGGATATCTCCGAACCAGCCAGTGATGATGCCACCCCGGTTGTCTTCGTCGTTGAGCCAGGGGATACGGCGGGCGACATTGCTCTGCGGCTGAAGCGGTGGGGCTTAATCATTGATGGCGAGCTTTTTCGCCAGTTGGCCCAGTATGAAAAGGCCGATGACAAGCTGGAGGCTGGCCGCTATGAGCTGAGGGCAAACATGACTATGAGGGAGATCATCGAGGCCCTGCAGCACGGGCGCATTGAGGAGATCGCGGTGACCATCCCTGAGGGCTGGCGGGCCGAGCAGATCGCCGAGATGCTGGTGGAAGAAGTGGGCGTGGACGGCGACCAATTTCTGGACCTGGTTCAAGCCGGCTATTTCGATCACGAGTTCCTGCAGCACCGGCCGCCGGAGGCTACTTTGGAGGGATTTCTCTTTCCTGACACTTACCTTCTCCCAGCCCAGCCCAGCGCCCTCGACATAATTGAGCGCATGTTGGCCGATTTCGATCAGCGTTTCACAGTGGAGATGCGCCAGGCAGCCACTGAGTTCGATATGACCATCTACCAGGTGGTGACCCTGGCCTCCATCGTGGAGCGCGAGGCGGTGGTGGCGGAGGAGCGACCTATCATAGCCGGCGTCTTCTTGAACCGACTGGAGGAGGGCATGAGCCTGGAGTCTTGCCCCACAGTGCAGTACGCTATGGGCTACCAGGAGGATGCGGACCAATGGTGGAAGACGCCAGTGAACTTAGAGGAGTTCGACCAAGTTGACTCACCCTACAACACTTACTTGCACCGAGGGTTGCCGCCTGGCCCCATCTGCAATCCAGGCCTGGCCTCGATTCAGGCCGTCCTGGAGCCTGTAGAGAGCGACTATCTATACTTCTTGGCCAAGGGTGACGGCTCACATGCTTTCGCTACAACTTTCGAGGAACACCTTCAGAATCAGCAGAGGTATCAACAGTAGAATTGGAGGTTAGAGGTTGGAGGTTGGAGATAGGTGCACGCTGGCGGCGGGGCGAGTTCCTCGCGCGCTTAGCGTGCTTTGCATTCTGGGATGGCTGCTCAGCAGTTGTGCGGTGCGACTGCCAATGCAGTCGCACCTGGGCAGCACTAGACCTGTGGTCAAGATCGGCCTGGCGGCTCCGTTCGAGGGGCTCCACCGGCATCTGGGCTACGATGTACTCTACGCCGTCAAGCTGGCGGTGCGAGAGCGCAACGCAGATGGGGGCATAAGCGGTTACATGGTGGAACTGGTGGCCCTGGACGACGGCAATGACCCGGCCCAGACTCCATTGCAAGCCAGGAAGATGATTGTTGACGCCGACGTGATGGGCGTCATCGGACATTTCTCCGATGACGCAGCCCTGGCTGCCCTGGATGAGTACCATCGGGCTGGCCTGGCGCTGATCACTCAAGTGGCAGCGGACGGCGTGACGGAGCGGGGCTACTCTGAGGTCTTTCGCCTCTATGCCCGCAACGATCTTTTGGGGGCGGAGGCGGCTAGGTACGTTGTGGAGGAGCTGGGGATGCGCCGCCTGGCCGTCTTGCGCAGCGACGACGACTTGGCCGAAGCCTTTGCCCGAACGGCCGAGCAGTTAGGTGCTACGATTGTGCTAGATGCCGACGCCGATCTTACGCCATACGCAATACGCAATATGTTTCACGTTTCACGTCTCACGTCCGCCGAGCTGGTTTTCTTCAGTGGGGGGACGGTTGAGGGAGCAGGGTTGATAGCACAGGCGCGAGAAGTTGGTATCGAGGCAGTCTTCATGGGAGGCAGTGGGCTGGACAGCTCCCTATTGGGGCAAATCGAAGGGGAGGCTGTGAGAGGCACTCTTTTCGTCACAGCAGTGCCGAGGATCAATGGTGGATCGAGGTTTCCCGCCGATTTCGCGGCTGGTTACCAGGCCCTGGCTGGGCGACTGCCTGGCCCGCAGGCGATCATGGCCTATGATGCTGCTCATGTCCTCCTAGAGGCTTTGGCCAGGGCCATCGAGTCGCAGGGAAGTCCAGTCAGGGATGCAGTCGTCGCCGAGTTAGACGCCCTCGAAGACTATCCCGGCTTGATCGGTGCTATTACTTTCGACGACAATGGCGATTTGGTGGATCCGGAGATGTACGTCTACCGCTTTGAGTTTTGAACATTTGTCATTGCGAGCCGAGCGAAGCAATCTCCAAGCGCGCTAGGGGATTGCTTCGGCGCAGACAGCGCGCCTCGCAATGACAATTGTCAAGTTATGATCTCGTGTACGAGAGGCGGACGCTCTACAGACTCATCACTCCAGGAGTAAGCATCCAGGAGCCTTCGCCTGGCGTCGGCTAACCTCTGCTCATCGTTAGCATGGATAGTTAGTAGGGCCTCGCCCTTATTGACATAATCCCCGATCTTTTTGGCCAGGACTACGCCCACAGCGTGGTCAATTGGATCCCCCTTGCGGACGCGGCCACCGCCGAGGAGAGCCGCTGTCAGGCCAACTTCCATAGCATCCAGGCCAGCTACATAGCCAGAGCGAGGGGAGGGCATATCTTCGACAAGAGTTGCCTGAGGTAATAGGGTAGGGTCGTCAATGTAAGCCACATTACCTTCCTGGCCCACTATCCAGTCGCGGAATTTGAGCCAGGCTCGACCGCTATCCAGTTCGCGTAGCAAGAGCTGCCGAGCCTGTTGGGCTTCTGGGGCTCGGTCGGCCAGAAGTAGCATCTGGCTGGCGATGGTCAGGCAGTGACCGAGGAAGTCGGTGGGGCCGTGGCCATGCAGGGTAGCGATGGCCTCTTTGAGCTCCAGGGCGTTGCCCACAGTCCCACCGAGAGGCTGGTTCATATTGGAGATGACGGCCGCCACGCGGCGGCCCAGAGCTTGGCCGATGTTTGCCATCGCATGGGCTAGCGCCTTTGCCTCTTCCATGGTTCGCATGAAAGCTCCGAAGCCCACTTTGACGTCCAAGACGATGGCGTTGGCGCCGCTCGCTATCTTTTTGCTCATGATGGAGCTGGCGATGAGGGAGATGTTGCTCACTGTGGCTGTCACATCGCGCAGGGCGTAGAACTTGCCATCGGCTGGGACTATGTCGGCAGTTTGCCCGACGACGACGATGCCATGGTCGCGGAGTGTGACCATGAATTCCGAGGTGGAGGGGGCAGCTTTGAAGCCAGGGATGGACTCCAGCTTATCCAGTGTCCCACCACTGAACCCCAGGCCGCGGCCCGATATCTTTGCCACTGGCAATCCTGTGGCTGCCACCAGGGGGACAACCACTAACGTTGTCTTGTCGCCCACACCGCCGGTGGAATGCTTGTCAACCACGAGGGGGGCTATTGGTGAGAGATCCAACATCCTGCCTGAACGGGCCATAGACATGGTAAGATCAGTGGTTTCCTGCGCGTTCATCCCTCTGAGGTAGATGGCCATCAGCAGGGATGCTGCCTGATAGTCGGGTATCTCTCCCCGAGTGAAGCCCTGGACGAAGAAGTCAATCTCTTGGGCAGTGAGGGGGTGATCGTCTCGCTTCTTGGCAATGATGTCAACTGCGCGCATTTGGGGGTCTCCTTGGTTCAGCAGCAGGGATGCGGCATCCTGAGCTTGCCGAAGGGATGTGAAGCCTTCGGTATTATAGCACAATGGCATGAAATGTGCCAATTTGTTGGTTCTGGCGAAAGCCGTTATAAGGGGGCAAGATGAAAGTGGATATGGTTCTGTCAAATGGCACCGTAATCACCATGAATGAGGACTTGGAGGTCTTTCCTCAGGGAGCGGTGGTCGTGAAAGATGGCCTGATAGTTGCGGTTGGGCCGGTGGCTGATTTGAATGGAAAGTACGAAGCCGAGCAGACCCTTGATTGTACTGGGCAGGTGATTATGCCGGGCTTGATAAACGCTCACACTCACGTGCCCATGAGCCTGCTCAGGGGGCTGGCCGACGATCTGCGGCTTGACGTCTGGTTATATGGCTATATGTTGCCCGTGGAGAGAGAGTTTGTGGACGAGGAGTTCTGTTACTATGGCACCCTGCTGTCTTGTGCGGAAATGATTCGCTCAGGTGTGACTTGCTTTGCCGATATGTATTATTTCGAGGATGAGGTAGCCAGGGCTGCGCAGGAGGTGGGTATGCGAGCCGTCTGCGCTGAGACGATTATGAAGCTGCCTACCCCGGATGCGACTAGCTACGACGAGAGTTTGGAGTACTGCCGACGATTCATTGCTGGGTGGAAGGGGCACGAGCTGATCGTGCCTGCGGTTGGCCCACACTCGCCGTATACGTGCACCCCGGAGATCCTTAGGGAGGCCACGCGCTTGGCCCAGGAAAACGATGTGCCTCTGCTGATCCATGTCGCGGAGACGGAAGTAGGAGTGGAGGGCACCCGGCAGCTTTATGGTTGTGCGCCAGCGTTTTGTCTGGACGATTTCGGCATCTTTGATAACAAGACTTTGGTTGCCCATGGTGTGCACTTAACTGAGGAAGAGATGGAGTTGATGGTGCGGAAAGGAGTCGGCGTGGCGCACTGCCCAACCAGCAATTTGAAACTTGCCAGCGGCGTGGCGCCGGTGACTCGCATGTTGGATGTTGGCCTGAGTGTAGGCATTGGCAGCGATGGCCCTGCCAGCAACAATGATCAGGACATGTTCGAGGAGATGCGTCTTGCGGCTCTCTTGGCCAAAGGCTTCTTGGGTGATCCAAAGGCTGTGCCAGCGCGAAGCGCCTTGACCATGGCCACCATCGGGGGGGCGCGAGCCCTGCATCTGGATCACATCACAGGGTCCATTGAGGTCGGCAAGCAAGCTGATTTGGCAGTAGTGGACATGGATGTCCTTCATGTCACGCCAAAGTTTGATCTGTCGGGCGACAACATCTATTCGCGAGTGGTTTATGCTACCAAGAGCGCGGATGTGTGTCATGTCCTGGTGAGTGGACGCTTGCTGATGAGAGACAGAGAGCTCCTCACGGTGGATGTAGAGATGGTTATGGCAGAGGCCCAACGCATCGCTGATCGGATAAACGTTTTCGTGATGCGCAGGGAGGAGAGCCTCCTGGACAAGCTGGTGGCCATTGGTGGCCTGGAGTGGAAGGAGACGTTTGAGGTGCAAGTCAAGGGTGCTGTGGAGAGCGAGGCCGCTGTGAGGAAGGGGCTGGCTCATTCGGATATTTCTTCTGTGTGGCGGCCCTCGGTGCGCGATCAGTACGACACTTACCTGCTTTTTGCAGGCGAGAGCCTGGGATGCATTCGTCACCGTGAGGATAACGTGGTGAGGGAAAAGGGGGGAGTCCCTGAGTCTATACGCACGTTGACCTTAACCGGGCCTGGCAGCGAGGAAGAGTTTGACAATTCAGTCCTTCTCTCCCGTTCTCGCTTTACTTCCAGGGCTGATCGAACCTTGCGTTTCTATTGTGAGTATTTTGAGCCCGACAGTGTGAAAGAGGTAAACAAGCATCGGCAGCGTTGGCACATCAGGTACAAGGGGGTGCAATTCTCTGTTAATTTTGATAGGTTGAGTAAGCCAGCTTACGAAGGAGCCTTTCTGGAGATCAAAAGTCGTACTTGGTCGAAAAAGGATGCTGAACAGAAGGCATTGTTGATAGGAGAGTTGTTAGATGTGTTCGGAGTAGATTGCGGGAGCCTATTGAAGCAGGACTATATGGATTTTTAGCCGCAGCTCCACTCTTCGCGTAGCCATAGCCTTTTTCTACACCTAACTTCTTGATAAGTCCCGAAAGGGGATAAAGGCTATGCGAAATGTTTCTAATGCTGGTGGAGTAGAGGAGATGGGGGGCACGGGGAAAGCGAAGTCATGCCAACCGACGAGTGCGTTGGTCCAACAAAAACAATGCCTGTAGGGATGGGGAGCCCTACAGGCATTAAACTTGGTGGAGATGGCGGGAATCGAACCCGCGTCCAAAGAATTCGAGCAAGGATGTACTACAAGTTTAGTCGGTCTTTTGTATTTCGCTCAAGTCAGCCCCAACCGACAGGGTCTGGCTTGAGCTAGCCGATCCAAGCCTTGCGGGCTTGGCTTTGATGCTCTCTATCGGCGTCGAGAACATCGCACCCCGATTTCTATGGCATCTGGTCCAGGCCTATCGGGAGCAGACCTGGGCAGACGTGGCTGCTCTTAGGCAGCCAGGGCGAGTTGAGGTTCGCCTGTTATCTTTAGTGTGCCCTTGTTTTGCGAGGGTAGGGCACCTCGACTTGCAATCCTTGGCCAACCGTCTCTGTCGAAACCCTTCATCCCCAATTGCAGTTAGATTATAACACATTTTTGAATTCTCTGCAACTCTGAGAAGTTGTCATAACCCCTTTCGCCGATCGGCTAACGCGCGTTCCATCTCCCGCTGGGCATCGTGCTTGCGAATAGTTTGGCGCTTGTCGTAGAGCTTTTTGCCACGGGCCAGGGCGATTTCTACTTTGGCCCACTTATTGTTCTTGAGATATAAGCACAGGGGGACAATAGTGTAGCCCTTTTCCTGGATCTTGCCCTGCAGTCGGCTGATCTCACGGCGGTGCATGAGTAGCTTGCGAGGGCGTTTAGGTTCGTGGCTGCCGCGTCCAGCCTGCTTATAGGGAGCGATGTGAGTGTCTATCAGCCAAAGCTCTCCATTCCTCACCTGGACATAACTATCCCGCAAATTGACGCGGCCAGCCCTCGCTGACTTGATCTCCGTACCAGTGAGGACGATCCCAGCCTCATAGGTCTCGTCAATGAAGTAGTCGTGGCGAGCCTTGCGATTAGTAGCGACTGTCTTTCCTTTGTTCTTACTCTCCATCTGTCAATCCCCGCAAATACTCAATGGCGCGCTGTAGCTGTGGATCGCGCCCAGCTTCGATGTCCTCCTCGGTTACATCCACCTGGATGTCGGGAGCGAGACCCTCCTCGTGAATGGCGCGGCCATTGGGTGTAAACCAACGAGCAATGGTGACTCGTAACTCGGAGCCATCGCTGAGATGATGGGAAAGCTGGACTGATCCTTTGCCCAGGGTTTGCTCTCCAATCAGGGTGCCTCGGCCAGTGTCCTGAATGGCGCCGGCCACGATCTCCGAGGCACTGGCAGTACCGCCGTTGACCAGAACCACCAAAGGTGGGTCTATGGTAGCCAGGCCGCCGCCCTGAGCCGGGTAATCTCTATTCTGGTCATCCCTGAGTTTCTCTAGAAGGATAGACCCCTCGCCAACAAATTGGCTACCTATCTCCACAGATACGTTCAAAAAGCCCCCTGGATTATCACGCAGATCGAAGATCAGCCCTCTGGGCTCCTCGGCCAGCAAGGACCGCAAGCCGGCCTTGAGCTTGCTCGCAGCCTGAGCATTGAATTCGGCAAGTTTGAGATAGGCAATATCGTCATCCAGCATTTTGGATTCCACGGTAGGCATCTCGATTCTTTGCCGGACGACTTCAACCACAAAGGGTTCTTCAATGTCTTGCCGTCTTATTGTGAGGCGGGCCACGCTACCTGCCGGCCCCCGAATTAGAGCCACCGCCTCAAAGACGCTCATTTCCTCAATGGCCGTGTCGCCCACAGCGAGGACTATGTCGCCCGATCTAAGGCCGGCCTGTGCTGCTGGCTTGCCTTCGAGGGTCCGAACAATCTCCAACTGGCCATCGTCATTCATGTTGACCACGGCGCCAATGCCTTCGAAGGAACCTGACATATCCTCCCTGACAACAGCGGCCAGCTCGGGCTCTAGGAAGGCAGTGTAGTTGTCATCAAGGTCATCTATCACCCCTTGAATGGCGCCGTAGGTCATCTCCTGATCATCAGGCAAATCACCGTAGAAATCGCGTTCCAGAGTATGCCAGACCTCCCAGAAGATGCGGAAGGCCTCCTGTTCGCTGCTCGCCGCAGGCTCTACAGCTACAGAGATAGGCTCGGGCTCCACCAGGGAAGCTCTTGCCGCAAAGCCAGCTAGAAAAGCCACACTCGTAATTAGGGCCACTAGTAGGGCTACAACCATCAACCTGAGACAACCGTGCAATAACTTAGACATCTGATTCACTCCTTAACTCGACATAACTCTAGTAGGGGATAGGTTACTTGGGCCTTTTGGAGACCACTTTTCAGTTCTTCTGAGCGCTATCTGGAGCAGAACCGTCGAAAAAAGTGCCACAAGAGCGCATTTGGGCCAATTTTCACCGAATTTGACGATGTCCAAAAAAGCTTCGATCTGCGCGGCTAACCCTGGGACTTCCGGAGATTGACCAGGCTCCGGAAGTCCCAGAAGCGCTCTGTCCAGCAATTCCTGGCGCGATTTCAAGCCGGTCTGCCCTCAAATGCCTGACGAGGACTTACCGTACGGCTGGAAAGGCTTGGGTACACTCAACGTCGCCAGGAATTGCTCACTGCGAGCAGTTTAGCGCAGGTTTTGGCCGAGCACGCAAGACCAGGCGTGGCTATAATTCATTGTTTTATACATAAGATACATAGTCTGAAGTTCGGAATCTGCCCCGTAGATCAGGCTAAGCAATGCCTGAAAGCCTTCAGAAACCGAACTGGCAGGCGGCCTTCTAGGATGGTCCCCTCGAAATCGTGTTCCTCTCGCTCCACCAGGCCCCAGCGATAGAAAAGCGAGACCAGTTCGCCTTCTTGGTACGGAATGTGGGCTCTGATACGCACCAGGCTCTTGTTCAGGACGGCCTCAACGCGGGCCAGCAACTCGTCCAGGCCAATTCTCTCTTTGGCTGAGATAGCCAAACTGTTAGGAAACTCCTGCATCATGCCCTGAACCTGATCGGGATTGTCCAGCCGATCCACTTTGTTGAGAGCCACTAACACCGGCATATCTGTGGCCCCCAAGTCCTTCAGTGTATCTTCCACTACCCGACTTTGTAACAATGCATTGGGATGTGTTATGTCGAGTACATGTACGAGAAGGTCTGCGTCGTTGATCTCCTCTAAAGTGGCACGAAAGGCAGCTACGAGTTGAGTGGGGAGCTTCTGGATAAAGCCCACCGTATCGCTGAAGAGCGCTACCTGTCCTTGCGGCAGCGGAGCCCGTCTCGTTGTGGGATCCAGAGTGGCGAAGAGTTTGTCCTCCACCAACACCTCGGCTCCAGAAATAGCGTTGAGCAAGGTTGATTTGCCTGCATTTGTGTAGCCCACGATTGCTACCCCAGGTGTGGCTGCCTGGCGACGCTGGCGGCGGTAAAGGTGACGGTGAGTGCGTACTTGCTCCAACTCTTGCTTGAGTTGCAAGATACGCTCCCTGATGCGGCGGCGGTCTGCCTCTAGTTGCCTCTCGCCTGGTCCCCGCAGGCCCACCCCTCCCGCGCCACCTCTAGCCGCTCCACCTCCTGCCTGGCGAGCCAGGTGTGTCCACAGGCGCGTCAGCCGCGGCAAGCGGTATTCATATTGGGCCAACTCCACCTGCAACTGCCCCTCTCTGGTATGCGCGTGCTGGGCAAAAATGTCCAGGATCAAAGAGGTGCGATCCAGGACTTTCACATCCCAGACCTCCTCTAGCTCGCGCTGCTGGCGCGGCGAAAGCTCGTCATCGAAGATAACTAGATCACAATCCAGCTCCTCCTTGAGAATCCCGACTTCCTCTACTTTGCCTTTGCCAATGTAAGTGGCCGGGTTGAAGGTGTCTGGCTTCTGGAAGGCCTGGCCGCCTACCTCCAGGCCGGCTGTACGCGCCAACTGGCCCAATTCCGCCAGCGAATCCTCGACCGACCAACCGCCACGTTCACTTTTCAGCTTCACTCCTACAAGCAACGCCCGCTCAGGAGCCAATTTAGTCAAATCCGCTTCCCTAACCATAGTCATTGCCTCTCCTTCTGCCTCATTAACCCACACCACCCTACCTTAGCGATAATGTCTCTATGGAATTCCTCGATCATCCATCTCTCCAATCTCCCGCGTCACCCTCACCGACTTCGCATAGCCTCGTCTTATTATCAGAGACCAAAATTGGTATAGAGTCAGCGGGCTATGACTACGCGAAGAGAGCGGTCTCTCCCCTCCCCTACGAAAACCTTCCTCGCAGGTAAACAGCCAGCTCATTCGCGCCTTCCAGCTTCAATCGCCGTCCTTGGCCAGTTGCCGAGCACCCAAGCAAATCGAAACGCCTCCCTCCCCTATTAATACTACCACGAACTCCAGTAAACGTCAAGGCCGACGACTGACTGACCTTGTGAAAAATCCATAGTAGTGGTATAATGTATCAGCTATCCAATCTTAATCTAGCAAGAAGAAGGAGGAACAAAAGTGACTGCAGAGCAATTGAACCAAGCCGAGGCTACCAACAATGAGAGGCAGCCTACCGACATCAAGGAACTGAAACCACGTACGAGGTTGAGAGGCAAGGTGACCAAAGCAGTGCTATCTGGCGCTTTCGTGGACATCGGCCTGGCCCAAGAGGGCTGGGTGCACATCTCTCAGCTAAGCAAGGATCCAGTCAACAGAGCCGCAGAGGTCGTGAAGCCGGGCGACGAGGTGACAGTCTGGGTCAAGAAAGTGGATCGCAAGAAAGGACGCATCAACCTGACCATGATAGAACCACCTGAGCGGGTCTTCGGTGACTTGAAGCCTGGCATCATCATCAAAGGCAAAGTGACACGCCTGGCCCCATTCGGCGCCTTTGTAGACGTTGGTGTTGGCCGCGATGGGCTAGTACACATCAGCGAGCTGGCATCAGGCTTCGTGGACACTCCATCTGAGATAGTGTCGGTAGGCGAAGAGGTGGAGGTGAAGGTGTTGAGCGTTGATCGCGTACAGCGTAAGATCGAGCTAGGCATGAAGGATATACCTCTGGACATTGACGACGAAGATGATGAACCTCTGCCTACAATCATGGAACTGGCCATCAAGCAAGCCTTGGACCAGCAAGAGGGCGAAGAGGAAATCAAAAGCAAAAAGACAAAGGGAGGCCCGAAGAAAGCCCCCCAGAGCGAACAAAACGACATCATTGCCAGGACCCTACGCAGCCATAGCGGTTAATCCCACCTCATGTCGCTGCCTAA
>CAYWWC010000016.1:0-28550 GCA_964461615.1 uncultured Anaerolineae bacterium
CATATCCGGAAATAGTTTTTGGAGACGCTTTGTGACCCTAAACACTCCCTGGAATGTACAAAGGTTGCTAGAGTGCGGTTCTCTCGCACCGGGCTCTCCATCGGTGCTGCCGTGGGCGGTAGCTTGCCCTGATTATACCCCAACAGCGGCATTTGCACAAACACACACCGCCCCGCTTTCTTCACCTCGACCGGTGCCGGTGGGCGAAGAATGCAGGGCGGCGATTGCTACTTCGCACAAAGTATTACCCGAATAAATCTGCATTTGAACCTGCTCAAGTCTCTACCTCGCTTTTTCATGCGTTTAACATCTCTCTTGAACTGCAAGGTGCGTCTGATGGTTCTCATCAGATCTCCAAGTCTTCAAAGAGGTCGTCTATGCTGTCAAAGCTCTCGAGATTGCGCCGTGCCTTAGCATCCTCCAACGCCTTCTTTGTTAGCTCATTCGGAATCTTGACGCTAAAGGGCAACCCGCGCCGAAGATCAACCTGCTTATAGAACAACGTGATGGCTTGCGAGGTAGTCAGCCCAAGCTCTCTAAATACCTGCTCTGCATCGCGCTTGAGTGCGGGGTCAATCCTTGCCGAAATAACTGCGGTCTTAGCCATAGCTATCTCCTCATCTTTGTACTGCTAACGTGCATACATTGTACCACAAGGGCATGGTTTGCACAAATGCAAACCGCCCCGCTTTCTTCACCTCCACCGGTGCCGGTGGGCGGGAAATGCGGGGCGGTGTCCTGAGCCTTGTCATGGTCGGGCTTTCACCGACAAGCAACGATAGCTTCAAGGCGCATCAGTGAGGGCAGACTGCCCTATCGTCCACCTACGCCGGCTGTTGTTTGTTTGCAATGCGCTCCTGCAAACACGCTATGACCTCAGGATTCAACCCCGCATCAGGTTCAACTACCTCTCGTTCAGCCATCACCGCCTCGACTTCATCAAACGAAGCCTGTCCCAGACTTTGCAGTAAAGCCGTAAATGCTGCCCGTTGTTGAGCCACTGCCTGTTCGGGCACAGCCTGAACAGTGTAAGCCAACGTCGCCTGGCGCGTGAGGGCATACACAATGTATTGGTTCAAAGAGATCCCCTCACGTGTGGCCAGGGCTGTCAACTGACTGTGGAGCGTTCCTGGCAAACGGACTGTTAACCGACTCATTTTCCCCTCCCCAAATAAACTCGATACCACATCTAACTCGCTAGCTGGACGACAGCCTCTATGGGCGTGATGACTCGTAATCCCAACGTTTCCCTGGCAGTTCGAAAGTCTCGCACATTCGAGGTAATGACCGTAGCACCAGCATTCATGGCGCAATCAATGACGTGTTCATCCCCTGGATCGGGTGAAATCGGTCGCCACGAGTAGTGAACGACCATGAACTGCGCTTTAGACAACAAGGTTCCCAAAACAGGTTTGAGGCGCTGCCAACGCGCCTCAGATAGCTTGCGCGACAAGACGTCCGCATACTCGTAAGCGAGTGCGTCGCACACACAGACCTGCAACAAGCCAGCAAGCCAGGCGTCAACAAGAAGACCGGCAGCACCACCACGTTTGGTCAGACCTTCAAAGACGACATTGGTATCAATGACAACACAGGACAGGGAAGCAACATCCATAGCACTATTATAGCACCATATACGATGTCACGCAAGTTGCCGCGCAGAAGTTGGGCCGCCATCGCGGTGGGACCGCCGCACAAACGTACACCGCCCCGCTTTCTTCACCTCGACCGGCACCGGTGGGCGAAAAATGCGGGGCGGCGTCCTGAGCCTTGCCCTGGTCGGGCTTTCACCGACAGGCAACGATAGCTTCAGGGCACATCGGCGAGAGCCAGGCGGCACTACCCTGTTTCAGGGAATGTTCAGAGGTCATCTCGACGCCGATGCCGCTTCGCTTAGAGTCGATTCTGCTTATGACCATGTCCAGGTGGCATCTGAGGGCGAAATCTTGAGGATATGACAGAGAATACTTCGACAGGCTCAGTACAGGTCTGGGGGATTGACCGAATCTGATTCGATGAATCCTGGAATTCGTCGTCATGTGCGAGGACCAATCCGGAATCGACTTATTGGAGACAACTTGGCCCAGAAGCTCGTTCTAAACATTCCCTGTTTAACACTTTTGAAAAAGCCTCGGTGGCTTCAATCCGACTGAATGCGAATGTTAGGCGATGTCAGTAGGGATGCAATCCCAACTCCTAAGTGGCGGGCGTCGCCATCTCTTGCGGCCGGGCCTTTCAAAGGTCGTGGAGGCATGGGACCCGTGTTGCAGCGGGCTTACTGAATGATTCGTTTGAACACTTCCAAATCGATATTTCGTCCACAGACTGCCGCGACTACTTTCTTTCCTTTGAATCGCTCTTTTCGTTTAAGCAGACCCCCAACGCCCAGGGCTCCTGAACCTTCGACCACGAGACGATGTTGCTCGAACAGAAGGCGGATGGATTCTTCTATCTCCGTTTCGGTGAGCAACAGAATCTCCTCCACGTATCGCAGACACAGCTCCAGAGTGATGCTGTCTAAATCCACGCCGCCAGCGCAGGTGTCTGCCAGCGTCGGGAAGGTTTCTATCTCGACCATCTTATTGGTTCGCATGGATTCATACATTACGGGGGAGTTCTCCGGCGAGACGCCAAAGACCTCCACATCGGGGTTGTGGAATTTTAGCCAACCCGCCGACCCTGTAAGCAATCCCCCCGCCCCGCAGGCGAAGAGGGCGGCTTCCACGTCGGGAAGCTGCTTGGAAATCTCGTACCCACAAGTTCCCTGCCCGCCAACCACAATGGGGTCGTTGTATGGCGACGCATAGATCTTGTCTTCTTCTTCCGCCACGCGCCGTGCCTCCTTCTCCGCATCCCAGGCACCCTCACCATAAATGACCAGATCCAAGCCATGGGCCCTCAACAGTTCCAGACGTGATGGCTCAATATCCTCGGCCACGTAGATGGTGGCGCGGTGTTTTCGAATCTTCACGGCCTCGGCAACTGCCAAGGCGTAGTTCCCTGTAGAGGCCGAGACCACCCCTTTGTCGAGCTCTGCTTCCGTGAGCGATAGGATTTTGTTGATCGCACCACGAAACTTGAATGAAGAGGTTCTCTGCATCGAGTCCAACTTGAGCCAGACTTCGCCATCGATCTTCTCGCTGAGATACATGGAGTACTCAAGAGGTGTGGGTGAAAGGTAATCCTGGCATCTTTCGATGGCCTCCAAAACTAACTTCGGAACATCCAACTGCTGCTTGTTTTCGCTTGTCATGATTCTTTCCTCGTTTGTTCTTTATCTTCCCGGAGAGCACGGTCGACCATCTTGGCGATCTGAATGTCTTGGATCGCGACCCCTGTTAGATCCACAACCGTGATTTGGTCCTCGCTAGTTCGACCGATTCCGGGATTCTTGATCACGTGGCCCAATTCAAGATCGGAATAGAGAACAAACCCGGCTTCGATCTCCCGGATCAGTTGCGGGATATCTGTCAGAGGCTTGATCTCATCGAGTTTGAGTACGGTTGTCACCGGCATGCCTCCCGCTGCAAGTTGCGAATTATAGACCGCCACGTCTGATGCATCCACATCTCAACCGCTCGAGGTGCAGAGCCAAACAAGATCGTTCTTTCTTTGCCCCCTCTTTGCCAGACGGGGTTGACCAACTCGCCTAACTATACTTCTACGGAACCCTTCCGCATAAGATGCCCTCATGGCTGCTTATACAGAAGTTTTCCGTACAAGCAGCTAGAATTTGCATAAACCCGACAAGACCAGATATCGTCTCATTCTTGATCTACCAACGATTGCCGGAGTTCAGTAACCACCGCCTGCGCTGATTGTGGCTCGAGTTGTCCACCGCGAAAGGCCGCCAAAGATTCCTGGGCATCGCGGGCAATCTCGCGGCACCGAGTTTCAGTACGCCAACCACGAATCAGATCAATGAGCATCTCTTGCTGTTCGGCCGGGAATTGTTTGGCCGACTCTACCACTTGCTCAAAAGTCATACCCATTGGATTATCCCCTTTCTTCCTTCACATACTCCCTTTGCTTGCCATACCTACGAATGCGAGGTGGTGCGCCGTCGCGTATGACTGCCATTTGCCCAACAGCCCCACCACAGACCTGTGCTGAGCTTGTCGAAGCATCCCGGCGCGGCTCAGGGTGGTGACCCACCCTGATTATACCCCAACGGCGGCGTTTGCACAAATGCACAACCCCTCGGTGTGATCAGAGAGCGGTTACCGTTTTTGGCAGGTAACCTTTTAGCAGAAACCGGGTTCTTCGGCAATTTAGCGCTCAGCCGTTGCTATTGCCCCGAATCCGCGCTAGGGCTCTGCCCCACCATGAATTGAGCTGACGGTTAGCACGGCGCAGGCGGGATACGATCCGGGCCCAGCGATACCCAGCGCGCCTCAGTAGGGGTTTCCACCACGGCGGGCTGGGGAGCGGCAACGGCACGTGCCATTGCACCACCGCCGCAGCCCAGGTCAACCCAGCTCCGAAGCTGACCAAGACCAGGTGATCACCGGGCTTTATCCACTCCTCCTCAATGGCCTCACAGAAAGCGATGGGAATGGAGGCACATGAGGTATTGCCGTACCTGTCCAGGTTGACGAATACCTTATCCATGGGCAACCTCAGGTGTTTGGCCGCCGATTGGATGATGCGCATGTTGGCCTGGTGGGGGATAAACAGGTCAATGTCGTCGATCTCCAGTCCGGCTGCTTTGATAGCCTCCTTGGCCGCCCGGCCCATGACGCGGGTGGCAAACCGAAAGACCTCGCGGCCATTCATGCGAATGTAATGCAATCCCTGGGCTATCGTCTCAGCGCTGGCCGGGTGGCGGCTGCCCCCGCCAGGCACGATCAGCAGGTCACCGCCCGAGCCGTCAGCGCCGAGGGTGAATGAGAGGACGCCACCAGGCTCATCGCTGGCCTGAAGCAGCAAGGCCCCTGCCCCGTCGCCGAAGAGGACACAGGTATCGCGGTCCGTCCAATCCATAAAGCGGGACAAGGTCTCGGCCCCGATGACCAGCACGTTCTCGTAGGCCCCAGAGATTATCATCTGGCTGCCGACCCCAAGACCATAGACAAAGCCAGAGCAGCCAGCGAGGAGGTCAAAGGCCCCGGCTCGCCTTGCCCCCAGAGCATCCTGCACCGCGCAGGCCGTAGCGGGGAAGAGGTAGTCGGGGGTGGCGCTAGTCACGATGATGAGGTCCAACCGTTCTGGAGCCACATCAGCCACTTGAAGGGCAGCTTGTGCTGCCCTGATAGCCATGGTCGATGTCGTTTCCCTCGGCTCGGCGATGTGGCGCTCGACGATCCCCGTCCGCGTGCGAATCCAGTCATCGGAGGTATCCACCATTTCAGCCAAATCATCGTTAGTCAGAACCTGGCTAGGAACATACTTGCCCCAGCCCACGATCTGAGCGTGTCTCTTTGATGCCATATCTCTCAATTCTAGCCTGTGAATTGGCTCATACGATACCACGTCCCGCAAAACAAGTCGAGAATACCACTAGAGCCCACATCCTTAAAGCTTGCGGAAGATCAGGCAGGCGTTGTGGCCGCCCACGCCCATCGAGTTGGACATGACCACCCGCAGTTGGCAGGGACGGGCCTCATTGGGCACGTAATCCAAATCGCACTGAGGGTCAGGGTGCTGGTAGTTAATGGTAGCAGGGATGATCTGATCCTGCAAGGCTTTGAGACAGGCTATGGCCTCCACCGCTCCCGCCGCTCCCAGCATGTGCCCGGTCATCGACTTGGTGGAACTGACGGCCAGATTGTAGGCGTGCTTTCCAAAGACGGTCTTGATGGCCGCTGTCTCGTTGACGTCGTTGAGCGCCGTGGCGGTGCCGTGAGCATTGATGTAATCAACCTCCTCGGGCCTCATTCCTGCTTGTTTCAAGGCCAGTCTCATGGCCCGAGCCATTCCTTCACCTCCCTCGGCGGGGGCGGCTATATGGGCGGCGTCGGCTGTAGCGCCGTAGCCGACGATCTCGCCGTAAATCTTGGCCCCCCGCCCTGTGGCGTGCTCCAGGCTCTCCAGGATGAGGATGCTTGCCCCTTCGCTCATGGCCGGCCCATCGCGGGTAGCATCGAAGGGGCGACAGGCCCTCTCCGGCTCGTCGTTGCGGGTGGACAGGATCCCCATGACGTTGAAGCCGGCAAGAGTGATAGGAACGAGGGGCGCCTCACTTCCGCCGCTGATGATGGCGTCGGCATCGCCACGGCGGATCATCGCTGCTGCTTCGCCGATGGCGTTGGAGCTGGTGGCGCAGGCCGAGACGATGGCCATGTTGGGCCCCTTGGCCCCACAGGAGATGGCCACCTGCCCCGGGGCGGTGTCAGAGAGCATCATGGGCAGGAAGAAGGGACTTAGTCGCCGAGGCCCTCGGGCCTGCAACTTCTCGAATGCGGTTAGCAGGGTCTCGATGCCTCCCACGGCGGAACCGATAATGACCCCTACTCGCTCAGCGTTGTCCGCGTTGATGGTCAACTGAGCATCCTCGAGAGCCTGCCGGGTAGCGACCTCGGCAAACTGAACGAAGCGATCCATCCGTCGAGCCTCTTTGTGGCTGAAGTGATCTTTGGGCTCGAACCCCTTGACCTCGCCAGCGATCTGTGTTGCAAAGGGCGCGGGATCAAAACGGGTGATCCGTTTGATGCCCGAACGCCCGTCCACCAAGGCCCGCCAGGTGGTGAGCACATCGTTGCCCATCGGGGTCAGGGCCCCCAAGCCGGTGACGACTACCCTGGTATTATTCTTCGACAAAGGAACACCTCCTAGCCTCTTTTTCACGCTGTTTGGGAAACTCTCGCCTCTTACCCACTCTGAGCTCGGCGTCCCTATGCTGACGGCTTGGGGAAGCCGCCTCTCGCCCAAAGTGGGCAGGCGCGACGTTCATAGACTTTATAACACCAAAGAGGCCCAAGAGATGCGCCTGGCCCTCGTTGAAGATCGAACCTCTCTTTTCCCAACCCTCTTGCTTGGGCACGACGAAAGCAAAAGGCCTCGCTGCGTGTTTCTCACGGGCGAGGCCTTTTCTTATGCGGGAGAAGCGTATGGTTCTTTTATCGCTCAAGCGCTGAGCCTAACAGTTACCCTAATCTCCACTGCCATCTTGAGTCACGGCACTATTGACGCTTCAATCTCCAACAAGGCCGTCTTCAAATCTCGCAGGAGAACCTTAAGATTCTCCATTAACTGCTCTTTGTGCTTCGCCGCATTGCCAAGCGCTGATGCTACTCCAACGGAAAGCTGCATAATTCTTTCGTGAGTCTCATTCGCCTTATAAATCAACTGATAGGCTCCAGTCACCTGGCTGATTTCCGCACTCTTCATTCCCTGAAGTAGTCCGCCTGCAGACATTGTCTCCCAAGCGGAGGTAGTGAAAGTTTCAAAAGGAATCGTTTTTTGGTTCAATAATAGAGAATCGGTTGTATCGAGAAGTTCGAGATTCTTCTTAATTTCCGGTAGGAGTACTGCTCGGGCTTCGCGCGCAAGAATCTGTTTTTGCTCGGCCTCCCTGGTTCGTGCATACTGGATATTACCGACAACCACGAACGCGCCACCCAAAACAATGATAAACACCCAAAACCAGCTCGACATCATTTTTCTCATCCTGATGGTTCCATAAAAACGGTATGACAATTACTTATGTGGAAGTTCTTCCGCATAACACGCTCGAAGCATTTGGGGATTTGTGCCAAACTGATACAAAACCCTCGACAGCAAGCATATATGGAAAGCGTGGCTACGTCATCATCCCATTGAACGGACCTAGTCTCGTCCGTACACTCTGCGGCCATTCAGCGACCGGCGGGTTTGACCTTCAGACAAGATCGCACGCTTCAGGCGGCATCCAATGCGCGTCCTGTCCTTCCCACTTGACATTGCAACCTATCGGATTAGTAGTCGGTACACTTACGGGCTGCCGTGCCAGGAGTTCCTCGATCGCTCGGTCGAGATCATGGACTGTGCTTTCGGCCGCCTTGCGAGGATTGTCCACACCGCGGCCCGTGTAAACGAGCTTTCGATCCTGATCAAACACGTAAAAATGTGGTGTTCTCAGCGCTCCATAGGCCTTCGCCACTTCCTGTGACTTATCTCGCGCATACACCCACGGAAAATGATTTGCGTTCATCCGTTCCACCATATGGTCAAAATCGTCCGTCGGGTGGGTGTTTTCACTGTTGGAGTTGATGCCGATAAAGGCAACGCCGTTGTCCTTGAAGCGCTGGACCGTCGCACGAGTCTGTTCATCGGAACCGATCACGTAAGGGCAATGGTTACAGGTAAAAAAGACCACAAGCAGCTTGGCTTCGGCAAAGTCAGCTAGGCCATAGATCCTTCCATCCGTTGCCGGCAGGTCGAAATCAGGAGCCATCTCACCGATTTGTAGTGTAAACGCCATAGTCGTCCTCCTTTAGTGGTGTGCCCAAAACTACTACGTGGAAGTTCTTCCGCATGGTTGCTTATATGCAGAACAACTTCCGCATAACGCGTTCGAAGCATTTGGGGATTTGCGCTAAACTGATACAAAACCCTCGACAGTAAGTGAACCCATTGTACCATGTCCAGCGAGAAAACGCAAGCCCGCGCGCTTCCCTCATCGCCCTGCAAAAGCGTGACCAGAGAAAACGGTCAGGATCCCTTCAGAACACGTTCACACTGACCCACGATGGAGAAGAGGAAATCAGCAAACGGCCCAAGAAGCTCCTCGATCAAGCCTGTACTGAGCGCGGGACACCCTCCCGTCCTGAGCCCTCAGTCCTTAGGCACCGTACTGGACCGCACCTGTCCTGAACCGACAGGTACAGGGTACGGTACAGTGCCTGAGGGCCAAGGGCCTGCCGAAGGGTTGTCGAAGTATCTCCGCGTGCGGTTTTCCCGCATCAGGCTCTTTCCCCGATTATACCGCAACGGCGAGGTTTGCACAAATGCAAACCGCCCCGCTTTCTTCACCTCCACCGGTGCCGGGGGGCGAAGAATGCGGAGCGGCGTCCTGGTCGGGCTTTCACTGATCATTGCCGACCTGATGGTGGATAAACTCCCTGCCTTCCTACGTTTCTGGCGATTGCTTCCGGGTTTGCTCAGCCATCAACTGCTGCAGATTGGTCAAGGGTTGGGAGTGCGAAGTGCTCTCTATCGCTTTGGTGGCAATGTCCTGCACCTGGCTATAAGATTTTTCCACCTGCTGTGAGAGTTTCGCAATCTGCTCATTTTGCTCTGCCACTGTTTTTGCCAGAGATTCAATTCGAGTGTTCAGAACATTCCGTTCGCCATCGAACTCCTTTGTCAGGAGCTCCTCTCTGTTCTTGGCTTCCGACTCCACTCCTTGTACGGCTTGCTTGACCGCTTGCTTGACTGCGGATTCCAACTCCTTGGAAAAGGCGCTGGCTTGCTCTCGCAACTCGTTCAATTCGGTTTCTTTTTCCACGATGGCCTTTTCCCTGTCGGCTAATTCCTTTTCCATCTGCTCTCTTCTATTCGCGATTTCTCTTTCCAGCCGCGCCTTTTCGTCTTCGAACTGCTCTCGGGCCAATTGCTGCTCACGCTGAAACGTATACAGGTACTCTTCCTTCTCGCGTTCACGGCGTTTCCGCTCGTCGCCATCCCGTTCTTTGATTTCTGCCGAGTGAACTTTCTTCTCCTTCCCCCACTCCGTTCGCAGCATTTCTATCTCTCGAGTTAATTCCTCTTTGCACGCAGCCAATTCGGTTTCGGTTTGCTGGCGCTTCTGATGCTGAGCCTCTATTAGGGCAGCCAGACTCAAGGCCGACTTCTCTATTTCATAGATCTCTTGGAGTTCTTTCTGTTTGGCTTCAACCGCCTGCCTAACCTGACGATACTTGCCGACCTCTTCTTCCAATCTGTCAGAAAGCTGGCTGAGGAGTCTCCCTACCTCCAACTTAAGGGTACTGACCTCTTGGACGATCCCCTCTGTGGACAGGGAATCCGTCACTTCCACCGCTTCCTCAATCTTCTTCTCTTCGATTGCCTTTTCAGGCTTGAGTCCCACCGCCCGCTTTTCTCTGAGCTGCTGCAGAACCTCATCGTAGGCTTCCAGCATCTCCTTCTTGGTGTTTTTCATGGTGATCGTTTGGGGCTTAACCTCTCTGCTCGTCATTTCTGCGATCCTCCTCCTATTATTATTGATGATGATACACCGCACTTTCCATCCGCGCTGCCGGCTATCTCTGATTATACCCCAACGGCGAGGTTTGCACAAATGCAAACCGCCCCGCATTCTTCACCTCGACCGGTGCTGGTGGGCTATGAGAGGATACGGTCCCGTGCCGCGAAGCAAAGCCTTCATCACCTTCATCTGGCGTTGGGCGGCGCAAGCAAGCACACAATTTGCATGATATTGGCAAGTGTGCTACAATCCAGGTGTACAATTGTACGCTCTATTGGGAGGACATGCAAGAGGTTTCGTTCGAGGTTGCCCTGCATCAGAACCTTTTCCACCCTAAGCTCATTGTCTTAACCCATCGGCCAGAGTATTGCCCGCGCTGTCAGCACGATCTGGATGATATTGTGATCGAACACGCTGCCCGGAACAACGGATATCTCCTGGTGATCCGCGATGTGCCTGCGCTTCGCTGTCGGGACAATGGACACGAATACATCTTGGAAAAGACACTTGATGATGTTGAACAACTGTTAGGCCTTGAGAAAACTCGTAAACTCCAGCCGTCTGAAACGATCCAGGTGCCCGTGTTCAGTCTGAAAACGACAGCATAGGCCGGCGCAAGGGCTTGCTGCCACCCTTTGAATCCCGGAGGATACGATCCTGTGCCGTGAAGCGAAGCCAAGAGAAGTTTGAGCAGCAATCATAAAACTAGGAGGTCCAAACTTTGAGAAAAGTCATGATGGGGCCTAAGGTCATCCTTTGGCTCTTTATAATCGCCGCCTTGCTAACAGGCTGTACTGGCGGAGCACTCGCCACCAGTTGGCCTGGGCTGACAGTGGCGGAGGGTGTCGTGTACGTCTCCGCCGGCCCCAAGGTCTATGCCCTGGAGGCGGAGACGGGGAACCAAAAGTGGGAGTTTCCCACCGGAGAAGAAGAGAAAGGGCCTTTCTATGCCACCCCCGCAGTGGGGGAAGATCTGGTCTTCGTCGGCTCCACCGACAAGAATCTGTACGCCCTGGACGCGGTCACGGGCAACCAGCGGTGGGTCTTCGCCACCGAAAAGCCCATTATCGCCGGACCCGCAGTAGCCGGCGATACGATCTACGTGGCCTCCACCGACTCCACGATCTACGCACTGGAGGCAGCTACTGGGGTCGGGCGCTGGGAGTTCACCACCGGCAACTGGGTCTGGGCCATGCCGCTGGTAGCCGACGGCAAGGTCTACGTCGGCTCGATGGATCATAAGATGTACTGCCTCGACGCCGAAAGCGGCCAAAAACAGTGGGAGTTCGAGGCCGACGGCGCGATAGCCGCTACCCCCACCCTGGCCGGGGGACGGCTCTACTTCGGTGCCTACGACAACAAGGTCTACGCCCTGGACGCGGCCAGCGGTCGGAAGAAGTGGGAGTTCCAGTCAGGCGGCTGGGTATGGGGCCAGCCCCTGGTAGCGGACGATATTGTCTACGTCGGTTCCATGGACAAGAAGGTCTATGCTTTGGACGCCGTCAGCGGCCAGAGGAAATGGGAGTTCGCTGCCGAGGACGCAGTTCTGGCCGGTCCCGCCTTCGCCGAGGGCCTGATCTATGCAGCCTCGGAGGATAAAAACTTGTATGCCCTGGATGCCGCTACCGGGCAGAAGCGGTGGTGGTTTACCGCTCAGACAGGCATTTTCACCCCCCCGGTTTTAGCCGATGGGGTGGTCTACACTTGTTCCCAAGATGGGCAAGTCTACGCCTTGGATGCCGATAACGGCAACCGGCGCTGGGTCTTCCCAAGGACGGAACAGTAAAACAAGGTTTGTAGTAAGCCACGTAGCGAAGCGGAGCGGCGGCGGAGTGGCGTTAGCACGACATGGCACTCCACCCCGTTCCGTGCCTGATTACGAACATATCATACTGAGGAGGTAGTTTTCGTGTCACAACTGTGGAACCTTCTGCTTCAAGTTATGGTCAACAGCCTGCTCTTTCTGTATAACACGCTGGGCCATAACTTCGCTCTCAGCATAGCCGTTTTCACCGTGCTAGTGCGGCTGATCACCTTGCCCTTCACTCTACCCGCACAGCGCACGGCGAAAGTCCAGCAGGAAATCCAACCAGAACTCGAAGAAATCCGCAAGAAATACGCCAAGGACAAAGAGAAGCAAACACAGGAGACGATGAAGCTCTATAAAGAGAAAGGCATCAATCCTATGATGGGATGCTTGCCCATGCTTCTTCAGTTGCCTATCATGTTTGCTTTCTATCAATCCATTGTCAAAGCCCTGGCTAACACCCCCTTGCAGATGGTGAGCCTGGGCAAATTCGCCTCGGCCAGCCTCTCGCAACTGGTGCCCCTGGGAAGCCGTTTCCTGTGGCTAGACCTGGGCTATCCCGACACCACCTACGTCCTGCCAATTCTGGTAGTGGCCACGACCTGGCTTCAACAAAAAATGGCCTCCTCAAAACCCAGCAGTACCGACTCTCAGGCGGCCTCAATGTCCCAGAGCATGCAAATCACCATGCCACTGATGTTCGGCTTTATTACCTTGAATTTGGCCTCAGGGCTGGCAGTTTACTTCGTCATATCCAACCTGGTAGGCATAGCTACCCAGTACTTTATCTCTGGTAAGGGCAGCCTTTCGCTGCCGAGAGTCCTGAAGAGGGGCGAGCAGAAAGACAAGAAAGGAAAGTAAACGGGGATGGAAAGACAAGCAAAGAGCATTGACGTCAGCGCGCCCACGGTCGAGGAAGCTATCGCCAAGGGCCTGGCTGAGTTAGGGAAGACCAAAGACGAAGTAGAGATCGAGGTTCTGAACCCTGGAAGCCGGGGGGTGTTGGGGATCGGAGCCAAGGAAGCTTTTATCCGCCTCAGCTTTGTCGAGCCGGAGGAGGAAGAGGAAGAGGAGGAAGAGGCTCCGCCCATCGAGGAGAGTGTGGAGCAGGTAGCCAGGGAAACCCTACAGGAATTGTTGGCTAAAATGGAGGTGAAGGCCAGCGTATCTATCAGACCCGAGGAAGAAATACCTCAGGACGAGGATGCGCCGCCCTTCATCCTGGATATAACGGGCGACGACCTGGGAGGCCTCATCGGGCGGCGCGGCCAGACTTTGCAGGCGCTGCAATACATCACCCGCCTCATCATCAGCCGGGAGGTACAGCATTGGGTCAACCTGGTCGTTGATGTCGAGAAATACAAGGCTCGTCGGGAGAAGTCGCTCCGACAACTGGCCCAAAGAATGGCGGAGCGGGTATCCTTTAACCACCAAGCAATAGCCCTGGAGCCTATGCCCCCCAACGAGCGCCGCATCATTCATATGGCTCTACGCAACCACCCCATCGTGACCACGAGGAGCATAGGCACGGGAGAGCAGCGCAAGGTGACCATTGTGCCAAAAGGCTCCAGCTCGGGTTAGCTCGATGGTAACCACTCCCCCCTCGCAGCAGATCAGGCTCCCATGCCCGCGATTTCAGCCTGCGGTATCCGATAGCTTCGCCTTGCTGACTTCGGCAAGTGAGCCGCCTCCCAAGTCACAGAGCTGTCAGCGACTTACTGAAAGAAGAGCGCCCCCTTGAGAGCGAGGGATATATGCTTCAAGATAATCAAGCAGACGCAGATGGCCTTGCTATCTTGGAAGAAAGAGTAGCATCTGATCCTCAGAGCATTAGCGATGTTCATGCCTTAGCTGATGCTTATGCTGATCGCGGCCAATGGGATGACGCTATCAAGGCATATAGGGCTGCTATTGCCCTGGACGCGGCCAATGCAGATTTGCATAATAGTCTGGGCACGGTGTATGAAGAAGTAGGTGATCTGGAGGAAGCCGAAAGAGCTTACCAGCAAGCCATTGTGCTAAAGCCCAACGACTCTATGGCCTACTACAATTTGGGACTGCTATACGAAGAACAACAGCGCGTGCCAGAAGCGATCCAGGCGCTTGAGAAATGCTTGCGATACTCAAGGGATGCCGATGAGCGTTCCGAAGTCAGGAAAAAGCTGGCTTCGATGTTACCTGAACGGAAAGATGTTGTTCAAATGTACAAAAGCATTCGCTCTTGGGCTACCACCTCTCTAGTTCTGGGTGGGCTGTCGGTGTTTGCTGGAGGCACTTTAGACCCCGTCTGGGGTGTCGTGATGATCATCGTGGCGATTCTGTCTTGGCGAATCAAGATCCCCGCAATGTTTGTACTGTACAGCGTGTTTGTGGCGTGGGCAGCGATAATGAACGGCTTGTCAGTGCTTGTTGGTGGAGGGGTACAGTGGTTGCTTTTGGCTGCTATGCAAGTCTATTGGGTGATCTCAATTCTGAAGCAATTCACGAGGTATAACCAGTTGCCATTGCAGGAGCTATATCAGGCCGGTACTTGGCCAGTTGACCTCGCCCCCCCACAACAAGAATCTATCATCACGGGGCGTTTTTCAATAGCTGGCGTCATATTGGCAGTGATCGCCCTGATTCTGCTGCCCACTGTGTTTGTGGGGGGTGTCGTGTTAGCGATGATAACATCCGCATCACAGCCGCCGCAACTAATGGAATGGTTATTGGGAGGGGCGGTAGACATAGCTGTATTAGCTTTGGGGCTTAGTTGTGCCGCAGTACTGTCCAAGAACAACAGGAGAGGCTGGGCTATAGGCGGTATAGCTGTTAGTGCATTGGTGCTCATCGGTTGGTTGGTCTTTCCGCTCGTACCAAACTTGCTGGCGCTTCCCCTGGACGCTCTAGCGCGATTCGAAAGACAAGAGGCTTCTCTCTGTAGTGACCCCCTAGAATTGGACAACTACGATAGTTCAAGTAGAATTAGTCCAAGAAAGGGGAAACACTATGTCAAAGCGTCGAGCATTTACACCAAAGTTCAAAGCCCAGGTAGTCCTGGAAGAGCTGACCGGTGTCAAAGACCAGGCCGAAATCTGCCGGAAGCATCGGCTGAGGTCACAGGTTTTCTCCCGTTGGCGAAAGGAATTCCTGGAACGGGCTCCCGAGATCTTTGCCACAGAGCCCAGTAGAGGCGACGAGCAAGAACGGATCGCTGAACTGGAGCGGATGATCGGGCGACTGACGATGGAGCTGGAGGGGGCAAAAAAAGCCTCGAACATCTTAACCTCACTCTCGACCAGAAACGGGAGGTGATCGAGATGCTTGATCAGGATTATCCCGTCACTCTGGCTTGTGATGTTCTCGGCTGTGCCAGGAGCAGCTATTACCACCAGCCCACCGAGCGAGCGGATGAGGCGGAGCTCAGGGCAGCCATCAAGGCTGTGGCCGCGGAGTGGCCCACCTATGGCTATCGTCGGGTTACGGCGCAGTTGCAGCGGCAGGATTGGGCTGTCAACCGCAAACGCGTGCAACGTTTGATGCGGTTGATGGACATCCAGGCCAAAACTAAGCGCAAGAAGCGCCGTACCACCAACAGCGAGCACGATTTCCCCCGCTATCCGAACGTGGTTCAGGACTTGGAGATCGTGCGACCCGAGCAGGTCTGGGTGTCGGACATCACCTACGTTTGCCTACGCTACGACTTCGTCTACCTGGCCGTGATTATGGACGTGTTTGCCCGTGGCATTCGTGGATGGCATCTAGGACGCAGCCTGGATCACACGTTAACCCTAACTGCTTTACAGCGGGCATTGGCTAAGCACCCTGCACCAGGGATCCATCACTCTGACCAGGGTGTCCAATACGCGGCTATTGCCTACACCCAGGCACTCCAGGATGTTAATGTCCAGATTAGTATGGCTGATGTGGGCCAAGCCTGGCAGAATGGTTATGCTGAGCGTCTCATACGAACGATCAAGGAAGAAGAAGTTGACTTGTCGGAGTACTTGAACTACAATGATGCCTACCGTCAGATGGGTCGCTTTCTGGATGACTTGTACATGTACAAGCGCATCCATTCCTCGCTGGGCTATCGCACTCCGGCCGAATTCGAAGCGCAGTGGCGAAAGGAGCAAGCCCTGGCCCTCGATTTGAACTAAAAACCGCCAAAAAAGTGTCCAATCTCAGGGGTTCAGTACACTCTGGACAGAGGTTTTTTTCTGCCCGACAGAGAATGAACAGGCGAGGCAATACTTCAATGATGCCGTTAACCTTGGAGATCAAGACAAAGTGGAGGAGGCAAAGCAATCATACCAAAGAGCAATTGAACTAGACCCTGGTTATTGTGATGCAATGGATAATCTGGGACAGTTGCTTCGAAGTCAGAGTAACATAGAAGAGGCCATTTATTGGTACAAAAAATCAATCGATATCTCCCCCAACAACACTGTTGCTCACCAGCTTCTGGCTGTTGCTTATGAGATGCAAGGCAAAACAACCGATGCTATTGCAGAATATCAACTGCTTGTACAAATTGACCCTGACAACCCGGAAGGATATTATGGTCTTGGAATTGTCTATTTGGATCTAGAGCAACCTCAAGAAGCAGTGACACAACTCAAAAAAGCTGAAGAGCTCTACGCTGAAGAAGCCTCACCACTGATAACAGACGCTCGTTATCACTTGGGCGTTTCCTACTACATGTTGGAGGAGTGTAAGAAAGCCAACGAGTACTTCGAACTAATCTATTCTGAGGTGCACGATCACCCTGTCGTCAACTATCTCCTTGGACTGTGCTATCTATCTCCAGAAACTGAGAATCTTGAACTAGCCGAAAAATACTTGATGAAAGCACAGGAACTCGGCGTGGATATCCCAGCAGAGGTGCTTCAAAAAATCGGCAGGTGATTTCAGTAGAGTGCATTAGTGGGGAGATCGGGGGGATGGAAGGAGCGCCTGCTGTGCCTCTGCGGTTTCCTCAGTGGATTCATTAATTAGGGCCTCAATGCTATGAGCAAGATCTACGCCCTGGCCAACCAAAAGGGTGGCGTCGGGAAGACGACCACCGCCGTCAACCTGGGCGCTTATCTTGCCCTTAGTGGCATGAGGGTGCTGTTGATTGACATTGACCCCCAAGCCAATGCCACCAGCAGCCTGGGCTTCGACAAAAACGACCTACCCCTCTCTATCTACGACACCCTTATCAACAACACTCCCATTACCGAGATCATTCTCCTGACCGATCACCTCTGTCTGGAACTCGTCCCCTCCTCGCCAGCCCTGGCTGGAGCCGAGGTGGAGCTGGTTGGCTTCCTGGCTCGCGAGCATCTCCTGCGCAAAGCTATCGCCCCGGTGGTCGAACGTTACGACTACGTCCTGATTGATTGCCCGCCCAGCCTGGGCCTCCTCACTATCAACGCCCTCTCTGCCGCCGATGGTATCATCATCCCCGTCCAATGCGAATATCTGGCTTTGGAGGGTTTGACCCAACTCACCCACACCATAAACCTGGTGCGGGACAATCTGAACCCTGGCTTGAAAATAAGAGGGCTGCTGATGACCATGTACGATACTCGCACCAACCTCTCTAGGCAGGTCGTGGAAGAGGTGCGCAAGCATTTTGCGGATAAGGTCTTCGACACCTTCATCCCACGGAATATCCGCCTGAGTGAGGCCCCAAGTCATGGGGAAACCATCCTTAGCTATGATCCTCAGAGCTCAGGTGGCTTGACTTACCGAGACCTGGCCCAGGAACTGATAATGAGCGACGATTGGAAGCCTGAAGCAGATGGCGATTGAAACCGCTACTACCGAGGCGAGCGGTTACGGAGGAACTATCATGGCCAAAAAGAGAGGCTTGGGCAAAGGGTTGGGCGCCCTCATCCCCGTCAGCGAAACAGGCCCCACCGAGTTGCCCGTTGACGCCATATCACCCAACCCCCTGCAACCTCGCCAAAGAATGGCTTCAGAGGAACTTAAAGAGCTGGCTGCTTCGATTCGCGAGCACGGCCTCATCCAGCCCCTCATCGTTAGCCAAACGTCGGACGCGGAGGTTCAGCGCTATCAACTCATCGCTGGCGAGAGGCGACTGGAGGCTGCCAAACTAGCCGGTTTGGCCAAAGTGCCCGTCGTCATCAGAGAGGCAACTCCCCAGGAGATGTTGGAGTTGGCCCTGGTGGAGAACATCCAGCGGGCCGATCTAAACCCCCTGGAGCAGGCGGCGGCCTACAGACACCTGATGGACGACTTCGGCCTGACCCAGGAACAAGCAGCGCGGAGGGTAGGCAAGAGTCGGGTAGCGGTGGCTAACTCGGTGCGTTTGCTTCGCCTGCCCGACGAGATAAAGAGCAGTCTGGCCCAAGGCCAAATCACCGAGGGGCACGCCAGGGCTATTCTTGCTCTTGCCCAGCCAGATGAACAACGAAGGATTTGGGAAGAGGTGCTCAAGCGCGGCCTGAACGTACGCCAGACAGAGGAGACGGTTCGCCGCCTGGTCGCCGGGCCGAGACCCAAACGCCCGGACACTTCATCTTCGCCAGAGACCCGAGCGTTGGAGGAACGGTTTAGGGAAACACTGGGCACCAAGGTGCAACTCTTTCGTTCCAAGCGAGGGGGCAGGATAATCATCCACTTCTACTCTGAGGAGGACTTGCAAGCCCTCTACGATCTCATGGTGAGAGATGTTTGGCCAATGTAAGTTGGGGATTGGAGATTAGAGATTGGAAGTTGGAGGTTGGAACAATTTCTAACCTCCAACTTCTAACTTCCAGCACATATCTAGTTCTGACGGATTTTTTCGTCTCTGTTTCACTACCCGACACAGGGAAAGAAACCAGGTTTTTTGTCGTCTGAACCAAGCGAATCGTTGCTTTCTGAATATTTTGGAGCGCCAAGAATGCCTTAGCAAGCGAAACACCTGGTTTCTGGTTTTCGATGTCGGGTAATGAGGTCTCTGTCTTGATAGTCAGATTGAGCAATATCCTGAACTGTTCCCTCTCGCCATTAAAACTGTTTACACAACCTTATGATTTCCGCCTATTTGGGAAGCTATCGCCAATGACCACAGAATCCGTCAGAACCAGCCTTTTTCAAATAACTCTCAACCTATTATTACAACGAGACTTCGCGCCATGATCACTCCTCACTGCTGCTAGGGGGCGTCCTCGCCCCGCCTTCGGTGGCGTTCTGGTGCGTTCTGACATGCCAGACGGGGCGAGGACGCCCCTCAATAGCAAGTTATGTCAAAATCTCGTTGTAGTATTATCACAGCAAGGCTAACCATCCCTGAGTTTGTCAATCGTGGCTTTTACTGCTATAATGGGGTGCCTTATCAGGAACAAAGGTTCTCAATGGAAGTTATACTCACCCACGAAAACACCGACTTCGACGCCCTGGCATCACTTCTCGGAACGTGGAAGCTATATCCGGACGCGATACCGGTTCTTCCCTGGCGGCCTAACCGCAATTTGCGTCACTTCCTGACCCTCTACTGGGACGATCTGCCCTTCGTGCAGGCCGGTGATCTGCCCCACCGCCGTATCGAGCGGGTTATTCTGGTAGATACCCAGGCCCTCACTCAATTGAAGGGCATAAGCTCACGAAGCAAGGTACACATCATTGATCACCACCCACTCACCAGGGAGCTCGCGCCGGGCACGACTTATTCCGGCGAGGAGATAGGAGCTACCACCACCTTACTGGTTGAGCAGATCAGCGAAGCCCGCCTGCCTCTCTCACCCATTGAGGCGACGTTGCTCCTGCTCGGCATCTACGAGGATACAGGCTCGCTTTCCTACCCCAGCACCACTCCCAGGGATGTGCGTTGCGCGGCTTGGCTGCTGGAGCAAGGAGCCAACCTGGAAGTGGTCAACAAATTCCTCCACCACCCCCTCTCGAAAGAACAACTTCAGCTCTACGATCAACTTCTGGACAATAGCCAAATCCACGAATTCGACGGCCAATCGGTGGTCATCGCTACCGCCATCGCTAAGGGTTATGTCGAGGAGATCTCCACCCTGGCCCACAAGCTGCGCGATCTGTTCGAGCCAGCCGCCCTCTTCGTGCTGGTGGAATTGGAAGAAGACTTCCGCTACATCCAACTGGTGGCCCGCTCCTCCAGCGAGACGATTGACGTGGCAGAGATAGCCACTCGCCTCGACGGCGGCGGGCACAGCCAGGCCTCGGCCGCCCGGATCCGGGGACAGACTTTGGACCAGGCTCGGGACGAGCTTATGGAGCTTCTAAAAGCTCACATCAAGCCCGCCGTGACTGTCGGCCAAATCATGTCCTACGGCGTCCACACCCTTCCGCCCGACACCACGGTGGCCGAGGCGGCGGAGATGATGCGCCGCTATGGCCACGAGGGCTTCCCCGTGGTGGAGGAGGGGCAGATCGTGGGTATTCTGACTCGCGGCCAGATGGACAGGGCTACTCAACTCGGCTTCGATAACGCCTCTATCAACCTCTACATGTACAAGGGAGAGGTCAGCGTCCGCCCCGATGACCCGGTGCAGAAGCTACAGGATATGATGATGGAACACAACCTGGGGCAGGTGCCCGTGGTCGAGGGAGACAAGGTCGTCGGAATCGTCACCCGCACCGACCTGATCAAGCTCTGGAGTGCTCCTCCCCAACGCTCCCGCCGAGTGGAGATCGCCCAACTGATCGAGGGTGCCTTGCCTGCCTCCCTCCTGGAACTGATCCAGCAGGCCAGCCAAACAGCGGCCAAGATGGGCTCTTCCCTCTACGTGGTAGGCGGCTTCGTGCGCGACCTCCTCCTGGGGACACCCACCCTGGATCTGGACCTGGTGGTGGAGGGAGACGCCATAGCCCTGGCCAGGCGTTTGCAAAAAAGGGTCGGAGGGCGAGTGACGAGCCACGTCCGTTTCGGCACGGCCAAGCTGATTCTGGACGCGAAAGCCTTCCCCATCCCCTATTTGGACTTTGTCACCGCCCGCACCGAATTCTATGAGCACGCCACGGCCCTGCCCCAGGTAGAGCGCAGCTCCATCAAGCAAGACCTGCACCGCCGCGATTTCACCATCAACACCCTGGCCATCTGCCTGGACGGCTCGGCTGAGCTCGCCGAAGTCCCGGACCGCTACGGCGAGCTTCTGGACTTCTACGGGGGCGAGCAGGACTTGAAAAGGGGATTGATCCGTGTGCTGCACAGCCTTAGCTTCGTGGAAGATCCAACCAGGATGCTCAGGGCGGCCCGCCTGGAGCAGCGACTGGGGTTTCGCCTCGAAGAGCGCACCGAGGAACTCATCGGCAACGCCTTGGATCTGTTGGACCGCACCACCGGGGAACGCATCCGCCACGAGCTACACCTGATCCTGGAAGAGGCAGCGCCAGAGGAGGCCCTGTGTCGCCTGGATGAGCTAGGAGTGCTGGCTCAGATACATCCCCGACTCAGGTGCGATGAGTGGCTTATGGAGAAATACCGACTTCTGCGACAAACCCTAAAAACTAAAAGTTGGAAACTGGAAGATGGCGAGCGGCTTGTTGTCGAAACCCTCTATCTCGCCCTGCTGACCTATCGCCTGAGCGCGCCGGATCTAGAAAGCCTCGTCAAGCGGCTCAAGATCGCCGGCGAAGATGTCGCCCTGTTGCGCCAAGTCAATAGGCTGTTGTTTTCGACAAGCGAACTGGTCAAAGAGCATCGGCCCAGCACTATCTACCGACTGTTGAAACACTACTCAGGGCCAGCCATCTTCGTCATGTGGCTGGCCACCGACTCGGAGGCAGTGCGGGAGCGGTTGGAACTGCATCATCGGACGCTGCGCTTTGTCGAGCCTGAGATAGATGGCGAGTATCTCAAGGCCATGGGTCTCCGGCCCAGCCCCTTATTCGGCCGCATCCTATCCACCCTCCGCGACGCCCGCCTCGATGGGGAGGTAAGCAACCTGGAGGAAGAAAAATCGTTCGTCGAGGAGCTATTGGCCAGAGGCGAGGCGAAGCGAAGCGTTTTTGACATCTAGCGCATCATGCTTTACAATATACCCTACTGGACACTTTTCACAGGAGAGATTAGAAACCAGGTTTTTAATCAGTATGACACCTATTCGCGCCCTAGGAGATCCCAAAAGAACAATCTGCTTGCCCAGATAGGGAAAAACCTGGTTTCTCCAGCAACAGCAAAATGAAGGAGGATCTTGATGAAAGAATATCAAACCAAGCAACTCAGGAACATAGCCCTTTTGTCTCACGGCGGGGCGGGGAAGACCTCTCTGGCGGAGGCCCTGCTCCTCAACACCGGAGCCATCAACCGCCTGGGCAACGTGAATGAGGGGACGACGGTCTCCGACTACGACGAAGAGGAGATCCGACGCAATATCTCCCTCAGCACCACCGTTATTCCCTGCGAGTGGGACGGCCACAAAATCAACGTCCTCGACACTCCCGGCTATCTGGACTTCGTGGGCGAGGTCAAGGGGGCTGTCAGAGTGACGGATGGCGCGCTGATTCTTCTCGACGCCGCGGCGGGCGTGGAGGTGGGTACGGGTCTGGTCTGGAGCTACGCCGACGAGCAGAACCTGCCCCGACTGGTTTTCATAAACAAGATGGATCGGGAGAACGCCAGCTTCCAGCGCTGCCTGGACGCTCTCAAGGAGAAATTCGAGGCCGATTTCATCCCCATCCAGTTGCCCATCGGCAGCCAAGATGATTTCGAGGGCGTAGTGGACCTGATCTCCTCGAAGGCTTACTTTGGCTCTAAGGCCGAAGAGGGAGAGAGTCCAGCTTCCCTGCAAGGTGAGATAGACGATTATCGCCTGCAACTGATCGAAGCCGCAGCCGAGAGCGAAGATGAGTTGATTATGAAATACCTGGAAGGGGAAGAGCCGCTTACTGAAGAGGAGATCCATCGCGGCCTCAAGTCGAGGATAGCCGATGGTAGTGTAGTGCCTGTACTCTGCGGCTCAGCTACCGCCAACGTCGGTATGCAGCCGCTCCTGCAAGCCCTCATTGAGTATCTACCATCCCCTGACGAGGGCAAGGAGATAGTGGCCGCTAACCCGGCCACTGGCGAGGAGGAAATCCTGGAGCCCAATGTGTTATCACCCCTGGCCGTCCTGGCGTTCAAGAATCTGGCCGACCCTTACGTTGGCAAACTAACCTATTTCCGAGTCTACTCGGGCCTGATGGAATCGGACTCGCGAGTTTTCAATTCCAGGAGTGGCGAGACGGAAAGGATCGGCCAACTCTACATCCTGCGCGGCAAAGACCAAATACCCACCGACAGGGTACGCAGTGGCGACATCGGGGCAGTAGCAAAGCTGGGGAATACTTCCACGGGCGACACCCTCTGTGATAAGGGACATCCTCTCGTCCTCACCCCTCCCATCTTCCCCAAGCCCGTTTTCTCGGTGGCTGTCCATCCGAAGACAAAATCCGACCTGGACAAAATGAGCACCACGCTGGCTCGCCTATCAGAAGAGGATCCCACTCTGGAGGTAGCTCGCGAGCCCTCCACTAAGCAAATCATCCTCTCAGGGATGGGCGAGTCCCACGTTGATATCGCCACCCGACGTCTGCTTCAGAAGTTCGGGGTGAATATCACCACCAGCGTGCCCAAAGTGCCTTATCGGGAGACCATAACAAAAATCGCCTCGGCCCAGGGCCGTCACAAAAAGCAGACCGGCGGGCGCGGCCAATTTGGCGACGTGCGCATTAGATTCGAGCCCTTGCCTAAAAACTCAGGGTTTGAGTTCGTGGATGAGATTCGAGGCGGATCGGTACCCAATTCGTACATCCCCGCTGTGGAAAAGGGCCTGCGGGAGATCATGGATAAGGGAGTCCTGGCCGGCTACCCCACCAGCGACTTTCGGGCCGCCCTTTACGACGGCTCCTTTCACACCGTGGACTCCTCTGAGATCGCCTTCAAGCTTGCCGCTCACCTGGCCTTCAAGAAGGGCATCCCAGATGCCGGCCCGGTGCTCCTGGAGCCCATCATGAATTTCACTATCACCATCCCCGAGGAGTTCACGGGCGACGTTTTGGGCGACCTTAACAGCAGACGGGGCCGGGTGCAGGGCATGGATCAGCAGCGAGGCATGGGGGTTATCGCTGCCCGGGCACCCCTGGCCGAAATGCAGCGTTATGCCACGGACCTTAGAGCCATCACTCAGGGGCGGGGAATCTACACCATGGAGTTCTCTCACTACGAGGAGGTGCCGAGCCACATCGCGCAGAAGATCAGCGCAGAGGTCCAACAGGAGGCAGAATAGCCTTCTGCGCTGAGCGTCCTCAAAAACACTCGTTACCTAAAAAGCCCCCTTCTCGCAAACGAAGGGGGCTTTTCACATGAAATGAACTTTCGCCATAACCGTTCAGGGAAGGGGCCTCTTTTCTAACCACCAAGACACCAAGACACGAAGTCTCTGAAGTCAAAGAGCTTGAGACGCTATATTTCATAGGTTTTCTTGGTGTCTTCGTGCCTTTGTGGTAAAAGGTTAGTCACTACCTGAACGCTTACCTTTCGCCTACTGGGGAGTCAGATCACAAATCGTGCTGCACTTTTGGTTGCGCGGCGGAATCCTCTTTATTTGTTCAATCCCAGGTACGAGAGCACCAACCGTCGCCTCGAGAAATGCCCCAGGGTGATGACCTCGAGCAGCATCGGGCCACCGCACAGTGCGCGGACGATCTCGTTCACGCTCCGACCCTGCCGATGGAGCGCCAGCACCTGCTCGCCCAACTTTTCCAGGTACGCGATCTTGGCCGCGAGTTCGGCCGCTGGGTTGTCGCGCACGCGCGCGCTGCCAGGAAAAAGTGTGGTTGCCGGCAGCGCGGCGATCAGTTTGAGTGAGGAGATGATGCCCCACACGTCGTAGTCGGCGCGCATGGCGCGATCCCGCCCCCCCACGAACAGATCGCCGCTAAAGAGCCAACCTTGATCACGTTCGTACAGGCAGATGTGGTCGGGGCTGTGCCCAGGGGTGTAGATCACCTGGAAACGGTAGCGGTTGGTCTCGATCACCTCGCCGTCGGAGAGGGGCTGGCCTTGCGATGGTTTGGGCCAGCCCCACATGACGCGCTGGTAGGGATGCAGCGGTTGCTGGCCGCGCGGATCGGCCAGGACGGGCAGGGCCAGCGGGTGGGCTCGAATCTCCAGCCCGTCACGCTGGCGTTGCAGGCGGCCGTTGGTGCCGATGTGGTCTTCGTGGGAATGGGTGTTGACGATGCCGACGAGGGGCGTCTCTGATAGCGCCTCCACCAACTCCGGCGCGCTGAAGGCGCAGCCGGTGTCCACCATTAGGCCATCCACCAGGTAGGCGCTGGTCCAGTAGCGCCCACGACCGGCCAGGGTGCGGGCCAGATCAAAGCGGGTGACGTCGTCGTAGGTTGTGGTCTTGAGCATGGTCTTTGTCCTTTCCCGCGATCTAAGATTGTTCTGAGGGGATCCCTCGTCTGCTTGCCAGCCTCTTGCATGGCGGTGGCTAGCGGGAACTGGAAAGCCTCTTGGACTTTGGGGAGGTTGGGCGTCGAGGAAGAAGGCGAAGGGTTGGAGTTTGGGGGGAAGGTCGAATGTGCCTGGTGCAGCGAATATCTGCTGCCCATGCCTGGTCTGTATCTATCTTGCTGCCCGGATAGAAGTCTGAGAAAGAGGGGGCATGAATGGGTAGGATCACCAGATTGTCGTCAGGGTTGACTTTTGAATCTTGCGGTCGCGGCTGATGATGGGGATGCCCAAATGCAGGGCGGTTGCGGCAATGATGCGGTCGGGCAAATCGGGTACCTCGGTCCGCGCCACACGAGTCATAGCCTGAGCCACGTGCCGGTCGAAGGGAATTTCTACCAGCACAGCATCGGCGGCATCAAGGGCGGCCATCAATCGGGTCAGAGCAGCGGCGTCAATCCTCCCTTTCTCGATCAGGTAGATCATCTCAGCCAGAGTGATGGTCGAAATGGCGATCTGTTCACCTGCTGCTGCGGCGTCTTCAATCCAGGTACGGGCGGCCAGCGAGAGTCGGGCATCGTCGTAAAGGTACCAGATGACTGTATGGGTATCGGCGACAGCACGGGGCATTAGATGTCCTCCCTCGGAAAGTCAGCCCACATCTCGTGGCGGATTTCGACGATGTCCTCGGCCGAGGGGGCCGGCCCCAGATCGGCACACAAACCCAGCAGTGACTTGCGCCTGTGTGGTCGCTGGCCGAGCATGTCACGCTCGATCTCCGGAACCATGCGCTCGATCAGGCGGATTTTCTCCACGGGCGGTAGTTGTCTGGCCAAAGAAACGACCTGTTCCAAAGTTGCGGTTTTTCTCTCAGCCACTTCCAGTTCCTCCTCTCTCCGCGTCTTCAGGTACATCGAGGTCAGTTGTATTGCTGTGGCTCTGCAATCCCATTTCTATTCGGCTGCTGAGTAAGTATACCAGATTTCGCCTCCTTTGGCAACACCCAAAAAAGCCACCATGCAATTCACCCAGGTGGCTTTTACACTCCGTAAGTCATAGGTCAACCGACAGAGCTTTCGATGTACTCCAGCGATGCGTGCCCTCTTCGATGATGCGGCCATCGCATCTTCCCCTAGTTTGAATTCAGTTCAGTGATCGCTCTCTGTACTTTTTGCCCAAAGTATGGTATAATCGTTGGTTGACCGGCGAGGCTTGCACGTTTGTCGCCGAAGCAGATGGTCAGATGGTGCGCGATATTGAAAAAGCACTGGAATAATATGTTATTCTGGAAACCTCTATGTTAACTGAACAAACCAACCTGCGTAATATCGCCATCATCGCTCACGTAGATCATGGCAAAACCACACTCGTAGACGGACTGCTGAAACAGGCCAACGTGTTTCGCAAAAACCAGCAAGTCGCCGTGCGCGTCATGGACTCGAACGATCTCGAACGCGAGCGCGGCATCACCATCCTGGCTAAAAACACGGCCATCACAATTTGGGACCCCGTCACAGAAAAAGATGTCAAAATCAACATCGTAGACACGCCCGGCCACGCCGATTTCGGCGGAGAGGTCGAACGGGTCATGAATATGGTCGATGGCGTCCTGCTGCTGGTAGACGCAGCCGAAGGCCCCATGCCGCAAACTCACTTTGTACTCAAAGAAGCTCTAGAGATGAACCATCGCGTCATCGTCGTCATCAACAAAGTGGATCGTCGCAATGCCGATCCGGACCGAGCGCTGAATCAGACCTTTGACTTGTTCATTGAGCTGGACGCCAGCGATGAGCAGGCAGACTTTCCGGCCGTATACACCAACGCCGTCACCGGTCAGTCTGGGTCGACACCAGATCTGGGGCCAGACCTGCAACCTCTTTTCAAAGCGATCCTGCGCCACATCCCGCCCCCCCAAGTCGACGTCGACGCTCCCCTTCAAATGCTGGTCACGACGGTCGGATACGACGAGTATCGCGGCGTGACCGCCGTCGGGCGCATTTTCGCCGGCCGCATGCAAGCGGATCTCCCAGTCGCTCGGATGATGACCGATGGCAAGACGCGGCTCGAACAAGTCCGCTACCTTTACGTTCACCAGGGGCTAAAGCGCGTCGCGGTAGAGGAGGCCCAAGCCGGGGAAATCGTCGCGCTCGCCGGGCTGGAAGACATCTCGATAGGAGAAACGCTGGCAGACCCCGAGAACCCGGTCGCGCTGCCCTCTATCCACGTTGAAGAACCCACGGTCAAGATGACCTTTGGCGTGAACACGTCTCCCTTTGCAGGACGCGAGGGAAAATGGGGAACGTCACGCAAATTGCGCGCGCGCCTGTTCGACGAATTGCGCCAAAATATCGCCTTGAGTGTCACCGAAACGGACAATGCCGACACGTTCACTGTTTCTGGGCGGGGAGAGTTGCACCTCGCCATCCTGATCGAGACAATGCGCCGGGAAGGATACGAGTTTCAAGTTTCACGCCCAGAGGTTCTCTTGCACCAAGGGGAACAGGGTGAACTCTTGGAACCCTATGAAAAGGCCTACATTGAGACCAGTTCAGACACGCTAGGAGCCGTCATCGAAATGCTGGGCAAGCGTCGCGGGCAGATGCTCGACATGGTGGATACGCAAAAAAACAACATACGCCTGACGTATCTTGTGCCCATGCGCGGCCTGCTGGGTTTTCGATACCACTTCATGACTGCTACTCATGGGATGGGCGTGCTACATACCTTGTTCTACGGATACCTTCCCATGGCCGGAGAGATCAAATCTCGCTCAAGCGGCTCTCTGGTAGCATGGGAACTCGGCGTAGCCACGACATTCGGCCTGAAAAACGCCCAGGTGCGTGGCATGTTGTTCGTCAGCCCCGGTACACACGTATACGAAGGCATGGTTGTAGGAGAACATCAACGCTCTGGAGATTTGGCGGTTAACGTGTGCAAGAAAAAACACCTGACAAACATGCGCAACACGATCCGAGAGATAGACGAGCGCCTGACGCCCCCCCGGCAGATGAGCATGGACGAGGCCCTAGAATACCTGGCCGACGACGAGCTTTTAGAAGTGACGCCGCAGAGCTATCGCATCCGCAAACGCATCTTAGGCACAGAAGAACGCGGCAGACAGGCCAAGCGTATCAAAAAGGCGCAACAAGCATAAAAAAAGCCTTTCCTGAAGGGTCAGGAAAGGCTTTTTGTTGTACGCCCGGCATGGGCGATAGCTAGGGGGTGAAAGTCCCCTGCGG
>CAYWWC010000017.1:0-28473 GCA_964461615.1 uncultured Anaerolineae bacterium
TTCACTGCAAACGGCAAGCCGGCCAGAGAATAGAGCCGATTGCGGAGAAGCCGATAGCGTGATGGCGTCGGCCAGGTCGGGCTGATGGTGCAGAATCTGCCGCAGCAATCTCAGTTCTGGGACCACACCCCTGGGATCGAGGAAGCGCCCTCGCTGCAAGATCTCGGGCAGCCGCAGTTCCCAGGGGCGGCTGTTTCCCACGTAGACGCGCCGAACCATGTTCTCTGTGGCGAGATAGTAGCGCTCCAGCAAGGGGTACAGGTTATCCCGGATTTCCGCCGCCGTCCACTCCTCTCGCAGCCAACGGGCGATCTCTTGGCCGCGCGCTTCAATGACGATGTGCCAGGCATTGAAGACCACCCCCACCGGCAACTCTGCTTCACTGTGGCCATGCCGGGCTAGCCACGCATCTCGCAATCGCCGCACGAAGTCCAGGCGCCGGAACAGGTAGGTCTCTCGCGACTGGTTGAGCGCAGCCAGGCGGGCATACAACTCGCGGTCAACGACGGTCTCAAACAGGATCGTGAGCCGATTCTCGGCGGCCTGGTCCAGCAGTAGCAATTCGTCTGCGGTGGGCTCGGTGTGTGCTATCAGAGCTTCCAACGCGCCGGGCGTCTCTGATAGCCAGCGTCCTGTTTCAGCGCGGTGAAAGTGGCTGGCCCATTCATAGGCGTGCACAGTGGCCGTGATTGGCCGTGGGTGGGGCGAAGCCACCAGCCGCGCCAGATTTGGCGCCCGTTTCTGCCAGGGCACGTGGTACGCCACCAGCCGGGATCGCAAGCCCAGCCGGTCAAGGGCGGCCTCCTGCATCTCAGTGGCGTAGAGCTCAATCGCCACCGCTCCGGTCAGCGTTCGAAAGTAGGCCAGATAGGTTCGCATCACCAGAGCCAGCAGCGCCACCGGCAGATGGCCATCCACGAGGGATAGAGGCGTCGTGGATGCCGCGGCTCTATCCAGCAGGTGCCGGCGCAGCTCTGTGTCTGGAACGGAATCAAAGCACATTGTCCGTAGTGTCTCAGGTGGTAACCGCACAGGAGGGCGACGAAACTCCTCCCCCTTGCAGGGGGAGGCTGGGAGGGGGTGGATTCTGCGACCTGGGATCAACAGCGCTGAGCGCTTACCTCAATTGTCCTCAAAACCGTTGCAAGGCCGCCTCGGTGGTCTCGGCCATGTCAAAGACGCGGTCGAACTTGGTGAGGTGAAGAATGCGTCGTGCGGCTTCCTGTTTCGGCCACACCATTTTCACGTCGCCGCCGGCCTGTCGCGCACGCTTTAGCACACTCACCAGCACCGCCAGGCCAGCGCTGTCCAGGAAGGGGACGGCGGAGAGGTCGAGCACGAAGTTCTTGGCACCCTCATCCAAGAACTGATACAACTGCTTGCGCAGAGTGGGCGCGTTGAAGGCATCCACTCGCTCCTGGGGGGCAACGATGAGGATGCGGATGACGTGTTCAGTGATCGTGATTTGCATGGGCACACCTCGCTCAGTCTGTAAATGCTCTTACGGCTTCATCTTCGTCGGCGAAGATGCTAAAGGCTTTGTCCAGCCGGGTGAGTTCGAATATGATGCGCACCGGCTGCTGCAGGTTGCACAGGTACAGGTCACCGCCCTGCTGGCGGCAGTGCTTCATTCCCTGCACCAGCGTGGAAAGCCCGGTCGAATCAATGAAATTCACCCCGGCCAGGTTCACCACCACCTGCGCGGGAGCGGAGGCGATGGCCTTGGTAGCGTCAGCGGCCTTCTCCAACCAGTCGTGCACGGGCAGGACCTCGTAGGCGTCGAACCGCCCGGCGAGTTCGAGAACGGTAACATTGTCAGAAGATCGTGTTTTCAGTTCCATGTTTGCTTCTCCTTCGGTGACGAATTGATCTAATTTCGCTCGGCCTGGATCGTCAGATCCAGGCCCAAAGCGGGGATTTGGCAATCCCCTTGGAGCAGTGTTGGATCCATTGAGTCTAGCGTTTCCGGCGCTCGTCGAGCAGAGCCTGGATGTGCAACAGATACCAGTCCACTACCTCTCCGATGAGCAGCCCGCGCGCGGCCAGGTAGTTCCGCGTGCCCAGTTCGCGGCGGCGCTCCGGATCGTCAATCACGCGGGCGATGGCGTCGGCCAGGCTCTGCGGGTCGCCCGGCTCGAAGAACTCGCCTACGTAGCCTTCTTCGGCGATCAGCTCGGCAAAGTCGCCCAGGCGCGGCAGCACTGCCGCTTTGCCGTAGCTGCCCGCCTGGTGCAGCACGCCCGAACTGCCGGTGGTGCTGGTATACGGGAACACCACGGCGGCCGCTTCGCTGAAAATGCGCGGCACATCCTCTTCGGCTACGTAGCCGGTGAAGCGGATGTTCGGCACGTCGGCGTATTGTTGGCGCACGCCCTCCAGGTAGCCAGACACATTGGGGTTGTCGGAGCCAGCGATAACCAGTTCCAGCGGGGGGCGGTCACTCTCTCTCAATAACTTGAGGGCTTCGATCATGATCTCCACCTTCTTGTAGGTGCCGAACTTGCCGAAGGTCATGATCTGCAGCGGGCCAGGTGGCAGATCGAACGACGGGGGGGCAGCCTCATCATCATCATCGAAGGAGCCGTGCGGGGTGAGGAGTACGTTGTCGGCGTGATATTTCGCTTCCAGGATCTCGACGTACTTGGGGATAGTGAGGGCCAGCCAGTCGGCGGTGAGCAGCAGGCGGGTGGCGATGGTGGCAAAGGTGCGGATGAACCACTCCACGAGCGAGCTGTTGGTGAAACCCGCGCTTCGCAAATCCACCGTCTCCATGATATTGTGCAGCAGCACGATGGTCGGGAAGCCGAAGGCTTTCACCAGTGCCGGGGTCAGCAAGCCCAGCGGGGCGGACACTTTGTTGTCGCCGAAGCTGGCAAACTGGATGTTGAACAGCACCACATCCGGCTTGGTTTGTCGCACAGCGGCAAGGATGCGAAACGGGTTGTTCAATGCGCCAAACCGCCAGCACGGGATCACTCGCATGGGCACGGCGTATGATGGCGCTTCCAGATCTTCAGACTCGTACTCCTGGCCGGGAGGCAGCTCGTCGGCCAGCAGAATCACTTCCCCTACTTCCGGCTTCTGGCGCAGGAAGCGAACGAAGTGGTAGGCATACTCGTTGAGCGAGCCCGTGCCGGGCGGATGGGTGGTGACGATGGCAATTCGCAAACGATTGTTGTCTGTTCGCCGAATGTTTTCTATTCGCCTAGGCTTTGTCATATCTACCTCGCAGGTCGTTCAGTTTTATTTTGAGCAAATCGCGCAGAAAGCGCTGGGTCTCTTTGGTCGCGTCCACTTTTGAGCCGGGCGAATCCACCCAGGCCACCGGGACTTCGGCGATACTGTAGCCCAGCTTGGACGCCAAATACAGTATCTCAAGGTCAAAGGAAAAGCCCATGACCGTCTGGGCGGAGTGCAGACGCTGGGCCGCTTCACGAGTGTACATTTTGAATCCGCACTGCGTATCACGCACGCCGATGCGGAAGATGTTGCGCACAATCCAGCGCAGTCCACCGCTCAGGATGCGCCGGAGGAGAGTTCGCTGCGCCTCCTGCGCTCCCGCGGCCGCCCGCGATCCCACGGCCACGTCGTAGCCCTCGCGGTCGAGTTTGACCAGCAACTTTGCCACTTCTTCGATGGGCGTGGAGTTGTCGGCGTCGGCGAATAGGGCGTATTTCCCGCGCGCCGCCAGCATGCCGCGTCGCACTACGCTGCCCTTGCCCTCGTTTTGGGGCGCTTTCAACACGCGCAGATTGACAAGGCCCAGTTCTTCTACCAGCTTCACGGTGTCATCCTTTGAGCCGTCGTCGGAGATGATCAGCTCCCACGGGAAGCCCAGGCCGGAGACATGCGAAGCCATCGCGCCGATGGTGGGCACGATGCGAATTTCTTCGTTGTAGGCCGGGATGATGATCGAGAGATACGGCTCGCCTTTGATTGGTGTGGTCTTCCAGCGTTCGTAGTCCTCGTATGCCAGGCTTTCGGCTGCCATCGTTGACCTCCTTAGATTTCGATAGCATCACAAAGAGTTGACATTTTGCTGGAGTCGAGCCTTCAGGCGGGTTTTTGAGCATGAAAATCGGTGCCAGAACCGGCTAAAGCCTCCATTCCAACCTGCAATAGCAGTTCTACCGACTGAAATGTCAAGACTTTGTTACGCTACCTAAATTTTCATTCTCTTCTACTGTGCAGTTGACGCAGCAGTCTCTTTTTTCGCCGCGTCTGGTGCAGGGCGGGGACGCCCCTCTGTAGCAAATAGAGAGGCTTTTGCCCCGTCCTGCCCTTATCCCATCAAGACGCGCACCTCGTGCCCCCGGCCATCGTCCAGCAGCGGGATCTCCCCTTCAGGCAGAACCTCCCCATCCAGCGTCACCTGCTTCACGCCCCGGTTGATGCCTTCAGAATTCTCCACGCGGATTTGGTAGCGGGTTTCACCATAGCGGTAGGTCAGTTCGTAGCCCGGCCAGTCCTTGGGGATGCAAGGGTTGATTTGCAGCGCCTTCCCCACCCGACGCAGCCCCAGGATGGCTTCCATGCCCAGGCGATACATCCAACTGGCCGCGCCGGTGTACCAGGTCCAGCCGCCGTGCCCGGTGTGCGGGGGCACGCTGTAGACGTCTGCTGCCACCACGTAGGGCTCGACCCGGTAGCGCTCCACTTTCTCTGGCGTGTCGCTGCGGTAGATGGGGTTGAGCAGCCGGAACAGTGCTTCGGCGCGGTCCCCCTGCCCCAACTCGGCGAAGGCCCAGACAGCCCATAGCGCGGCGTGGGTGTACTGCCCACCGTTCTCCCGGATGCCCGGCAGGTAGCCCTTGACGTAGCCGGGGTCGTGCTCTGTCTTGTCGAAAGGCGGGGTGAAGAGCAGGATCAACTTGTCGTCAGGCTGCACCAGCCGGTCGGCGACGGCTTCCATGGCCTGTGCCGCTCGCGCCGGATCGGCAGCGCCGGACAGGACGGCCCAGGATTGGGCGATGGAATCAATCTGACATTCGTCGCTCTCCGCCGATCCCATAGGTGTGCCATCGTCGTAGTAGGCGCGGCGGTACCACTCGCTGTCCCAACCGCCCGCCTCCAGGGCCTGTTGAAGGTCGTGGGCCCGCTGCCGGTACGCGGCGGCTTGTTTGCGATGCCTTCCGCCGTCATCGTCCATAAGCTCGCAAACAGAAGCGAAGCGGGTCAAGGTGGCGTACAGGAACCAGCCCAGCCAGATGCTCTCGCCCTGGCCCTTGATGCCCACCCGGCTATACCCGTCGTTCCAGTCGTGGCTGCCGATGAGGGGCAGGCCGTGCGCGCCGGCGGTCGTCCCTTTCTCCAACGCCCGGCGGCAGTGCTCGTAGAGGGTGTAGCCCTCGGTGGTGGTTTCGTAATGTCCGTAGCGATCATGCTCCTCTGGCTCCAGGGGGGCGCCCTTGAGAAACGGTACCTTCTCGGTCAGGATCGTTTCGTCGCCGGTTGTGGTCACGTAGTGCGCGGTGACGAAGGGCAGCCAGAGCAGGTCGTCGGAGCAGCGGGTGCGCACCCCACGTCCCGAAGGCGGGTGCCACCAGTGCAGCACGTCCCCCGCTTCGAACTGGTGACGCGCTGCTTGCAGGATATGGTCCCGCACAACATCCGGCGCGGTATGCACCAGGACCATCACGTCCTGCAACTGATCGCGGAAGCCGAAAGCGCCGGACGACTGGTAGAGCGCGGAGCGTCCCCACACCCGGCACGAGAGCGACTGGTAGAGCAGCCAGCGGTTGAGCAGCAGGTTCATGGCCGGATCGGGCGTCTGCACCGTGGCAGCTCCCAACAGGTCGTCCCAGAGTTCGTTCGCCTCCTCCCAGGCGGTCGCCGCCTGCGCCGCATCCTGATACCGTTCGACCAGCCGGAGTGCATCTTCTCTGTCCTCGCCCTGGCCCAGCAGGAAAAAGACGTCTTCTGTCTCACCAGGGGCCAGCCAGAGGTGGACCTGATAGGCCGCGCAGGGGTCAAGGCCGGTTCGCACCGTGCTGGCCAATCCAACACGGTCGAGGGCGGCCGGGTGCTGGAGACTCCCTCCACGCCCTAGGAACTCGGTGCGGTCGGCGGTCAGGCCATGGGGCTCCCTGCTGGCGGACAGAAAGGCCACCCGCTCGCCGAATTCCTCGTTGTAGGGATTGCGGGCCAACAGCGCGTTGCGAAGGGCGTCGAACTCGGGCACGATGTACTGCTGATGTACACTGCGGTCTGGGCCCAGCACCCACTCGGCGTAGAAGGTGGCAGTGATGCGCCGGTTGCGGCTCCACGTGTTCTCCAATTGCAGATGCACGATCTTCACCGGCGCATCCGGGGCGGCGAAGACGCGCAGCCGCTGTTTGAGGCCGTGGCTGTGGTGCTCGAAGATGGAGTAGCCCGTGCCGTGGCGGATCAGATGGGGGGCGGGCGCGCCGGCGGGCAGGGGCGTGGGCGACCAGACGTGTCCCGTCTCCTCGTCGCGCAGGTAGAGCGCCTCGCCCGGCGGGTCGGCCACGGGGTCGTTCCGCCAGGGGGTCAGCCGATTCTCGCCGCTGTTTTCTGCCCAGGTATAGCCCAGTCCCGCTTCGGAGACCAGAAAACCGAAGTCGGGGTTGGCGATGACGTTGATCCAAGGGGCCGGCGTCCACTGGCCTCGTTCCAGATAAATGACGTACTCGCGCCCGTCGGTGCTGAAGCCGCCCAGGCCATTGTCGAAGAGAAGGTCGTCTGGGCGCTCCGGCGGCGCGATTTCCGTGCCTTCCTCGGGGGGAGAGATGGTGGAGACGAAGCGCGGCAGGCGCGTCGGCCGCTGGCGCAGGTCGCCCAACTGCTCGGCCAGCGGGCCTTTGTCGCCGTCCAGGATAGCGCGGGCGGACGTCTCCAGCAGCACACGGTCGGCCTCCTTCATCTGGTCAGCGCGCAGGACGAAGATGCCGCCGCGTTGGTTCAGCCAGACATCGCTGCCTGTACGGGTGATCAGCCGCAGCAGTTGCCCTTGCAGTTCCTGGTCGTAGCCGGTCCCCCGCTCGTTGACAATGACCAGGTCAATCTTGATCTGCCGATTGCGCCAATAGGAGTGGGCCTGGAGCAGTTCACGAACCAGATCCGTTTCCTCCTCGCCTTCGATACGCACCAACAGTATTGGATAGTCGCCGGAAATGGCGAACGGCCACAGGCCGGGTTGCCCTTTGGTGTTCGCTGCCAGCGTCTCAGGATCGGCGCGCAGGGCGGGGTGGAGATAGAGGAGCACGGAAAGCAGTTGTTGTATACGTTCCACCTCTGACGTGGTGAGATCCAGTCGGTGCAGCTCCACTGCGCTGCGAGAACGAGCCTGGTCAAAGGCGCGGTTGATCACGGGCCACTGCTGATAGCGGCGGGCCAAGTCCAGCGCCTCCTGGCGCGATCCGGCTGCCAGCGTGAGGTAGGCCACCTGCGCCGTCGCGTGTGGCTCCAACTCGATCTCCTGGCCCAGGGCCATGATCGGGTCCAGGGTAGCGCCGGTGGCGCCCGAGAGCCCTTCCTCCTTCTTCTTTTCATCTCCCCCACTGGGGGGGGAGATGGCCGCCGGAGAGCGCACCGTCCCGCCCCGGCCCAGGAAGCGGGCGCGGTCGCCTTCGTGCGCGCCGGTGGTCACTTGCCCCCGCCCCACGACTACCAGGTGGGCCATGTAGACTGGATCTTCCTCGGCCGAACGGGGGCGGCGGCGGAAGATCATGGCGTTCAGATCGCGCAGGTACTCGCTCTCGACAAACAGTTTGCTGAATGCCTGGTGGCGTCGGTCGGCGATCCGGGGCGCGAGCACCACCTCGCCGTAGCTGGTCAGCGCCAGCCGGCGGGCCCCATCGCTGTGGTTGGTCAGGGTGATGCGCCGGACCTCGACGTCGTCTTCCGGCGAGACGGTGGCTTCCATGTGAAGGGAGATGTCGTGATCTCGGCGTTGGAATTCAGCCTTGTGAGGATGAAAGAGAACTCTTTGACTTTCCGATGAGGAACCGATGGGCTGGTGACCTGCTGACCAGAGCTTGCCGCTATCTCTATCCTGAACATAGATCCAGGTTCCCCAGTTGTCGAGGGTGGTGTCGGAGCGCCAGCGGGTGAGAGCCTTTCCTCTCCACTCGCTATAGCCGCCGCCAGCGCTGGTGATGAGCAGGCCGTAGCGCCCGTTGGAAAGGAAATGCACCAGGGGCGTCGGGGCGTCGGCCGGTGCGGGCCAGGGGCTCAAGCTCACGCGAGGTCGAGCCGGGCGGATGGTGGCCCCGACCTCCTCTGGGTGTGGAACCTCGACGGGAGCCTGCCGCGGCACCTGCTCGTGCAGGAGCAGGTCGGCGCTCTGCACGCGCGGATCGGCGTGGAAGCGCCGCACCATCGTCTCACCCTGGAGATAATTGGTCAGCGCCAGCAGGGCCATACCCTGGTGATGCACCATGTACGAGCGCACAATCGCGCTCTTCCGCCCCAGAGGTAGTCGGGAAGGAGTGTAGTCAATCGCCTCGTAGAAGCCGTAGTGACCAAGCATCTGTCGTTCGATGAGATGGGCGATGTTGCGCATCACGGCCTGGGGGTGCAGCGGCAGGGCGAGCAGCGAGGCATAGGGCGAGATCACCAGGTCCTCGTCCAGGTCGCGCCTGAATCCCAGTCCCGGCACACCGAATCCCCGGTACTGGTAGTTCATATTCGCATCGAAGCCATAGTAGCCGGCCTCTGAGATGCCCCAGGGCACGTCCTTCTGACGGGCGTAGGCCATCTGGCGAGCGATGGCTGAGCGGCAACTTTGCTTCAGGAGCGTTCCCTCGTAATGGCGCATCAGCAAGGGCGGCATTAGATACTCGAACATGGTCCCACCCCAGGAGAGCAGCGCCCGCGCGCCGTTGACCCGGGTGACTGGGCGACCCAGGTGCAGCCAGTGGCTCGAGGGGACGTCGCCCTTGGCTATGGCCAGCAGGCTGGCGATTCGCGCTTCGGACGCCAGCAGATCGTAGTGGTTGTTGTCCAGTGTTTCGGTCTCCACGTTGTAGCCGATGTGGAATACCTGGCGCTGCGAATCGAACAAGAAACCGAACTTCATATCCTGGAAATAAGTCTCAGCCTGCGCGCCTAGATCTTGATAGCTATCTGCCAGGCCCTCTGCCACCATCCCGGCGGAATCCAGTCCATCGGCCAGATTGTCACACCAGGCACGGGCCTCTCGCACCTGTTCGACAAGTTCACCCTGAGCGAAGTCGTCCAGCAGGTGTCGCAGCTGAGACAATCGTGCCTGCCCTGCTTCGCAGACCTGGGCTACTTCGTCGAGCCGGGGTGTGGCGGGCAGAGCCTCCTGCAGTCCCTGCCAGACCGCTCTGATGGCCAGCTCCGTCTCCGGTTGGGTAAACAGGGTCGGTGCTTGGCTCAGGGGCGACAGCCACGGCAGCAGCAGGTCCAGTTCGGGCCGCAAGCTGACCAGTTGGTAGCGCAACTGCTTGGACCAGATGCGCAGGTCGTGCAGCGTCGCCGCGTCCAGGGCCAACGATTCGGACGCGATCAGAGCCATCAAGAGCCGTTCCAGCTCTTGCCGGCAGTCCTCGTCCAGCCAGGGCAGCAGGGACACCCAGCCATCGGGATCGTCCTGTGCGGCCAGCACTCGCTGACGGATGTGGGCCAGGTGGTCGTGCAATGCCGCAACCGCCGTCTCGCGCCCCTTTCCTGTCAAGCTATCCACGATCCCAGCCAAGACGTCCACCGTATCGAGCAGGCCCTGGAAGCGCTGCCAGCGCAGGACAGGGGTACTAGGCAAGGCCAGGCAGCCCTGCGTGAGCGCCACGAGACACCCTGCCAGGTTGCCGCTGTCCACGGTAGATACGTAGCGTGGAGGCAGAGGGTTCAGATTGCGCGTCTCGTACCAGTTCAAGAGGTGGCCTCGATGCCATTCCAGTTGGCCCATGGCATCGAGAGTGGAGCGCAGCCGGAACGCCAGGTCCATCAGGCCGATGTAGCCCAGGTCGTAGGCGGCCAGGGTGGAGACCAGCAGCAGTCCGATGTTGGTGGGCGAGGTGCGGTGCGCGACCAGCCCGCGTGGGTCCTCCTGAAAATGGTCGGGGGGCAGCCAGTGGTCTTCTGGCCCGACAAACTGCTCAAAGTAGAGCCAGGTGCGGCGAGCCAGGCGGCGCAGCTGTCGGCGTTGATCGGCGGAGAGCGGGACGGGCTGGTGGACTATGGGGCGGCTGATCCAATAGGCGATCTGGGGCGAGGCCAGCCAGGCCAGCAGCAGCGGCGCAGCGACGAGCAGTGCCGCCGGGTTGACCAGACCCACCAGCATAGCCAATCCCAGCGCCAGCAGCGACGCGCTGCCCATCCGTCTCCAGAGGGTGCCTGTTTTCGATTCTTTGCCAAACAGGTGGATGGTATGCGCGGCCGTGGTCCACTGCAACAGTCGCTTGTGGGTGATGATCAGGCGGACCAGGGTGGCCGCGATAGCATCTATTATGATCAGGGTCGCGTAGGGAAGGAAGACCAGCGCCAGCAGCCAGCGGGTGACGCCCCGTACCAATTGCGTAGCGCGGGCTGAGACTCTCCCCATCAGTTTCCGAGCCATACCGGTCATCATAGCGGTGATGAACGGCACAGCGAGCGCCAGCAGCCCTGCCAGCGTCCACATCAACGCCGAACCGGGCAGCCACAGCCAGCCGGCGACCAGTAAGGCCAACAGCGCAGGCATCAACAGGCTGCGGCGCAGATTGTCCAGAATCTTCCAGCGATCGAGCATCGAGAGGTCATTGGGCATCGTTCTGGGTGACGCCGCTACGTGCATGTGATGAAGCGGCGTCGACCCGCTGTCCGCACGGGGCACCCTGGGCACCCTGGGCAGCAGCCAGGGCAGCAGTTGCCAGTCCCCGCGCACCCAGCGGTGCAACCGTTCCGTGTAGGCGAGATAGTGGGTGGGATAATCCTCAAACAGGATCACGTCTGTCACCAGGCCGGCGCGACCGTGGATGCCCTCAAACAGGTCATGGCTGAGCAAGGCGTTGTCGGGCACACGTCCGGCCAGGCTGCGCGCGAAAGCGGCCACGTCGTAGATTCCCTTGCCGGCGTAGATTCCTTCACCGAATAGGTCCTGGTACACGTCGGATACGGCTCGAGTGTACAGATCCAGCCCGGTATCCCCGGAGAGAATCCGCGCGAACGGCGACTGGCCAGCGCTGGTCGGCTTGATCTCCACCCGGGGTTGGAGCACCGTGTAGCCGGCCACCACGACGCCGCCCCCCCTTTCGTCCCCCCCAGTGGGGGGGATAGAGGGGGGGGCAAATTCAGCGCGGTTCAGTGGGTGAGCCAGGGTGGCGATGAGGCGACGCGCGCTGTCCAGCGGCAGGGTGGTGTCTGCGTCCAGGGTGATGACGTACTTGATCTCCGGCAGGATGTCGAGGTCCCCTATTTGCACGTTGTAGGAAGTTTCCCGACCTTCAAGCAGACGATTGAGTTCGACCAACTTGCCCCGTTTGCGTTCCCAGGCCATCCAGCAGTTCTCACCCGGGTTCCACTGGCGATAGCGGTGGAAGAGATAGAAAGGTCTATGAGATCCCTGGCTGTACTTCTCGTTGAGGGCCTCAATACTGCGCCGGGCGTGGTCGAGCAGGGCTTCGTCCTCCGGCATGTGCTGCTCTGGCGCGTCGGCGAAATCGGTGAGCAGGGCGAAGTGCAGGTGTGGATCCGTGTTGCTCAGGTAATGTTGCTCTATTTGCTGAGTCAGGAATTCGACATCGCTTTCGCGGGACACGAGGCCGGGAATAACCACCATCGTGCGGCACTCGGCGGGGATGCCTGTTTGGAAGTCCAGCCGGGGCAACGTGTGGGGCGGCACGGTGTGGGTGACGAGCCAATTGACCAGGTTGATGGCCACAGCCGTAGCGGGCAATAGGACCAGCAATCCGGCTCCCACCAATTGAACCAGCGTCCCGCCGGCAACGGAGGTGTAGCACACCAGGCCAAACACGATAATCAGGGTGAGCAAGGCGATGCTGCCCAAATACATCGGGGTAGGATGGCCAAGCAGCCAGCGACGCAGCCGCTTCATCAATACTGTGTACGAAGCGGCCACACCCCACGGGGCACGGTAGTCCAGATGGGCCTCGAGTTCTACGCGGCCTTCGTCCACCAGGTAGAAACCGACGTGGGTGGTACGGGACGGCCCTTCCTCTTCTTCTGTTTTTGGGGGTGGCGATTGCGCCCCTTCGGCCAACCGAATTGCTTCCTGGGCGACTTCTGCCTCGTCTCGCTCTGTCGCCAGGGCCAGTTCCTCGATCACTCCGCGATAGCGGTCTCGTGTCTCAAAGTCCATGCCGGCGCAGCAATTCCCGTTATGGGGTTCGTAGTAACGACTTCAGTCGTTTGGGCCGCGTAATCAGCGACTAAAGTCGCCACTACGATGCCATATCACGCGGCAATGATGCTAAAACGGGAATTGCTGATGCCGGCGTAGACGCCCGCCGGGTCGCGGCGCAGAATCTCCTCCACCCGGCTGACGCTTTCAAAGAACGCCATCCAATCCTGGGCATCCAGGGCGCGCAGGCAGCGGATGCAATTGGCGACTACCATCCCTGCCGCCTCATCCACATCCTCAGGCAAAGAGACAACGAGAGGGGAATCCTCGTCAAGATCCGTCTGCGCGCCGGTGATGCGGGCGACTGTCTGGGTCAGAAGCTCCAGAAGGCCCAGACGCAGCATCGTCGGCAGCGCCCACAGCTCGGCTATCGTCAGTATCGTGACCTGTTGGTAGGCGTGAGCGAAACGCGTCACCCGGTCAAGGTCGAGGTGGCCCTCGCAGTATGCGATTACCTCCTGCGCCACGGCATAGATCCGCGGATAGCCTTTCAGGGGTGGGGTGTCGAGTTTGGGCAACCGGCGGTAGTAGCCTTCCGGCATATCCTCGCGGGCCTGACGCAGCGCCTGTTGCACCATGTAGAAGTTGTCCAGCATCCATTCGCCCGCGTAAGGGAGGGCGAGCTGCGCCTCAGATGCCCCTGCGAAATACTGGTAGGCATCGCGCAAGAGTGCCTCCTGCTCCCGGAGACGGTCTAGAAGCGGGGGCCCGCGCCTGGGACGGCGAGAGACGGCGTGGCTTTCGGCCAGTTGACGCGCCTGCCTTTCCAGGGGATCCCTGTCACCGGGTTGAGCCTGGTCTGTAAGTGCGTTCAGATCGGGTTCGCTGTTTGGCATGCGTTAGTGTCCCTTATATTCCCTGGCAGCCATTTCGGCCTGAGTGCGCTCTACTTCGTCTGGAGTAAGGTCCTGCACGATCAGTAACGGGCTGGTGCCATAGGCGATGAAACTGACGACCATGCTGCCATAAGGCCACCTGGTCCCGGAAGAGTAGCCGTGAGCGCTCAACACCACTAGGTTCACATTCTCCTGGTCCACCAAGTCGTGCAGCGTTGCTGCGGCGTTGTCACTGACAAGCAAACGGGTTCGAACGTCCAAAGACAGGCGGGACTTAAGTTGCTCCAAGTACTTGGTCGCTTCCAGTTGATTGAGCTCCATGATCCGGTTCGCCAGCTCGACTTCTTGCCGCGTGGGGGGCGCGCGACGGGGCATTTCCGGCCTGGATACCACGTGTACCAGCAGCAGCTCGGACTTATAGAAGCGGGCCAGGGTGGTAGCCAGTGGCAAGGCGCACTCCGCCCGCTGCGAGCAATCCAGCGGAACCAGCAGCCGCCGGTAGCGCAGGCCTGCCAGATCGCGGGTAACAGGCTGGTAGGCCCGCACAATCATCGTCGGCACATAGGCGCGCAGGATGGTTTTCTGAACGATGCTGCTGACGTTCCATCTACTCAAGCCGCTACGTCCGTGGCTGCTGAGAATAATCAGATCAACGTCGTGGCCATACGCGAACTCGATGATGCGCTCCGCTGCCTGGCCCTCCACAAGCGTGTTCTCCGTTTGCAGGCCGGCTTCTCGCAAGCGGGCGGTCAGCTCGTCTAAGTAGGCCGTGGCCTCGGCCTTACCGAAGTGCCAGTCCAGCGGGTCAATAGGCCGGATTTGGTTGGTAGTAGAGGGCCTGGCCGACACTCGCAGCAGTGTGACCTGGGACTCGAAGGCCCGAGCAATTGCCACGGCGTGGGGCAGCACACATTCGGCGAGGGGAGATCCGTCCAAGGGAACGAGTATGTGATTCAACATGACTCCTCCTTCACTTGCTGGAATTTTGACATAAGCTCTAAGGCCCGTCTTCGAGCCGCTAAGAACGCACCCGGGGACGGGTGCCAGAGCCTCAGACCAGAACTTCAGTTCACTAGATGCCTAACCAGATACTCTTGGTGGATAAACCGGGGTTTTCGCATTCGAGCAAGTGGATCGTTGCTTCTGAGACACGCTATCGCGGGGAATTGTCCTGTAGCGAGAACGTTTCGTGATCTGTTTGGGGGGGTACGACGAGTCGCGATGCTGGCCCAGAACCGCTGTCGAGTGGGTGACCTTTCCAATTTCACACCGATAATAAGTATAGCATCAATTGCGATAATGGTCAAGAGTATCATGTAGCGGGCTGCTTTGACAGCTCTTCTAAAACAAGCTATAATTCAGTTCGCCATCGGACGTTATCTTGATAAACGGAGCTGTTCTGTGAAGAATCAACATTCTCGAAATGATTCGCCCTTGCTATCTGTGATCATGCCCGTCTACAACGAGCGGGAAACCTTGACAGAAATCCTGGCCCAGGTCAGAGCCGTTGACCTGGAGAAGGAGATAGTGGTCGTTGACGATGGCTCCACCGATGGCACGCGGGATGTGTTGAGGGAAGAGGAGAAGAAGGGCGATCTCAAGGTGCTGTACCACGAGACCAATAAGGGCAAGGGGGTCGCAGTGCGCACGGGCCTCGAACACGCCTGCGGCGATTTCATCATCATCCAGGATGCCGATCTGGAGTACGACCCCCAGGACTACCACAAGTTGCTCAAGCCCATTCTCGAAGGTCAGACGGAGGTGGTCTACGGTTCGCGCTTCATGGAGTCCGGAGAGACTATGTTCTTCCTACAGGCTTTGGGCAACAGGATCGTCACCCTGGTCACGAACATCCTTTACGGCACCGCTCTGAGCGACATGGAGACCTGTTACAAGGTCTTCAGGGCCGAGGTCATCAAGTCGATCCCTTTACACTCGCGCCGTTTTGAGCTTGAACCTGAGATCACGGCCAAGCTGCTGAAAAGAGGCTATGTTATCCATGAAGTGCCCATCTCCTACCAAGGGCGGGAGTATCACGAGGGTAAGAAGTTGACCTGGCGAGACGGCATCACAGCTCTGTGGACCTTGATAAAGTACCGTTTTGTTGACTGATCGTTTTATGAAGGGACTGAGAGGATGGGCTGGCGACCACTGGGCGACGGTTGGGCTGGTATTACTGATAGTCCTAGGAGCAGCCCTTCGGCTCGTCCCCGTCGGCGCGAACCGTTTCCATCAGGATGAAGCTCTCTATAGCTTTTGGGCCCTACAAGTCGCCAGTGGGCGCGACCCGATCTTGAGCCACGCCCGCGTTGACAAACCACCTCTGTTCATCTATACTCTGGCCCTCTGCTTCAAACTCTTTGGGCCTTCAGAGGTGCTTGCCCGTCTGCCTAGTGAGCTAAGCAGCGTGGCCAGCATCGCTCTTCTCTACTACTTAGCTTGGCGACTATACGGACGAGCTGTGGCCATGGTGGCGACAATCCTGATGGCGCTATCCCCCTTCAACATCCTCTTCGCTCCCACGGCCTTCACCGATCCTCTGATGGTGGCCTGGGTTCTGGCTGCCCTCTGTCTGGTAGTGCAAGGCCGTTTCGGGTGGTCTGGACTGGCGTTGGGACTAGCTTCGGCCACCAAGCAGCAGAGCCTTCTCTTTGTGCCGCTGGTCGTGGTTTTAGGGATCCGTCGTCTCGTAGCAGAGAAACCAGGTTTTTTTGCCCCACAGCGATTGCCAGGGCATCGAGAATACCTGCAATGGCGTGGATTTGTGGTACAAAGGATCCCAAAAACCTGGTTTCTGACGGGTCTCTTCTTCGCCTTGGGCTTCCTGGCAGTAATGGCTCCCGTGGCCTGGTGGGATTCCCTACGCTGGCGGTTGCAGCCTAGCTACTTTGAGCAGAGCTTCATCAGTTACGGTGGCTTGGCCTGGGCAGACCCCGCTCAGTTGCTCGAACGGCTTGGAGACTGGGCCGAGATACTGCATTACATGACGGCTTCACCTTTTCTCAGCATCCTGTTGCTAGGCGGATTACCCTGCCTTCTGCTCTACGATCTGGCCCGGCGGAGAGGAGAGCCAGCGACTTTCTTTGATGTTGCCCTGTCGGTTTTCGCCATCCTTTTCCTGCTGGGCCACTGGCTGTTGAGCTTCAACGTCTGGGATCGTTACCTACTGGGCCTGGTTCCCCTTCTATTGATCCTGCTGGCGCGGATCATCTGGCTGGGGAGCGGGATGCTGGTCAATCTCCTGTCTCCTCAACGGCCACTCCTCCGAGGGCTATTAGCCGTCGCCCTATTGACGGCCACATTAGCCGGACCAGCCTCGGTTGCAGCACGAAGCGGATACCCCATCGGCGGAGATCACGGAGCCTACGATGGCATCGAAGCTGTCGCCGACTATTTCCGAGACCAGGTTCCTGCTGGCTCTATCCTTTACCACCACTGGCTGGGTTGGCATTACTCATTCTACATGTTCGACTTCCCGCTGGTTTCCCGCTGGTATCCTTCGCCTGACGCTCTGGCCCAGGATGCAAACCAGGTGGATGATGCTCAGCGCTACGTCGTCTTCCCCAGTGGAAAATCACCCACGGGGGCGAGAGGGGCTTTGGCCAACGTGGGGCTGATGCTCCACCCTGTCTATTGGACCCACCGACGTGACGGCAGTACCTCCTTCACCGTTTATCGTATTGAGGATCAGAAGTGAGAGATTTCACATTTCACATTTCACGCTTCACGTCTCGCGTAGATAGAGACCTTCTGGCTGTGGCCGCCTTGCTCGTCTCCACGCTGGCCTTCTTCTGGAAGATCGTCTTTACCAATCTCATTCTGGTAGGAGTGGACGTATTCACCTACTTCTACCCCTACAAAGCCTACGCCGCAGAAGTCATACGCCAGGGTCGCTTGCCTTTGTGGAATCCGTACCTCTTCATGGGCGTGCCATTTCTGGCCAACGCCCAAACCGCGCTTTTCTATCCCCTGAACTTTCCCCTCTACTGGCTGTCTGTGCCCAAGATGGTCAGCTATTCCATTGTATTGCACGTCTTCCTGGCCGGGCTTTTTGCCTACCTCTATGCTCGTCGCTCGCTGCGGCTGGGGCGATGGGGAGCATGGCTGGCGGCGACGATTTTCGCCCTCAGTGGTTTCGTTGGCGCCCAGGTGGAGCACGTCAACCAGTTGAACTGCTCCGCCTGGCTGCCGCTGCTCTTTCTACTGTTCGATCTGGCTCGTGATGGCAGCCGCAGGTTGCACGCAATCCAGGCCAAGCGAGGTAAACAGGGATTGTATGTTCTGCTGGCCGGATTGGTGGTAGGGCTGCAATTCACGGCCGGCCACACTCAGTCGTCGTACATCACCTTGTTTGCTTTGGGGACCTATACGATTTTTCCACTGCTGTGGAACAACGGACTGGCAGGATTCAGCGGACAGAAATGGAGGGAGCTGAGGGGGAAGGTTGGGCGCAGCTTGTTGATCTACCTTATGATAGTGATCATCGGCGTGGCTCTGGCGGCGGTTCAGTTGTTGCCAACTTTGGAGCTTTCACAGCTCTCAGTGCGAGGTGGAGGACTTTCATATCGTGAGGCCGCCTCTTTCTCTCTCAAGCCGCGTTTGTTGCTCCTCTCCCTGCTGCCGACCTTTGGCGGCGAGGAGGTCTTCAGCGAGTACGTCGCCTATCTGGGCATCGTCGCCTTGGCCCTGGCCCTCGTCGGATCCCTGTTCCAGCGGCGCAGTTCGGCCCGGCCTTTCCTCATCTTCCTGACAGCTCTGGGCCTGTTCCTGGGCCTGGGGGGCTATAATCCCTTTTACTTTGTCTTGTATAAACTGATGCCGGGCTTTAACCTCTTCCGAGCGCCGGCTCGCTGGCTATACCTCTACACCTTCGGCGGGGCCATGTTAGCGGGGCTGGGAGCGGACTTTCTAAGTTATTCCCTCCCAGCTAAAGCCGAGGTGGTCGGCCGTGGAGCGGGGGAACTGTCGCGCTTCGTCCGTCGTCGTCTGCTGGTGGCCATCGGCGTACTGGTCGCTCCCCTGGTTCTCATCTCCCCTTTCCTCGATTTCCCAACCCGGTCTACTTTCTTAGCCTGGCTGCCGTTGGTTCTATTGGCCGCTGTGTTAGTGGCGGTGGGAATGTCGGCCCTTCGACATCGCTCAGGACAGGCCTATGCGACGCGACCAGCTTTTCGATTGATAGTGGCTCTGATCGTCGTCGGGGAACTGTTCGCTGCCAGCCGCAGCCTGGCCTATAACCATCCCACCGCCCCGGAAGCCTACTCCTCCCTGCGCACCGCTCCGGCTTATCTCTTGGCCGACGGACAGCCAACGGATCGGTTTCTCAGCATCTCAGGTCTGACTTTTGATCCCGGCGATCTGGGGGGGATACAGCAGATTTTCGAGGATCAACTGTCTCCACAGGCCATCTATGACTACGTGGTGGCGACCAAGCTGAAGGAGATCCTGGCCCCCAACCTGCCCCTCGTCTATCAGATCCCCAGCGTAGACGGCTACGACGGCGGAGTGCTCCCCCTCAAGCGCTACGTCGAATTACAACGACTGTTCCTGCCCGAACCTGCGCCCGATGGCCGCTTGCGGGAGAGTCTGAAGGAGATACCCCCGTCGCGGATCCTGAGCCTACTCAACGTCAAATACGTCGTCACGGACAAGATTCGCGATGTCTGGGTGGATGGTGTCTACTACGACCTGGGCCACCAAGCCGTTCTTGGCCCTGGGGCGGCTTTTCAGGTGGAAGAGACGGAACTGCCCGCGGAATCGTCCGCGTTCGCCGCTACCTCGCTGGGCCTGGTCTCCTACCTGGAGGGTGCGGCTGATCTGCCCAACGGGGCGCCAGTGGCTCAGGTGACGCTCACCGATGAGCTGGGGATGGTGCAGACCCGCCTCCTGCGGGCTGGAATCGAGACCTCAGAGGGCGAATATGCCGGGGGTGGGGTTCAGCATGACCAGGCCAGGGTGTGCCGTCACTGGCGAGACAACCCTCAAGGGAATGACTACATTGCTCGCCTCGAGTTTGGCGAAGCCCTGATCCCGCGACAGATTTCGATTGAGTATCTGGCCCCAGTTGGCCGGCTGCACCTGCGGGGCCTCAGTCTGATTGACGATAGGACAAGTACGTTTATGCCTGTGGTCGTTTCTACCGATGGTCGCTTCCGTGTGGTGCACAGCGGCGACGTGAAGATCTACGAGGGTCTGGACAGTCTGCCGCGGGCCTTCGTCGTTCACCGGGCGCGGGTCCTGGACGATGAGGGGGCAATTGCGGCCATGAAAGATCCTGCTTTCCGACCTGAGAATGAAGTGATCTTGGCTTCGGATGGGCAGGGAGGACTGTCCTCCACTTTCATCTCCCCCAAGGTTGGGGGGGAAAGAGGGGGGGCTGGGAAGGACGAGGTAGAGGTGCTGTCCTACGAGCCAGAGCGCATCGTGATTTCTGCCAATCTGGCTGAAGAAGGCTATTTGGTCCTGACCGATGCCTACTATCCGGGCTGGCGAGCACTCACTGACGGTCTGGAGACGCCCATCTACCGAGCGAACCTTCTCTTCCGAGCGGTGTACCTGCCCGAGGGCCAGCACAGAGTAGAGTTCATCTACGATCCTCTCTCTCTCGAGCTGGGGGCTGCCATCAGCTTGATAGCGTTGTTGGGCCTGGTGACTGGCAGCGCTGCGCTGGCTGGACGAAGTAGGAAAGATAGTGTATAATCTTGGATAGGGTGCGAGTTCTCGCATAACCATATTGAGAAAGGAGATTTTCTAATGAGCAAATTTAATCGTGTGGTAGTGGTCTTGCTCCTGTTGGCGACCATCCTTGTTGCGACCATCGTGCTGGTCGTGCCTCGGCCGGTGATCGAGGTCTTGCAGGAGTGGCTGTGGAACCTGGACATGAACCTAGCGCTGGCCGATCCGCTCGTCTTGCTGGTGGCAGGTGTCGCCCTGGCTCTGCTGGTGGACGTCGTTTGTGTCGTGCTGATCTGGCTTGAGTTCAGGCGAGGGCGGCAGTCCAGGGCCATCAGGGTGCAGAGCATCAGCGGCGGCGAGGCGGAGTTGGCCGTGGATTCCATCGCTCGTCGGTTGGAGCGCAGCATAAGCCGCCTCGATGACGTTGTTTTGGTCCAGCCGAATGTCCGGGGCAGGCGGGGAGGCGTGGAGGTGGAGTTCGACTTGGAGACCAGCCCAGAGGTTGACGTCCCAACCAAGACTGAGGAGGTCTGCCAGGTGACCAGGGAGGCTGTCGAGGACAAGATGGGGCTGAAGCTGCGCAAGGTTAGGGTCAACATCAAGTATTCCCCCTATTCTACAGAGTCGCCGACGGTTCCGAAGCGAATACCTGATGTAATAGAGCCGCCGATGGTCTCAGAGGACATCTACCTTCCCATTGAGTCGCCGATGGCCTCGGACACTCCCGATACGCCAGAGCCGCCAGCGGCCTACGAGGATGTCTAGTATGCCCCCCCCCCCAGCCTCTCCGCCGACCCCTCGGCCTTGCCCTTCGGCAGGCTCAGGACACCGCTCAGAGCAAGCTTTAGGGGAGGGGAGCTTGGAAATCAAGTCCCTGATCGAAAGCCTACTCTTCGTGGCAGATGAGCCGGTGACCGTTGAACGTTTGGCAGCGGCCATCGGCGCCCAGCGGGTAGCGGTTGAGGAGGCATTGGAAGAATTGAGTGAGGAGTATGAGCAGCGAGGGCTGCGTCTCCAGCGCGAAGGAGGCCGGGTGCAGATAGTCACTGCCCCTGAGGCGGCTCCGCACATTGAACGCTTCCTGGGTTTGGAGCCGACCAGCAGCAAACTCTCCGCTCCAGCGCTAGAGACCCTGGCCATCGTCCTCTACAAGCAGCCCATCACCCGGTCCGGCGTCGAGGCCGTGCGGGGCGTCAATTGCGACAGCGTATTGCGCACTCTGGTCAACAAGGGCCTGGTCGAGCCGGTGGGGCGTCTGTCCCAGGCTGGGCGCCCCATCGTCTACGGCATTACTTTCGAGTTCCTGCAGCACTTTGGCTTGCAGGACCTGGCCGAGCTGCCGCCGCTGGATAATGAAGGGGAACGGGGAGAAAGCTGATGGAGCGTCTCCAGAAAGTGTTGGCCCACGCCGGCGTTGCCTCGCGGCGAAAGTGTGAGAAGATGATCCTGCATGGTCGGGTGAGGGTCAACGGCCAGGTAGTCACCAAGCTAGGCACCAAAGTGGATCCCGGCCAGGACACCATCGAAGTCGACGGGCAGCCCATCGCTCTGGAGAAGAAGGTCTACATCCTCCTCCATAAGCCACGGGGTTATCTGAGCGACACCCGAGATTTCCGTGGCCGTTCTTCGGCACTGGGCCTGGTTCCGAATAGAGAGCGACTCTACCCGGTGGGTCGCCTGGACGCCGAAAGCGAGGGGCTACTGTTCCTCACCAACGACGGGGAGCTGGCCCATCGTCTCACCCATCCCCGCTATGAGCACCAGAAAGAGTACCTGGTTCTGGTGGTGGGGAGACCCACGACCGCTACTTTGCGGCGGATGCGGAATGGAGTGAAGAAGGACGGAGAGATGCTCCGGGCTGATGCTGTCCAGCGGCTGGCGCGGCTGGGGACGCAGGCGCAAGTCCACGGCTGGAAAGAGGCCCCCAGGGGCATGGTCTGGCTGGGCATCACCCTCCACACGGGCAAAAAGCGTCACATCCGTCGGATGTGTGCTGCCCTGGGCTACTCGGTGCGGCGGCTGATCCGGGTCCGGATTGGGCCGCTGGAGCTGGGGGATTTGTCGGTGGGGAAGTGGCGGTATTTGACAGAGAGGGAAGTGAGGAAACTGAAGAGTGAAACCATCCACCATCGCCCTTGATGGCCCTGCCGCCTCGGGCAAGAGCACCATCGGGGAACTCCTGGCCCAGCGGCTGGGATACCTCCACCTCGACACGGGTGCGATGTACCGGGCTGTCACCTGGGTTGCTCTTGAGCAGGGGATTGACATCGCTGACGAGGAGGCCATCACTGCTCTGGCCGAAAGCATCGTCATTAATATCGCCCGGCCCACTGTTGACGATGGGCGGCAGTACACCGTCTTTGCCGACGGCCAGGATGTCACTTGGCAGATCCGCCGGCCAGAGGTGGATGCTAATGTATCGCCCGTGTCAGCCTACCCCGGCGTGCGCCGGGCTCTCACGGATCAACAGCGGCAAATCGGGCGACAAGGACGCATCGTCATGGTGGGGCGAGACATCGGCACCGTGGTTCTTCCTGAGGCGGATCTCAAGGTCTATCTAGCGGCCACCGCTGAGGAGAGGGCCTGCCGCCGTCATCGGGAGGTTCTGGAAAGGGGAGAAGAGGCCGATTACGAGAAGGTTCTGTCGGCCATGCGTCGGCGGGACAAGATTGACAGCGAGCGGCAGGCGGCTCCCCTCCGTCCAGCCGACGACGCGATCATCATTGATACTACAGGGCTGAGCATAGCTGAGGTACTGGACAGAATGGAGGAGTTGGTATGAGCAAAGAACAATTGTTTTTTCGACGTTTCGCCATTTCTGCCATGAAGGTGTTTCTGAAGCTCTTCACGCATCTGGAGGTAACGGGCTCGGAGAACATCCCTACGGGCGGCCCCCTGCTGGTTGCCTTTAACCACCTGGCGCATCTTGATGCCGCCCTGGTGGTACCTTTTCTGCCCCAGCCTGTAGAGGGCATAGCTCTGGAGAATCTCTATCACGTTCCCATCACCGGCCAGTTGCTCCGGCTTTATGGCGCTATCCCCGTACATCGTGACCAGTTCGACCGCGATGTAATCCGGCGAGCCCTGCAAGCGCTGGCCGAGGGTAAGATGCTGGCCCTGGCCCCTGAGGCCAGGATGAGCTTGACCGGCGCCCTGGAGCGGGCGCGGCAAGGCGCTGCTTACCTGGCCTTGAACAGTGGCGCGCCGATCCTGCCCGTGGCCATTACGGGCACAGAAACTGTTCCGTCGGACCTGAAGCGATTGCGACGTCCGAGGCTGACCGTTACCTTCGGCGAAGTCATTGTCACGCCGCCCCGGGCCAGCAAGCCCCAGGCGCGGCGTCAACAGGTGGCCGAGCTTACCGATGAGATCATGTATTGTATCGCCGCCATGCTGACTCCCGAATATCGGGGCGTCTATGGTGGTGAGTGTTGAACAGCAGTCCAGTTGATGACTCAAAGACGCCCGGGGACGGGCTGTGGAGCAGCAAGAGGCCATCGAGGATGAAGGATGTGGACTCGTCGCTTTTCTAATTCTGTCGTCCGGATCCTGGCCAAGATCCTCCTCAAGTTGGAGGTCGTCGGCCTGGAGAACGTGTCCCTTGGGGGACCGCTGATCCTTGCCATTACCCACACCAACTTTCTCGACCCGGCGCTGGCTGGCGCGGTGATGCCTCGAGAGTTGGTGATAATGTCCAAGATCGAGAACTTCCGCCATCCCCTCTTTGGCATTATCGCCAGGCTCTACGGCGCTTTCCCTGTGCGCCGGGGCGAAGTAGATCGCCAGGCCATCCGTCGCTCCCTGGAAGTGCTGGCTGGCGGAGAGGCATTGCTCATGGCTCCCGAGGGCACGAGGAGCGGACACGGGCAGTTGCAGGAGGGCCACGCTGGCATGACCTTCATCGCTCTGCGAGCTAATGCTCCCATCTTACCTATGGTCATCATAGGGGGAGAGCGCTTCTGGGCCAATCTGACAAGATTGCGCCGCACACCTGTCAAGATAGTCATCGGCAAGACCTTTCGCTTCTCCTCTGGACAGAGGAGGCCCGGTCGGGAGATCATGAGCAAGATGACCGAGGAGGGGATGTATCAAATGGCCTCCCTGTTGCCGCCTGAGCGTAGAGGCGTTTACAGCGACCTCGACTTGGCCACTGAGGAGCACCTCGCTTTTCCGCCGAGCAGCTCCAGCAACCTGTCCAAGGGAGGTTTGTAGTAAGCCACATAGCGGAGCGGAGTGGCGGAGTGGCGTTAGCCCGGCACTTCACTTCGTTGCGTGCCTGACTACGAACATATTATACGGGGGAGGTAATCATTGACCAAAGGCGGGGTGATCGCGGAGGTGCGCTCAGGCAGCATCGCTGCGGAGCTTGGCCTGCGACCTGGCGATGTGCTTCTCTCCATTGACGGCCACGTCCTGCGCGACGTCATTGATTATCGCTTTTACGGGGCTGAGGAAGAACTGGAGCTGGCCGTAGAAAGAGGTGGGGAGCGGATCGTCTATCAGGTGGAGCGGGACTATGACCAGGGGCTAGGCATCGAGTTCGCCGCGCCGACTTTCGATGGCCTTCGCCGGTGTAACAACCGCTGCGAGTTTTGTTTTCTCAAAGGGATGCCGCGGGGGATGCGGCGACCTCTTTACATAAAAGACGATGATTATCGTTATTCCTTCCTGTTTGGCAATTTCGTCACTTTGACCAATCTCACTGAGGACGATTGGGCCCGCCTGGCCGAGCAGCGCCTCAGCCCCCTCTACGTCTCCGTCCACGTCACCGATTTGGCTCTGCGCCGCCGCATCTTGGGCGGCCCTGCCGCTCCCGACGTCGTGGAGCAGTTGAGGCGGCTGGGGAGCCTGGGCATCCAGGTTCACGCTCAGATCGTGCTCATCCCCGGCCTCAACGATGATCAGCATTTGGCCCACACCGTGGCCGAACTGGCCGCCCTCCATCCGGCGGTGCAGTCCATCGCCGTCGTTCCTCTGGGCCTCACCAGGTACCATCGTTGCCCCTTTCGCACCTATGCGCCCGAAGAGGCCGGGGCGATCCTCGCTCAGATCTCAGACTGGCAGCGAGGGTACCGATGCCAGCACGGGCTCAACTTGGTGTATGCCTCCGACGAGTGGTATCTGCTGACAGGCCTGGAGTTGCCCCCGGCCGAAGAGTACGATGGCTTTCCCCAACTGGAGAATGGGGTGGGGTTGACCAGGGTGTTCCTTGATGATGAGTTTCGGGTTTCGGGTTTCGAGTTTCGGGCTGGGAAGGTTACCCTGGTTTGTGGGACGTTGATCGCGCCGTTGTTGGGGGATGTGGCGGCGAAGCTGGCGGGGAGGACGGGGCTGGAAATCGAAGTCGTCCCCGTCATCAACGACTTCTTCGGGCCGATGGTGACCGTTTCGGGACTTCTCACGGGGCGGGACGTGGTCGAGGCTTTGCGAGGAGGTGACCTCTGCGATGTCGTGTTCCTCCCCCGTGCCATGTTCGACGCCTCCGGGAAGTTGACCCTCGACGACATGAGCCCAGCCGCGATAGGGGAGAGGCTGGGGGTTAGGGTCGAGGTGGCAGGGACGATGGGGGAGGTAGTTGACCTTTTGTGCGTTTAGGGAAATCGAAGCTTCCGATTTCTATACGACAAGAACGGAAAGGGGAGATAGCTATGGCGAAGGTTGCAGCGGACGACAAAGCCAATTCCAAGAGCGAAGGCAATCCGCAGCCATACGCACCGAGTTGGCTCAACCGCTTCACCGCTTGGGTGGCTCGATTGCCGGGATCGAGCTGGTTGTACTACCTTGGAATTGGGCTAGTTTTGTTCTTGATCGAAACCGTCGTCTTATGATTGAAGGTCTCTACCCTATTGGCACATTCCTCCCTGTGCAGGCATTCGAGGCAGGGGTGATTGCCTTCTTCCTGGTAGTGCTGCACTATTTGGATGAGAGAGCGGCCGCGGCGCTCACGACCTTGCAGCCTGCGCTGAAGGCAAGTTAGGAAGAGTACAGGCGACTGCGCTACCAAGTCACAACGTTGCCCACACGCCCAACGCTACTGGTAGGCCTGTCCATACTGACAAGTTTCATGGTGATGGAGCACCTAGTCTGGAAAAGTCTCCCAAGTAGCTTCGATGCAGTAGCTACGTCAACCATTTCATGGGCTATCTTGTACTCCCTCTATAGGATTCTGTGGTTGATGTTCGGGACCCTTATCTACCACACCATTCATCAATCATCCTGGTGATTGGCGCCGGCGTAGGCGGTATCGCTGCTGCTGCCCGTTTGGCGCGGCACGGATACCAGGTCACTGTAGTGGAAAAAGGCGAGCGAGTGGGCGGGCGTTGCGGCCGCCTAGTCAAAGCTGGGCATCGCTTTGACACCGGTCCTACGTTGTTCGTAATGTCCGAAATCTATGCCCAAACCTTCACTGACCTGGGTGAGCGCATGGAAGACCACTTTGGCTTGCGCCGCTAAGGAGGTCGCCATAAGTTCTTTGTGGGCCTTCGTTCCTTTTCCCTTGCTACGAAGGGGCGTCCCCGCCTCGATTTTCAGGGGTAGAAGGCCACCAGACGGGGCGAGGACGCCCCGCAATAGCGGTTTTGCTGCATGGGGAAAGTGCACTGTACTGGGCGTACAGCACAGTGCAAAGAACTTCTGGTAGGTTACTTAGAACAAGCAAGCCATCACCGTCGGTGATGGCTTGTGGCATTCCCCAGACGCTCCAAACGGCCGGGCGGTGCCTCTGCTCGGTATCTCTGTCTTGGATGTCGTCGTGGACGAGGGAAGAGTTGTGCACCAACTCCAGGGCGACAGCGGCCGGCAGGCTCATTTGGCGATTGCTGCCGAGGGCCTTGCAGGTCAGAGGGAGTATCTTTTAGTCAATGAGACCAGAGGGAGGGTCAAGCGTTCCCAAAACTGCCAGGCGCGGTCATCGTCGGCGACCACGACCTCGACCTCTCTGTGTAGTTTGCCGACCGTCGCCCGGTTGATCTTGACATCGGTGCCGGAAAACAGTGCCTCGGAGTGTTCATATAGGTGAACCAAGGTAGCCGCAGCCAGGCTGATTGGCAGCAGACAGGACTTGCGAATGCCGACCTCCTTGATAGGGATAATCAGCGTGTATTCCATCCCTTCGCGCAGGTGGCGATAGGCATAAGCGATCATAGGCCAGATGCACTCAATGCCATCCTCTGGCCCGAAGGGGAGAAATTGCTCGGGGATGTAATGTCGGTGTTCGCCATGATCGCGGAAGGCATCCTTGATGATGTTCGTGAGCTGCAGACCGGTAGCGAAGCCGACTTCGAGAGTTCGTAGCTGTAGCAGCCGACCATCCCTGATCTGGGGCGAGTAGACCGCAAAGAGCGAGGTCAGCATCTCTCCCACAATTCCTGCCACCGTGTAGCAGTAATCCTCGAGTTGTTTGAGACGGGACAAGCTCAGTCGGTTCTGCTCGTCATGGCTGTCTACCCACGCCTGCATCCCCCGAATGGTGCGGCTTATGTGCTCGATCATAATCAGCCGGTATTCCTTGGGCAAGGCGTTGAACTGCTCGAGGAGGAAAGGTGTTTGCCGCAGTAGCTCGACGTGATGGTGATCTTTGACCTGTCTCTCGTGCTGGTAGAGGGCGGCGAAACGTTGCGCGCCTTCGAGGTCGGCGGGATGATTGACTACCTTGAGGAAGATTCCCAATTCGGCGATCCGCCGCTCTTTGGACCACTGATAGGCATCCTCAATCGTATCGGCATTCCGGAAAAGCAAGTATCCCAAGGTCACCGCTTCGACCAGCGGGGAGGGCAACATAGGAATGTTGAGCGCAAAGGTCCGCGAGGCAGTAATCAGTAACTCTTGCAAGCGGTCCAGCTTGATCGACATCATAAAACACTCCTTAAGGCCAACGCTTGTCTAAGCAGACATGTTCGGCTTTCGGGCAAGCGGTGCCGAGAAAACCATTCGGAGTCTCCTGCCTGATGTAGGTAGAACGCGATGGGCCTCCCAGTGGTCATGGAGAAGATGACGTGCAGCATGCAAACGGGCTACCTGTGCCCAGGCACTGATATGATTGACCGTCTATGCAGAAACGAACAGCCAAGCGATCTGATGCCAGAGACGGGAATAGCCGCCTACCTCCTCAGCCCCGCCTGAACGTGAACGTCTGGGCTGAAAGCGTGCGACCGTAGGGGCTAAAATCTAGTCCCAGAAGGGAACCTCGCCCACTCAGTGGGGGGAATATCAACATACACAGGGAAGACGACATAAGAACTCATCGTTGTGGAACTGTATTGGTCAACCTCTTTGATTCACGAATGTTCTCTCAACGAAAGGCGCGGTGCAGATAGTAATCGTTCTCTTCCAGTAGCTCGAACAGGTCCCGAGTAACTAGCTTCGCCTGACCTAGCAGTCTATCGCGTTGATAATGACCGCTACAAGTGTTTGAGCTTGACACGAGGCTCCGTCGCCGTAAAACGTCAATCCACAATAGTGTATTTCTCACCCAGACCTACGAGACGACCCGGCAGGATGACCAATCCCTCTTGCCTTCTGTCAAGGCTGGAGTCTATTATACATCAGCGAGGAGGATTAGTCAACCCAATGTGTAGTGGGATGATAGGTTTGTCCGCTATGTAGGGCACAGAGGTTTGTCCGGTTGGGGTGGTTGTT